>JBBQZE010000010.1:0-26832 GCA_038207985.1 Solirubrobacterales bacterium
GCTACAACTTCCTGGTCGACAAGTACGGGCAGGTGTTCGAGGGCCGCGCCGGCGGGATCGACCGGAACGTCATCGGGGCGCAGGCGGTCCACCAGTCGCTGTTCCGCGGCGAGCGCAACGCCTTCTACGACGCCGCGGACCAGTACTACCTCTCTGACGTGGCCAAGTCGTTCATCGCCGGCCAGCTCAAGCACGCGCGCGAGATCTCACCGCTCTTCGCCCAGTGGGTCAACTCCTACAAGCGCCTGGTGCCGGGCTTCGAGGCGCCGGTCTACCTGGCCTGGTCGCGCCGCAACCGCTCGGCACTGATCCGGGTGCCGCTCTACCACCCCGGCAAGGAGTCGGCGACCCGGGCCGAGCTGCGCTGCCCGGACCCGGCCTGCAACCCCTACCTCACCTTCGCGACGCTGCTGCACGCTGGGCTCGACGGCATCGAGAAGGGCTACGAGCTGCCCGAGCCGATGGAGAAGAACCTCTACCACCTCGCGCCCGACGACCGCCGCCGCCTCGGCATCGAGCAGCTGCCCGAGACGCTCGGGGCGGCCATCGAGCTGACCTCCGAGTCCGAGCTCGTGCTGCGCACTCTCGGCGAGCATATGTTCAACCGCTACGTCGAGATCAAGCGCCAGGAGTGGGAGGACTACCGCGTGCAGGTCACCGCGTGGGAGCTCGGGCGCTACCTGCCCGTCCTCTAGCGCCTCAGGGCAGGCGCCAGTCGACCGGATCGCCGCCCTGCTCCTCGAGCAGGGCGTTCGCCCGCGTGAACGGGCGCGAGCCGAAGAAGCCGTTGCGCGCCGAGAGCGGGCTCGGGTGCGCGGACTCGACCGTCGGCACCGCGCCGAGCAGCGGCGTCAGGGTGCGGGCGTTGCGGCCCCAGAGGATCGCCACGAGCGGGCCGCCGCGTGCCGCCAGCGCGCGGATCGCCTGCTCGGTCACCGCCTCCCAGCCCCGGCCCTGGTGCGAATTCGCCTGCCCGGGCCGCACGGTCAGCGAGCGGTTGAGCAGCAGGACCCCGCGGTCGGTCCACGGGGAGAGGTCCCCCGTCGCCGGCGGCGGCAGCCCGAGGTCGCTGACGTACTCCTGGAAGATGTTGCGCAGGCTCGGCGGGAGCGGGCGCACGCCGGCCTCGACGGAGAAGCTGAGCCCCACGGCGTGCCCCGGCGTGGGGTAGGGGTCCTGGCCGACGACCAGGACGCGGACGGCGGCCAGCGGCTGGGTGAAGGCCCGCAGCACACGCTCCCCCGGCGGGAGGAACGGCCGCCCGGCGGCGAGCTCCTCGCGCAGGAAGCGCCCCATCTCAGCGATCTGGCCCGCCACCGGCGTCAGCGCCCGCGCCCAGCCCTCGTCGACGAGCTCCTCGAGCGGGCGGGCTGTCACGCGGCCCAGCATCGCAGCGTCCTCTGCCAGACCGAGACTGGTTGTGCGGGCAACCACCCGGGTAGACGCCGGGTCATGCCTACCGCAACTGCCTCCGGCACCTTCAAGATCGGCGGGGACCTCGAGGTCACCCGCCTCGGCTTCGGCGCGATGCGCATCACCGGCGACGGCATCTGGGGCCCGCCGGAGGACCGCGACGGCGCCATCGCCGTGCTCGAGGCCCTTCCCGGGCTCGGCGTCGACTTCATCGACACCGCGGAGTCCTACGGCCCCTACGTCTCCGAGGAGCTGATCCACGAGGCGCTGCACCCCTACGACGGCATCACCGTCGCGACCAAGGGTGGCCTGACCCGCACCGGTCCGGGCGAGTGGCCCCCGCTCGGCCGCCCGGAGTTCCTGCGCCAGGGCTGCGAGATGAGCCTGCGCCGCCTCGGGCTCGACGTCATCCCGCTCTTCCAGCTCCATCGCATCGACGAGGCCGTCCCGCGGGAGGAGCAGTTCGGCGTCCTCAAGGAGCTGCAGGACGAGGGCAAGGCCCGCCACCTCGGGCTTTCGGAGGTCTCCGTGGAGGAGATCAAAGCCGCGCAGGAGGTCTTCGCGGTCGCCACCGTGCAGAACCTCTACAACCTGACCAACCGCGACGCGGAGGACGTCCTGGAGTACTGCGAGCAGCAGCAGATCGGCTTCATCCCGTGGTTCCCGCTGGCGTCGGGCAGCCTCGCCGAGCCCGGTGGCGTCCTCGCCGACTCCGCGGCGAAGCACGACGCGAGCCCCGGGCAGGTCGCCCTCGCGTGGCTCCTGCACCGCTCGCCCGTGATGCTCCCGATCCCCGGCACGAGCTCGGTCGAGCACCTCACCGAGAACGTCGCCGCCGCGGAGCTCGAGCTCACGCCCGATGAGCTCACGGCGATCGACGAGGCGACCGCGGCGGCGTCCTAGACGCCTGCCGCCACCCCCCACCCGGTCGCCCACGGGCGGAACGCGTGGCCGCCGGACAGGGCCGCGGCGCTCAGCGCCGCGGCACCGACGGCCGCCCGCGGGCGTTTCGTGGTGTAGACGACCGAGGTGTCCGTGAGCCGCGGGCGGGTCTTCGAGGAGTAGCGCTGGACCTGGTCGACCTGGATCGTCCACAGGCCGGTGGAGACGTGACCGCGGATCGCGATCCCGGCCGCGCGGCGCTCGTAGAGGCCGCACGCGCCCTTGGCCGCCCCGAAGCGGAACGTGCCGCGGGTCAGGCCCTTCAGGCGGAAGTGCCCGTAGATCGAGCGACCGGGGGTGAACCCGGAGAACGACCAGTGGCGGATGGCCTTCGGCGACTTCGTGCCGGCATCCGTCGCGAAGGCGAGCGGCGCGACCTGCGACGACGCGGTCGCCGTGCTGGCCGGGTTGGCCGTCTCGGTCGCCGTGACCACGAAGCTCCGCGCGCTGGGCTGCTGGAGCGTCTCCCCGGGGGCGCGGGCGAAGGTCACGGCGGCCTGGCCGGTCGCGTCCGTGGTCACCTGCGTGCGGCCGAGGTCGGCGTTGGCGACGTCGATCACCGCGTTCGGGGCAAAGCCGGACAGCGTGAGCGTGCCCGCGTGACCCGAGACGTAGCAGGGGAGGTCGAGCGCGGCGGTCGCGGCCTGCGCGGCGGCGGCGGGGAGCGCGAGGGCGCCGGCTGCGGCGAGCACCGCGGCGCACGCACCACGGGCGGCGCTCCGGCGGGTGCGCGTGGCGGTCGGCGACGGCACGGACGACGGGCGGGTCACGCTCGGGAGGATGCCGCACAGGCCAGATGGCCCGCGTCGCCGGCCGGGTTCAGGCGGTGCCTGCGACGGGAGCGCCCTCACGGATCCGCCTCGGCGCTCTCCGTCTCGTGGGCGTCGTCGGTCTCCTGCGCCAGGCGCGACGGCCACCAGATCCGGGGGCCGAGGTCGAACACCAGGGCCGGGACGAGGATCGAGCGTACGACGAACGTGTCGAGGAGCACGCCGAAGGCGATGACGAAGCCGATCTCCGTGAGGAACACGAGCGGGAGCACCGCGAGGACGCTGAACGTGCCGGCCAGCACGATGCCGGCGGAGGTGATGACACCGCCGGTCACGGCCAGCCCGCGCAGCATGCCCGCTCGCGTGCCGTGCCGCGTGACCTCCTCGCGGACGCGCGCCATCAGGAAGATGTTGTAGTCGACCCCGAGCGCCACCAGGAAGATGAAGGCGAACAACGGCAGCGACGGATCGGAGCCAGGGAAGCCGAAGATCACGTCGTAGACGACCGCTGCGACGCCCATCGACGCGCCGAAGCTGAGGATCACCGTCGCGATCAGCAGCAGCGGCGCCACGACCGCGCGCAGGAGCACCATCAAGATCACGAACACGATCAGGGTCGCGAGGGGGACGAGCAGCCGCGTGTCGGACGCCGAAGCGCTGCGCAGGTCGGCCTCCACCGCCGTGCCGCCGCCGACAAGCGCGCGCGGGTCGGCGCTCCGCGCCGCGGCGCGGACCCGCGGGACGAGCGCGAAGGCCTCCGTCGAATAGGGGTCAACGGTCAAGAAGGCCGCCAGCAGGGTGCCGTCACGCCCGCGGCTCTGAGTCGGGGTCACCGCCGCGACCCCCGGCACCTGGCCCACGGCGGCCGTGACCGCCGCGACGCGCGAGGGGTCGGTGACGATCACGTCGGTCGGCGTGCTCTGGCCGGCCGGGAACGCCGCGGCGATCGCCTGCTGGGCTCGCGTGGACTCCACCGAGCCGCGGAACGAGTTGCCCTGGGTGAGGCCGTCGGAGAAGTTCAGCACCCCCAGGCAGCAGACGAGCAGGCCGATCAGCGTGCCGACCCAGACGCGCCGCGGGCGCCGCTGCACCCGCACGCCGATCCGGCGCCAGGGGCCGTGCGTCTCATCGGTGCCGTGGCCGCCGAAGCGCGGGACGAACGGCCAGAACGGGCGCCGGCCGACGATCACGAGCATCGCGGGCAGCAACGTGAGCATGCTCAGCAGCGCGACGAGCACGCCGACCGCCCCGACGGGCCCCAGTCCGGCGGTGCCGTTGACCTTCGCGAACGTGAGCGACAGCAGCGTGATGGTCACCGTCAGGCCCGACGCGAGGATCGCCGGGCCGGCGGCGCGCAGCGCGAGCGCCATCGCCTCGTGCTTGTCGTCGTGGCGGCGCAGCTCCTCCCGGTAGCGCGAGACGAGCAGCAGCGCGTAGTCGGTGCCGGCCCCGAGCACGAGCACCGAGCCGATCGAGGACGACTGCCCGTTGACGGTGACGCCGATCTCCGTCAGCCCGTAGCCCACCGCGCGCTGCATCACCTCGGCGATGCCGACGGCCACCAGCGGGAAGAACCAGAACAGCGGGCTGCGGTAGATGGCGATCAGCAGGACGAAGACGAGGGTCACGGCCGCCAGCAGCAGCGTTCCGTTGATGCCCTCGAAGACCTTGATCGCGTCGGCCGAGATGCCGCCGGGCCCGCCGACGGCGACCGAGAGCCCGTCGCGCTCGCCGGAGACCAGGCGGCGGTACGCGTCGACGGGGTCGAGGATGCCCTTCGAGTCGCCCGTGGAGCGCAGGCTGTTGGCGATCAGCGCGGTCGTCTGGTCCTCGGACACCTGGAACGGCTGACCGCCGGGACCGGCGGGGTTGCCGAACGGCGACGCGTTCGGGAAGGTCCTGATCGCGTTCAGCCGGGTGAGGTCGCTCGTGATCCGCGTGCGGTCGGCCGGGGTGAGTCCGCCGTCACGGTGGTAGACGACGACGGTCGGGGCCCGCTCGCCGTCCTGCAGGCGCTTGGTGATCGCCAGCGCCTTGGTCGACTCGGCGTTCCCCGGTAAGAACGAGGTCGACTCGTTCTTCTCGGCGTCGGCGTACATGGTCGGCAGGTTGGCGGCCGAGACGCCGACGACGGCGATGATCCAGGCCGCGATGACGATCCACTTGGCGCGGCGGCCGGCGGGGACGGCGAAGAGGCGCGGCACCGACCGCATGATGCCTCAGGACGCGGCCAGGATCATCTTCAATTCGTCGACGGTCGTCACCGGGCGCAGGCAGCTGAAGCGCTCGCACACGTAGGCGGCCGCGGCACCGTCGACCATCGTGCGCCCGGCCAGCAGCGGGACGGCTCGCTCCTGCTCCGGGGTGGGCTGGCCACCGGCGACCACCAGGCCGGGTCGCAGTGCCTCGCGCACCGCGGCCACCAGCGGCGCGCGCCCCTCCACGGGGCCGACGATCGCGACCTCCCGGCGCGGCCGGGCGTGCTCGTCGAGGGCTTGCAGCAGGTGGCCGAAGGCTCCCGGGTGCTTGGCGCCGAGCCCGTGCAGCAGCTGCAGGTGCCCTTCGGCGGCCGCCTCGTAGCGGCGCTCGCCCGTCAGCGCCGCGAGGCGCAGCAAGCCGAGCGCGGCGCTCGACGCCCCTGACGGGATGGGCGCGTCCTCGAGATCCTTGCGCCGGGCGACGAGCGGCGCGGCGTCGTCCGCGGTGGAGAAGAAGCCGCCGCGCTCGGGATCGGCGAAGCGTGCCAGGAGCACCTCCGCCAGGCCCACGGCCTCCGTCAGCCACCGCGCTTCGAAGGTCGCCTCGTAGAGGTGCACGAGCGCTTCGAGCAGGAAGGCGTGGTCTTCCAGATAGGCGTCGAGCTTGGCCTCGCCCGCGTTGAAGGTCCGCAGCAGGCGCGGGTGATCCGGGTCGGAGCGGTCGCGCATCGCTTCCAGCACGAACGCCGCGGCACGGCGCGCCGCGGCGACGTAGTCCTCGCGGCCGAGCACCGCGCCCGCGTCGGCGAAGGCGGAGATCGCCAGGGCGTTCCAGGCCGCCAGCCGCTTGTCGTCGAGGCCCGGCCAGACGCGCCCGTCGCGCACGGCGAGCAGGCGTCCGCGGATGCGCGCGGTCGTGTCCGCGTCGGGTCGCGGGCCGCGGTCCTCGAGCACGTTGCAGCCCGGCGCCCCGGCTGGCGCCGGGTGGTGCGGGTCCTCGAAGTTGCCCTCTACGGTCGCGCCGAACCACGCGATCGCCGCCTCGGCGTCGTCGCCCAGCGCCTCGCGCAGCTCGTCGAGCGTCCAGACGTAGAACTTGCCCTCGACGCCCTCGGAGTCCGCGTCGAGCGCCGCGTAAAAGCCGCCCTCAGGCGCCAGCATGTCCCGCATCAGCCAGTCGAGGGTCTCCTCGCAGACGCGCCGGAAGGCCCCCTCGCCGGTCACCTGGAAGGCGTGCAGGTACGCGCGGGCCAGCAGCGCGTTGTCGTAGAGCATCTTCTCGAAGTGCGGCACCGTCCAGGTCGCGTCGACGGCGTAGCGGGCGAAGCCGCCGCCGATCTGGTCGTAGATGCCGCCGGAGGCCATCGAGGTCAGCGTGTAGGAGGTCATCGCCGTCTCGCCGCGCCGCAGCAGGAACTCGATCGTGCTCGCGGCGGGGAACTTCGGCGCCCCTCCCCAGCCCCCGTCGACGGGATCGAAGTGGCGCCGCAGCTCGGCCTGTGCCGCATCGAGCGCGGCCGGGTCGATCTCCTCCTCGCTCGGGTTGAGTGCGGCGCCGCCGACGAGCCGCGCCGCCATCCGCAGCCCCTGTTCCCGGATCTCGTCGCGGTCCGTCCGCCAGGCGTCGGCGACGGCGGCGAGCACCTGCGGCCAGGACGGCATCCCGTGGCGCGGCTCGGGCGGGAAGTAGGTGCCGCCGTAGAACGGCGCCTGCTCCGGCGTGACGAACATGTTCAACGGCCAGCCGCCCTGCCCGGTCATCGCCTGCACGGCCTCCATGTGGATCGCGTCGACGTCCGGGCGCTCCTCGCGGTCGACCTTCACGCACACGAAGTGCTCGTTCATCAGCGCCGCCACGGCCGGGTCCTCGAAGGACTCGCGCTCCATGACGTGACACCAGTGGCAGGCCGAGTAGCCGATGGAGACGAGCAGCGGCTTGTCCTCGGCCCGGGCCCGCTCCAGCGCCTCCTCGCCCCAGGGGTGCCAGTCGACCGGGTTGTCCTTGTGCTGCAGGAGGTACGGCGAAGTCTCCTGGGCCAGGAGGTTGGTCACTAGAGGCCGGCGCGGATCTTCTTGCCGCGCGCGATCGCCTGGGCCAGCGTGAGGCCGCCGAACGGCTTGGCGGCGACGGCCGCGGCGGTCCCGAAGTGCGTGGTGACGCTGCGCCCGCCGAGGCGGCCGGTGACGGTGAGCGTCGGCGACACCCGGACGGAGCCCGTCGCCGCCTGCGTCCCCGTGACCTTCAGCGCGGAGGTCCCGCGGAACCGGATGGTGCCCGAGATCCGGACGCCGGGGACGTACTCGTAGGAGCGCAGGCTGAGCCCGAGGCTCGTGACCTTCACGTAGCCCGAGCGCAGGCCGCCGGCGCCGCTCGGCGTGGTGCCGAGCGCGAGCGCCGCGCCGAGGACCTGGGACTGCGCGTCGTTCACCGTCACCCGCAGGGCCTCGACGGTTCGCCCGACCTTGCCGGGCAGGCGGCCGTAGGGCTCGAGGCGGGTGGCGTGGGTCGGCGGGCGTGGCGTCGGCGTGAACCGGGGCGTAGCGGCGTCGCATTGCACCAAGGCCCGGCCGGAGTAGAAGGCGGCCAACGCATCCGACGAGCACGCGGTGGGGTCAGAGCCGAGCACGGAGTGGCCGACGTTCGGGACGGGCAGCACGAGGGCGCCCGGGATCCGCGCCGCGACCGCGCGCGCGTCCTCGAGCGGCGTGCGGCTGTCGCTCTCGCCGTCGATGATGAGCGTCGGGACCGCGGGCAGCGGCCCGATTGCGGCCGGCGGCGGCGAGGCCTCGGGCCAGCCGAGACAGAACGGGATGTAGCCGACGTCGAGGGCGACCGCGTGGGAGAAAGGGCCGGTGGACCCGGCCGGCAGCGCCTTGACGGCCGCGGTGACCGCCTTGCGGCGGTCGGCCAGCGAGGCGCCGCGTGCCCAGGGGAAGGTCGGGTTCTCCTCACACGTCGTGTCGAGGAAGAGCGCGTCGGAGTCGGGGGAGGCGCTCTGCGGCCCGATGGGCGTGGAGGGGCGGGCGCTGTTCTCCAGCCCGGCGGAGCGGGCGCTCAGGCGCAGGACGGGCTTGACGTCGCCGGCGAGCGCCGCTCGCACCGAGCCCGGCAGCTCTGCGCGCAGGGCGGGGTTGAGGTCCCCGGCGAGGACGATGCCGAACAGCCCGTCCTCGCTCAGGCGCGCACGGAACGCCCTGCCCGTGCGCGAGTAGACGGTGCCGCGGAGGCTCTTGCGCCGCAGCTGGGCGGCGAGCCGGGCGAAGTCCTTCGCTGCGGTCGCGGTGATCCCGCGGCAGAGCGTCCCGGCGCAGATGCCGTCCACGACGCGGGGGACCGCCTGCAGCGAGGAGCGTCGGAAGGCGTCGGGCCCCTCCGGCGTGGTGACGGAGTCCAGCGCCAGCGACTCCACGCGGTCGGGATGGGCCGCGGCGTAGGCCGTGGCCACCTTCGTGCCGTAGGACACGCCGTAGAGCGCGAGCTTCTCGTAGCCACCCGCGATCCGCAGGCGCTCGAGGTCCTGCACGGAGTCCGCGGTCCTGAAGAAGGCGCGCGCGCGACCGATCTGGCTCGCGCAGCGCCCGGCGATCGTCGTCAGGGACGCCGGGTCGTGGAGGGCGGCGCAGCTCAGCGGGTTCGAGCGGCCCGTACCGCGCTGGTCGAAGACGAGCAGGTCGCGCGTGGCGAGCGCGGGCGCCAGGACGGAGGCGAAGTCCGCGGCGATCGGCAGGGCGGCCTGCCCGGGCCCGCCGGCGAGGCCGACGACGGCGACCCGGCCGGGGTTCGAGGCCGCGGCGACGCGCTTGGCCGCGAGCGACACCGTGCCGGGAACCCCACCGGAGGCGTCGAGGGGGACCTGCAGCGTCGCGCAATCAAAGCCCGCGGGGGTGCACGGCGCCCAGGGCAGCGCGGCCGCGGCGGAGGCGGGAACGAGGCCGGCGGCCGCCGTCGCGAGCAGGACACCGAGGAGCAGGCGGGGGCGAGCCATGGGCCGCACGGTAGCTAAGCGACGCCGGTAGCCTCGTCGGTCATGACCGACGCGCGCAAGGCTCTCACCGCCGACGGAGCCCCGGGAGCGGTCGGCCCGTACTCTCACGGCGTCGTCCACGGCGGCCTCCTCTTCTGCTCGGGGCAGACGCCCTTGGACCCCGCGACGGGGGTGCTCGTCGAAGGCGGCCTGGGCGAGCAGACCACACGCTGCCTGGACAACCTCGCGCTCGTGTGCGCTGCCGCGGGCGCCGAGCTCGCCGACGCCGTGCGCTGCTCGGTCTACGTCACCGACATGGCCACGTTCTCCGAGGTCAACGAGGCCTACGGGGCCTTCTTCGGCACCGACCCGCCCGCGCGCACCACGATCGGCGTCGCGGCCCTGCCGCTGGGGTCCGCGGTGGAGATCGACGCGATCGTCGCGCTCCCCGGAGCCGGCTGACCCCGGTGGGCCCGCCGGCCCCGGTCACCGCGGCGGACATCGCCCGTGCCCGTGAGGCCATCGGCGACGTCGCGCGCCACACGCCGGTCCTCCCGTCGGCGACCCTGTCCGAGCAGCTCGGCGCCGAGGTGGTGCTCAAGGCCGAGAGCCTGCAGCGCACGGGCTCGTTCAAGATCCGCGGCGTCCTCGCGAAGCTCGCGGCGCTGGGTCCGGACTGCACCCGCGGCGTCGTCTGCGGCTCGGCCGGCAACCACGCGCAGGCGCTGGCGCTCGGTGCGCGCGAGCGCGGTGTGCGCTGCGAGGTGTTCATGCCGCTCGAGGCACCCCTCGCGAAGGTCGAGGGGGCCGCCGCGCTCGGCGCCGAGGTCCACCTGGGCGGCGCGAGCGTCGAGGAGTGCGTCGCCGCCGCGCGCGCCCGCGCCGACGAGGGCGGCCTGGCCTTCGTCCACCCGTTCGACGACCCGGACATCGTCGCCGGGCAGGGGACGCTCGGGCTCGAGCTCCTCGAGGACCTCCCGGACCTCGCGACGGTCGTCGTGCCGGTCGGGGGCGGCGGGCTGGTCTCGGGCATCGCGATCGCGGTGAAGTCGGTGCGCCCGGACGTACGGGTGGTCGGTGTGCAGGTCGACCGCTGCGCCGCCTACGGCCCCTCGCTGGCGGCCGGCGGCCCGGTCGCGGTCGCGGGCGGCCTGACGATCGCCGACGGCATCGCGATCAAGCGGCCCGGGGAGCTCACGCTCGGCCTCGTCCGCGACTGGGTCGACGAAATCGTCGAGGTGGGGGAGGACGAGACCGCCGAGGCGATGGTCATGCTGCTCGAGAAGGCCAAGCTCGTCGTCGAAGGCGGTGGGGCCGTCGGGGTCGCCGCGCTGCTGACCGGGCGCGTCGCCGCCGCCCGGCAGGGAACGACGTGCGTCGTGCTCAGCGGCGGCAACGTCGACGCCGGGCTGCTCGCGGTCGTCGCGCGCCGCCACGAGACCGAGGCGGGTCGCCGTCTGGTGCTCTTCACGCGTGTCCCGGACCGGCCGGGGGGCCTGGCGGCGCTGCTCGCGCTGCTGGGGGAGACCGGGGCCAACCTCGTCGAGGTCGGCCACGTGCGCGAGGGGGTTGACCTCCACGTGCGCGAGACCGCGGTGCAGCTCGTGCTGGAGACCAAGGGCGCCGAGCACGCCCGCGCGGTCACGGCCGCTGTCGCCCGCGCGGGCTATGCCGCGACCGTCGTGCGCTGAGAACGCTCAGCTTGCCCGCGGGTCGGGATACGGCGCGTAGCGGTGGTGCAGTCTGGCGCAGGCCTGCTCAGCCGTCCACCACCAGGCTGTCGAGCGGCCCGAGCAGGCCCATGACCCGCCGCGACACCCCGGGCAGCTCGCACAAGCGGTGCGTCGCGGGGGCGCCGTCGCGCCGGCGCGCCAGCTGGTCGGCCGCAATCGGGCGCCAGAGCTCGTCCACCACGCGCGCCGGCGGCCCGGAGATCGCGGCAGCCGGCAGCTCGAGGTGCTCCGACCAAAGGCGCAGGCGAGTGGCGCGCGCGAGGTCCGCGTCGCAGCAGACGACGTTGACCTCGGTGTCGTTGAAGAACGAGTGCTCGTTGAGGTTCGCCGAGCCGAGCGTCAGCCAGCGGTCGTCGACCACGCCGACCTTCGCGTGGACGTACAGCGGGCCGCTGATCCCGCCGCTGCGCGAGGTGATCGTGGCGGCCAGGAAGCGCCCGCCGCCGCCGTCCGCGTCGGCTTGCGCGAGCATCCCGAGCTGCCCGCGCGTCGTGTCCTTGCCGTTGTTCGGCTTGGCGGGCAGCACGACGACGAGGCGGAAGGCCGGCGTCGGCGGACGGCGGAGCTTGTCGGCCAGTACGCCGACGATGTCCGGCGACCAGAGGAACTGGCTCTCGAGGTAGACCAGCTCCCGCGCGCTGCGCAGCGCGCGTCTGTAGGCCTCGAGGATCCGGAAGTCCCCCGTCGGGGCGAAGGGATAGATCCGCTCGGGCACGGTGCGGACGATCTGGAGCTGGAGCGAGCCGACCGCACCGGGAGCGGGCGTCGTCTCGAGGCGCTCGCCGGTCACCGCGTGCCAGCGGGCGGTCCAGTGCGCGGCGACGTCCGCCACGGCGGGCCCGCGCAGCCGGCTGCCGACGTCGTGCCAGCCCAGGTGGCCACGGGCCGGGTGGGCGGGGGAGTCCCAGCGGTCGCCGCCGAGCGAGGTGAGGTCGATCCCCCCGACGAACGCGACCTCGCCGTCGATCAGCGCGAGCTTCTCGTGGTGGCAGTGCATGGGCCGCTCGTGCGCGTCGAGGGCGACCCGCACCCGCGTCCCGCGCGTGAGCTCGTCGGCCACTGCCCGGACGGCCTTGCGGCCGGGGGTGAACAGCGACCCCGGCGCCCCGGCCCACAGCAACACCCGCACGTCGACCTGCTCGGCGAGCTCTCCCAGGAGATCCCGCAGGCGCTTGGCCTCCGCGCCGCGGGTCAGGCCAAAGGAGGGGGTGATGTGCCAGCCCGCGAGGTGCACGTGGGAGCGGGCGCCCGCCAGGGCCGAGGCGAGCTCGCCGAGCGCCTGCTCTCCGTCGATGAGCACGTCCCAGGCACAGCCCGGGCGCGGTGGCGGATCGCCCGCGGCCCACAGCCCGGTGTCGATGGGTGGATCGAGCTGCGCCCCGCGGCCGACCCGGCGCAGCCGGCGCCGGTGGTGCGCCGACACGGACGCCTCGAGCCCGGCGCCGGCCCATCCGTCGATGCGCTCGGTGAAGCCCGCGCCCATGGCGCGAGCCTACTCCGGGGTCGTGTAGGCGCCGCTGAGGCCGCCGTCGACCAGGAACGTCGTCGCGTTGACGTAGGTCGAGTCGTCCGAAGCGAGGAAGAGAACGGGCCGCGCGATCTCCTCGGCCGTCGCGAAGCGCCCGACCGGCACGTGCACCATCCGCCTCGCGGCCTTCGCCGGGTCCTTGGCGAAGAGCTCCTGGAGCAGCGGCGTGTCCACTGGCCCGGGGCACAGCGCGTTGACCCGGATGCCCTCGCGCGCGAACTCGACGCCGAGCTCGCGCGAGAGCGACAGGACGCCGCCCTTGCTCGCGGTGTAGGAGATCTGCGAGGTCGCGGCGCCCATCACCGCCACGAACGAGGCGACGTTGACGACCGAGCCGCGGATCGGCCCGCCGTTGCGGCGCAGGTGGGGGATGCCGTGCTTGCAGCAGAAGAAGACGGACTTCAGGTTCACGTCCTGGACGCGCTGCCACGCCTCGAAGCTCGTGTCGAGCACGGAGACGTCGTCGTCGGGTGAGATCCCGGCGTTGTTGAACAGCACGTCGACGCGATCGAACTCCTCGACCGCCCGCGCGTACATGCCGCGGACCGCCTCCTCGTCGGTGACGTCGACCGCGAGCGACAGCGTCCCGACGTCGTGCTCGCGCAAGTCGGCGCCCACGACGGTGGCGCCCTCGGCGAGGAACAGCTCCGCGGTCGCGGCACCGATCCCCCCCGCGGCGCCCGTGATGACGGCGACCTTTCCGTCGAGGCGACCCGGCACGATTAGTCCTCCTGCGTTGCGTAGAACACGGTCTTGACCTCGCTGTAGGCGTCGGTGGCGTGGGGCCCGAGCTCGCGCCCGTAGCCCGACTGCTTGACGCCGCCGAACGGCGTGGCGGTCCGGACCGACGAGTTCGAGTTGATCGACAGCACGCCGGCCTCGAGTGCTCGCGCCATCCGCAGCGCCTTGGCGCCGTCGCGCGTCCAGATCGAGCCGGAGAGCCCGAAGGGCGTGTCGTTGGCGATCCGCACGGCGTCGGCCTCGTCCTCGAAGGCCACGACGCACACGACCGGCCCGAAGACCTCCTCCTGCGCGACCCGGTCGGACGAGGAGACGGGCGACATGACCGTCGGGGCGAACCAGAAGCCGTCGCCCGAGGGGGCGCTGCCCGTGAACGCGACGGGTCCCTCGTCGACGTAGGCGCTGACCCTGGCGTGCTGGGCGGCCGAGATCAGGGGGCCGACCTGGGTGGCCTCGTCGAGCGGATCGCCGACCCGGATGGCCCGCACGGCGGGCTCGAGCAGCGCGAGGAACGTTTCGACGACCGTGCGCTGCACCAGGATGCGCGAGCGCGCGCAGCAGTCCTGGCCGGCGTTGCCGAAGACGGCCATGGGCGCGGCCGCGGCCGCGCGCTCGAGGTCGGCGTCCGCGAAGACGACGTTCGCGCTCTTGCCGCCGAGCTCGAGCGTCACCCGCTTGAGCGTCTGCGCGGCGCTCGCGGCGATCGCCCGGCCGGTGGCGGTCGAGCCGGTGAAGGCGATCTTCGCCACGTCGGGATGGGCCACGAGGCGCGCGCCGGCGACCGTGCCCTTGCCGCAGACGACGTTGAGCACCCCCTCGGGGAACCCCGCCTCCAGCGCGAGGTCAGCGAGGCGCAGCGAGGTGAGCGGCGCGAGCTCGGCGGGCTTGAGGACCACCGTGTTGCCCGCGGCCAGCGCCGGCCCGAGCTTCCACGAGGCGATCGGCATCGGGAAGTTCCACGGCGTGATGAGCCCGACCACCCCGAGCGGCTCGCGCACCGTGAAGCCGAGGCCGCCGGCCACCGGGATCGTGTCGCCGAGCATCCGCTCCGGGGCGCCCGCGTAGTAGCGGAAGACCTCCGCCACCGAGCCGACCTCGCCGCGCGCGTCGGTGATCGCGTGGCCGGCGTCGCGCGCCTCGAGCACGCTGAGCTCGTCCAAGTGGGCCTCGACGACGTCGGCGAAGCGGCGCAGCAGCGCCGCGCGGTCGGAGGGGGAGACCGCGCGCCAGGCCGGAGAGGCGGCCCGGGCGCGGGCGACGGCGGCGTCGACCTCCGCCGCTCCGGCTTCGGGCAGTTCGGCGAGGACCCCGCCGGTCGCGGGCTCGAGGACCTGCAGGACGCTCTCCATGCGCTAGAGGACGTCGATCTCTTGGTCGATCTCCGCCACGGTGCGCTTCGGCCCAGTGAACGTGTGACGCGCGCTCACCAGCCACCAGATGCCGACGGCGGCGATGACCCCGCCGGTCACGAGCGGTGCGTAGTTGACGGCCGACCAGGTGAACTCGTCGCGGAACGGGGTGCCGGCCGGGGTGGTCGGCAGGATGAAGATGACGGTGATGATCGCCACCCAAACCGTGGCGATCGGGTTCATCCACTTGTACTTGCGGCCGTTGGTCCACGGGCCCGGCTCGAAGTCGTCCCCCGCCCGCCAGCGCAGGTAGACGGGGATGACGTAGGCGATGTAGAGGCCGATGACCGCGATCGAGACCACCGCGAAGAAGGCCACGGGGATGCCGGCGGCGGTGCCGAAGATCGCCGGCACGGTGATCAGCAGCGCGGCCGCCGCGACGAAGATCACCGCGTTGACCGGGATCTTGCGGGCGTTGACCTTGCTCCAGATGCGCGAGCCGGGGATCGCCCCGTCGCGGCTGAACGCGTAACACATACGCGAGGAGCTGGTCAGGCAGGCCGCACCGCAGAAGAGCTGCCCGAAGACGGAGATGATCAGCACGAGCTTGACCCAGGCGGTGCCCATCGCGCTCTCGAGCACCGCGATCGACGAGCCGCCCCCTTCGGTGACCGCCTTCGCGTCCGAAGCGGCGAAGGTGATGGCCAGCAGCAGGACCCAGCCGATGATCGCCGAGTACAGGATCGAGCGCCAGACGCCCTTGGCCGCCGCGTCCGAAGCGCCCTGGGTCTCCTCGGAGATGTGGGCGCAGGAGTCGTAGCCCGTGATCGTGTACTGGGTCAGCAGGAAGCCGAGGGGCAGCACGAAGAACCAGTACATGCCCGAGCCGAAGCCCGAGTTGTTGATGCGCTCGGTGAAGACGAAGCTCAGCGACGCGTGCTTGGCGGGGACGAAGATCAGCACCGCGAGGATCACCGAGACGCCGGCCACGTGCCACCAGACCGAGATCGAGTTCACGCGGGCGACCAGATGGCTGCCGAGGATGTTCATCGCCGCGTGCAGCGCGATGATCAGCGCGAACAGGATGAAGGTGCCGTGCAGGAGCGTCGACGGGTTGTCCGAGGTCCCGCCGAAGAGGTTCACGTTGTAGAGGCCGAGCACCGTGTTCGCGAAGGTCGCGGCGCCGTAGTCGACCGAGGCGGTCACGGCGATCAGGCCGATGAGGTTGAACCAGCCCGTGAACCAGCCCCACACCGGGCCGCCGAGCTTCGCCGCCCACCAGTAGATGCCGCCTGCCGTCGGGTAGGCCGACACGAGCTCGCTCATGCAGAAGCCGATGATGAGGATCGGGATCGAGATCAGGGGCCAGCCCCAGGCGATCGCGACGGGGCCGCCGTTGTTCCACGCCTGGCCGTAGGTGGTGAAGCACCCGGCCAGGATCGAGATGATCGTGAACGAGATCGCGAAGTTCTGAAAGCCCGTCCAAGAGCGGTCGAGCTCCTGGGTGTAGCCGAGCTCGGCGAGGCGCTTCTCATCGTTGCGATGAACGTCTTCAGCTGTGGCCATGCGGGCTCTCCTCCGCTCGTGCTGCGTGTTCGGCTGCGCACCAAAGGTGTGCCGGGTGGTCCTTCTGGCGCCAACCTACGGCGACGGGCGACGGCGTGTCAACCGACCGGCGGTCGGACCGCCTCAGCCCTCCGGGAGCAGGCCGGCGAGGACGTGCTCGGTGCCCTGCAGGTGCTCGGCCATGACGGCCACCGCCCGCCCGGCGTCCTGCGCCCGGATCGCTGTCAGCAGGCGCCCGTGCTGCGCGTTGGCGTGGGCGAGGACCTGGGCGGGATGGGCGATGTGGGCGATCAGGTTGGTCATCTGAGCCTGGGCCTCGGTCGCGGCGGTCACCAGGCGCGCCGAGCCGGTGGTCGCGGCCAGGCCGATGTGGAAGCGGACGTCGGTGGCGCGGTAGGCGGCGAAGTCGCCCACGCGCTCGTCCATGGCGACGACGAGCTCGGCGAGCGCCGCGACCGCGGCGGCGTCCGCGCGCTCCGCGGCCAGCGCCGCTACGCCGACCTCGACCGCGAAGCGCTGGTCGCAGACCTCGCGCCAGTCCGCGAGCTCCTCGGGGCTGGCGGGGCCGGCGGGCGAAGGGCGGTCGGCCACGAACGTCCCGCCGCCACGCCCTCGAACGGCGTGCAGCTGGCCGCTCTGAGTGAGCGCGGTCAGGGCTTGGCGCAGGGTCGAGCGCGCGATCCCGAGGCGTGCGCAGAGCTCCCGCTCGGCAGGGAGGCGCTCCCCGGGAGGCAGGAGCCCGAGCCGGATCGCGGTCCCGAGCCGGTCGACGGTCTCCTCGAAGGCCGTCGGCGACCTGACGGGCGCGAAGACCGCCTCGAGCGCCGCCGGTCCGGGGCCGGTGCTCACAACGACGGCGCGCCGTCTTTCGACGTGGGTCCGGGTGCTCCCGACATCCGCGCTCTCACAACCGCTCGAAGCCGCGGACCCGCTCCCAGTCGGTCACGGCGGACTCGAAGGCGCGCAGCTCGACCCGGGCGGCGTTCGCGTAGTGGTTGCAGACCTCGTCGCCGAAGGCCTCGCGGGCGAAGGCCGAGCCCGCCCACAGCTCCGTCGCCTCCGCCAGCGTGCCCGGCACGCGGTCGTGCCCCGACTCGTAGGCGTTGCCGGCGCAGGCCGCCTCGAGCTCCAGCCCGCGGTCGATGCCGTCCAGGCCGGCGGCGATGATCGCGGCGAGGGCGAGGTACGGGTTCACGTCCGCGCCGGGGATGCGGCACTCCACGCGCTTGCCCGGGCCGTGGCCGACGACCCGGAAGCCGCAGGTGCGGTTGTCGTGGCCCCAGGCGATGGCCGTCGGCGCGAAGGAGGCGTCCGCGTAGCGCTTGTAGGAGTTGACGTTCGGGGCGAGCAGCAGCGTCAGCTCGCGGGCCCGGGCGAGCTGACCGGCCAGGAACGCGTCGAACGTCCCGGGCTCGTCGGCGAACAGCGGCGCCCCGTCCGCAGTACGCAGCGAGACGTGGACGTGACAGGACGAGCCCTCGCGCGCGTCGTACTTCGCCATGAAGGTGACGGCCATCCCGAGCTCGGCGGCGATCTCCTTCGCGGCGGTCTTGTAGATCACGTGCTGGTCGGCCGTCGTCAGCGCGTCGGCGTAGCGGAAGTTGATCTCGTGCTGGCCGAGGTTGCACTCGCCCTTGGCGTCCTCGACGACGAGCCCGGCGCCGGCCATCGAAGTCCGGATGCGGCGCAGCAGCGGTTCGACCCGGGTGGTCCCGACGATCGAGTAGTCGACGTTGTAGCGGTTGGCCGGTGTGAGGCCGACGTAGCCCGCGTCCCAGGCCTGTTCGTAGGTGTCGCGGAAGACGAGGAACTCGAGCTCGGTCGCGGCCTGGGCCTCCCAGCCGCGCTCGGCGAGGCGGTCGAGCTGGCGACGCAGGACCTGGCGCGGCGAGGCGACGACCGGGCTGCCGTCCTCCCAGGCGACGTCGGCGAGCAGCAGCGCGGTGCCCTGAAGCCACGTGGCGGACCGCAGCGTGCCGAGGTCCGGGACCATGACGAAGTCGCCGTAGCCGCGTTCCCATGAGCTCATCGCGAAGCCCTCCTGCGGCTGCATCTCCACGTCGACGGCCAGCAGGTAGTTGCACGCCTCGGCGCCGTGCTCGACGACGGTCTCGAGGAAGTGGCGGGCGTCGAGGCGCTTGCCCTGCAGACGGCCCTGCATGTCGGTGAGGGCCAGCACCACGGTGTCGACGGTGCCGTCGTCGACCTGGCCGCGGAGCTCCTCGAGGGTCATGCTGGGCGAAGGTACAGCGCCCGCACCTTTGCGTCGAGCGAGCGGCCAGGCGCCCGTGACGTGGCACGCACGGCGGCGCCGAGCGCTAGCGCGCCGGGCGGGCGGCGAGGCACGGCGCCGGGATGCCCGTGCGCTCGGTGAAGACGGCCGCCATCACGCCACCGGGTTCGGCGTCGTGGGGCCGGCCGAGCAGGTGGCCTAGCTCGTGGACCACGGTCAGGCAGAGGACGTCCCAGTCCTCGGTGAGGCTGCCGGCGGTCGGCCAGCGATGACGGCCGAGGTGGATCTCGCAGCGCGAGTAGCTGGAGGCCGGGGCGGCGAGGTCGTTGGCGCCGAGCGGCGTGGCGAAGGTCGCCCACGCGTCCGCGGCGGCGTCCAGCCCGGCGGGGCGCCCCTGCCGGAGGAGCACCCGCACCTGGCCGCCGCACGGCACGGCGCCCCAGTAGCGGGCGCCGGACGTGACGGCGTTGCGCAGGAGGGCCGTGGTGCGGGCGGTGGCCTGCACCGCCGGACGGGTCGCCGCGACGTCACGCGAACCCGCCGTCGCGGTCGCCG
Source organism: Solirubrobacterales bacterium (assembly GCA_038207985.1). Lineage (GTDB taxonomy): Bacteria > Actinomycetota > Thermoleophilia > Solirubrobacterales > Solirubrobacteraceae > Paraconexibacter. The sequence continues at coordinate 18,994 of JBBQZE010000010.1, forward strand.
CGGGGGCCAGCACGGCGGCGGCCACGAGTCCGGCGAGCACACGGGAGAAGGCCACGTGCCAAGCCTGGCGGGGCGAGGGCCGGCTTCCCTCCTCCCAAGGGGTGGTCTATGGGGGAGCTCGGCGGGTGAGCCTCGGGGGAGAGCGGGCTCACCCTCGGCGCCCAGGATGCCGATGATCTGTCGACGAACGCTGCCGCGCACGCCGCCCCTCATGGATCTCCGCCCCCTCACCACCGTCGCCGTCACCCGCTTCGCGGACCTGCTGGCGCTCGGCATCGCTGCGCTGCTGGAGGGCGATCCGACGCTGGATGTCGTGGCCCACGACATCGAGCACCCGCGCGTCCCGGTCGTCCTTCGCGCTCGCCGCCCGCAGGTGCTCGTCCTCGACGCGAGCGCGCTGCGTGACGCCGCCGAGGTCCGGGAGCTCGCGGCGGCACATCCCGGGACGCGGCTCGTGCTCCTCGGCGACGCGATCCCTCCCGGTGAGGCCGCCCAGCTGCTGGCCTTCGGGGCCAGCGCCTGCCTCGCGACCACCACCCAAGGCCGTGACCTGCGCCACGCGATCCACCTCTCCGCTCGCGGGCTGCAGCTGATGCCGCGCGGCGCGTGGAGGCTCGGCGGCGCGGCCGAGCCCGGGGCGCCGCGGCACGACGCGCGGCTCACGCGCCGCGAGGGCGACGTGCTCGTCCTGCTGCGCCAGGGCCGCTCGAACGCCCAGATCGCGCTCGCGCTGCACATCGGCGTCGAGACCGTACGCACGCACGCCCGCAGCATCTACCGCAAGCTCGGCGTCGCCTCCCGGGCCGACCTCTTCGCGCTTACGGCTCCCGTGTTCGCGTCGGCGCCAGAGGTGGAGCCGGAGCCCCGCGCGCCGCGCCGGGTCCTGCCCCGCCCGGCCCCGCGGCGGCCGCTGCGCCACTGATCCCCGGGGGAATGGTCAGGGCTGGATCGTGAGCGGGATCCCGCGGCCGATGCGCGCGGCGAGCCACGTGATGGCCGGGGTGCTGAGGCGGATGCACCCGTGGGACGCGGCGCTGCCCGGCGCGCCGGCGAGGCCGCTCGTGCCGTGCAACGCGATCTGCCCCGGGCCGCCCTCGAACTCCTGCAGTACCTCCGAGCGGGCGCTGGTCGCCAGCGCGAACGGGGCTCCAGCGGTGCGCGAGGACAGCGCCACGGCCTCCTCGACGAAGAACCGGCCGAGGGGCGTCGGCGTCGACGGCTTGCCCACCACGGCCCTGAACGAGCGCTCGGCGTGGCCCTCGCGGTAGGCGGTCACCCGGCGTGCCGAGCGGTCCACGACGAGCTGCCACCCCGTGACGGAGGGGCGCGTCCCCGCGGTGGGGATCCAGCCGCTGTGGCCGTTCGGGCGGCCGGGGAGGCGGACGCGGACCCACGGACGCCCGTCGGTCGCCGTGGCGCGGGCGAGCACGGGCAGGACCGTGCGGGCGCGGGTGAGCGGGAGCAGGGCCGGCACGGTGGCCACCCGGTGTGCCCGCGTGCCCGCCGACGCCCGGGCCACGTGCGGGGTCAGCAGGGTCACGAGGTCGGTCGACGCGGGGACCGAGGCTGCGGCCGCGCGCGCCTTGCCCGCGGGCGCGGAGCCCGCGGCCACGGCGACGAGTGCCACCGCCGCCCCCACGACCCCCCGGCGGACGCCGGCGGGTCGCAGGGGGGCGGAGCGGCTCATCCGGTGAAGTGCGCCGCGCCGCTGCGCGGCCGCAGCACCACCGCGGCGCACACCCGGTAGCCGAGCTTGAGCGTCCGGGAGCGGGTCGCGTCCTTGAACGTGACGTGCGCCCGGACCACGTGCGACCCGTGCAGGGCACGCACCGTCACGCGGAACGGCGAGCCGGAGCGACTAGCGATCCGGCGGCCGTCGAGCGTGAACACGACGCGCCTGATCTGGCGGCCGCGCACCGTCGCGGTGAAGCCGAGCCCGCAGGACGCGCGCCGGGTCCGCGTCAGCGTGGCCGAGCCGTTGCGCGTCGCGATGGATGTGGTGCTGGCCGGCGGGACCTGGGATGCGCCGGGTTGCCCGCCCGCTCCCGGGCCAGGGTTCGCGGCGTTCCCGGACGTCGGGGTGCCGGGGGTGGTGGGCGGCGTGGGGGATGAGCCGCCTGTCGAGGAGTCGCCCGTCTGCGTGCCGCCGGTGGCCGTGTCGGCGGGTGGGGTCGTGCCGGTGCCGGGCGGGCTCGTGCCGGTCGGCGGCGGGAAGAACGGCGGCACCAAGATGCCGGGGGGCGGCGTGGCGGACGTCCCGCAGTTCGAGCCGTCGAGCACGTTGTTGTCAAGCGTCACCGCGCCGTTGCGGGCCAGCGCGCGGCCCTGGACGGTGGCGCCGCTGTTCAGCGTGATCGACGTCAGCGCGAGCAGGCTGCCCTGGAACGCGGTGCCCGTCCCCAGCGTGGCGGAGCTTCCGATCTGCCAGAACACGTTGCAAGGCGAGCCGCCGTTGATAATGCTGACGGAGCTGTTGGAGGCCGTCGTGAGCGCCGTGCCGATCTGGAAGATGAACTGCGCGTTCGGATCGCCCTGTGCGTCGAGGACGAGCTCGCCGGTGAGCTGCGCTGACGACGAGAAGGCGTAGACGCCGGGCGTCAAGGTCAGGTTGCCGAGGTCGACCCCGGTCTCGTCGGCCGTGACGGGCTCGCCGGCCGCGGCGTTGTACGCGGTGGTGAGGTCGCCCTGCGCATTGGCGGCGACGGCGTCGTTGTCGTGCGTGGCGCCGTTGACGGTCGCCGCGTCGAACCCGGTGAGCGAGGTTCCGGGCGAGACGCCGAGGTCGCCGTTGAGGACGGATGGCCCGGTGTTCGTGACGGCCGAGCCGCCGAGGACGACGAACGGGCCGGCGGTGGCGAGGTCGATGGCGGCGGCCTGGGCCGTGGCCGGGATGGCCGCCAGCGCGAGGCCCGCGACCAGCGCGAGTCCTGCGCTGCGACGCGCGCGCACTGCGGGGTTCGGGTGGAGCATGCGTTCTCCCTGCTGGGTGAGCAGCTCGTTCGGCGTTCGTGTCGCCGCCGGCCCGCCGCCGTCGGGCGTGGGCGCGGTGCGTGCGCGCTGTCGGTAGCCCGGCTGACTCCGGTGGAGTCCCGTGGCTTTGCGGACCCGCCTCGCGACGGGGGTGCCCTTGCCGATGAGGGTGCTCTGGTGTCCGGCGGGAATCGACGCACCGCGTGCCGGTGCGGACCCCCGAAGGCCGCCGACGGACGGATGTACGAGGCGCCGCGGGCGCCGCTCAAGCCACCAGTCGGGCGAAGAGGCGGTCGAGCAACGCCTGCGGATCCGAGCACAGCCCCGTGTGGATCGCCCCCGGCTGCACCAGGGTGCTCGCGGGCGCGACCAGCCAGTGGAAGCGCTCGGACTGCGACAGCGCCGCGACCGCTCCGCCCTCCGGCGAGCCCGCGGCGACGCGGGCCATGCCCTCGAGGTGGTCGGCGAGCCGCGTTGGGTCGAGGCCGGGCGCCAGCGCCGCGAGGCGCGCAGGGTCCGCGTGCACCCGAGCTTCGAGGAAGCGGTGGCGGCGGGCGTAGAGGACGACGCCGACGTTCAGCGACTCCCCGCGCTCGAGGTCGGGCACGAGGCGCCAGAGCGCGTACTGGTAGGCCTCAGGAGCGGGCATCCTGCGCCTCCTGCGCCCAGGCGCGTGGTGCCCCGAGCCGGGCGGCGAGCGCGTCGACGTACGGCGCCGCGCCCTCCGGCCCCAGCCAGGCGCCCGGGACGAGGTCGAGGATCGCCCGCAGCTCCGCGACGCCGACGCGCTCGGCGAGCCGGGCATCGGCTTCGGAGAGGTCGCCGGCGAACGGCAGCAGGACGTGCTGGGCGATGAGGGGGAACGGTGCCCGGGCCGCGGCGACGGGGTCCGAGCCGCCGTGGTGGCGATAGAGCGCCGCGCCGTGGTCGATGCACCACAGCGCGTCGTGCCAGACCAGCAGGTTCGGGTTCTGCGCCGTCCGGTCGACGTTCTCCACGAGCGCGTCGAACCAGACCACCGCGGCGGCCAGCGCCGGGTCGGGCCGCCAGCGCGCGGCCGGCGAGAACGTGAGCGCGCCCGGCAGGAAGTCCATCCCGAGGTTCGTCCCCGGGCTGGCCTGCAGGAGGTCCTGGATCTCCTGGTCGGGCTCGGCCGGCGCGAGCGCCGGATCGACGTCGACGAGGACGAGCTCCGGGACGGGCAGGCCGTAGGCCCGCGCGAGCTCGCCGGCGACCAGCTCCGCCACCAGCGCCTTAGGCCCCTGGCCGGCGCCACGGAACTTCAGGACGTAGAGCCCGTCGTCGTCGGCCTCCACCAGCGCCGGCATCGACCCGCCCTCGCGCAGCGGCGTCACGTAGCGCGTGGCGGTGACGGTGCGCACGCCGCGGAGGGTACGCGGCGTGCGCCGGGGGTGTGGCGGATCGCGACGCTGTGGGTGGCAGGATCCGCCACACGTTGGCGGCCCGCGTCAGGATGGGCCGATCGCCCGCATCGGCCTCATCCCCGAACGCGCCGTCGAGGTCCTCGGCGTCGCCCTGAACCTCATCCCGACGCCGGTGCCGCAGACGCTCTTCGCGCCGCCGGTCGCCCGCGTCATCCAGGTCGGCGTCGCCGTCGGGCTGTTCGAGCGGCTGGCCCGCGGTGGGCCGGCCTCCGGCGCCGACCTCGCCCGCGACCTCTCCCTGCAGCCCGCCGGCACGCGCCTGCTCTGCGAGTGCCTGGCCGCGATGGGCCACCTGCGCGCGGGGCGCGACGGCCGCTACCGGCTCTCGCGCCGCTCGCGCCGCTGGCTGGACCCGCGCTCGCCTCGCGCGGTCACTGCCTACATCGCGCACTCAGCGACGTACTGGGCGTGGTGGGAGTCCCTCGAGGGCCTGGTCCGCGACGGGACGAACGTCGAGCTCCACGACGCTCCGGCGGGGGACCCGTCGTGGGAGCTCTACGTACGCGGCCAGTACGAGCTCGCACGGCTCTCGGCCCCGGAGGTCGCCAAGGCGCTGGAGCTGCCCCCGGACGCGCGCTCCGTGCTCGACGTCGCGGGCGCGCACGGATGGTTCGCCGCCGCGCTGTGCGAGCGGCACCCCGGGCTGCGTGCGACCGTGCTCGACCTCCCGGGCAGCGCGGCTGTCGGCCGGGCGATCATGCGGGAGACCGGGCACGCGGACCGCGTGACCCACGTCGACGGCTCGGCGCTCGAGGCCGACCTCGGCGGTCTCCATGACCTGGCGCTCGTCTTCAACCTCGTGCACCACCTCGAGCCCGAGGCGATCCTGGCGCTCCTGCGCCGCATCCACGACGCGCTCGTCCCGGGCGGCGAGGTCGCGGTCCTGGACTTGTTCGCCCGCCCGCGCGGCAGCAAGCCGGGCGGCGAGGCCTTCCTCGGCCTCTTCTTCCACCTCACCAGCGGCGCGGACCTGCTCGCGCCCGACGAGCTCCGCGCCCTCCTGGCGCAGGCCGGCTTCGCGCCGCCGCGCGCGGTGGCCCTGAAGCGCATCCCCGCCCAGACGCTGTACATCGCGAGGCGCCGCTGACCTGCGCCGGGGTGGAGCAGGCGCGCCCCCGCGCTCTGCCTGACGGCCGGGCCCAGCGGTGGCACACTGAGAGACATGTCCGCCACCGACACCACCCGCATCGACCGCACGCGCATCGCCGAGCTCACCGCCGTGGAGGCGCAGCGTCTGGACGAGCGCACCAAGGCCTCCAGCGAGATGTACGCCCGGGCCGCCGGGGTGCTCTCCGGCGGCGTCGCCTCGAGCTACCAGCTGCGCGACCCCTGGCCGATCTACCTCTCCCACGGCTCGGGCCCGAAGGTCTGGGACGTCGACGGCAACGAGCTGTGGGACTTCCACAACGGCTTCGGCTCGATGGTGCAGGGCCACGCGCACCCGGCGATCGGCGCCGCGGTCACCGAGCGGTATGCGCAGGGCACGCACTTCGCGGCGCCCACCGAGGACGCGATCGCCGTCGGCACCGAGCTCGCCCGCCGCTTCGTGCTGCCGAAGTGGCGCTACACGAACTCGGGCTCGGAGGCGACGATGGACGCGATCCGGATCGCCCGGGCGCACACGGGGCGGACCGACGTCCTGAAGATCTTCGGTTCCTACCACGGCCACCAAGACACGGTGATGGTCTCCATCGGCGTCGCCTTCGACAAGATCGGCCCGCGCGAGCACCCGGACTCGATCCCCTACGGCGCCGGCATCCCGCAGTCGACGGTCGACCACGTCCACGCGATCCACTTCAACGACGCGGAGGGCATGGACCGCCGCATCGCCGAGCTCGACGCCGACGGCCGCAAGCCCGCCTGCGTGATCATGGAGGCGGCGATGATGAACCTCGGCGTCGTGCTCCCCGAGCCCGGCTACCTCGAGGCCGTTCGCGAGATCTGCACCCGCCACGGCGTCGTGCTGATCTTCGACGAGGTCAAGACCGGCATCTGCATCGCCGCGGGCGGTGCAATCGAGAAGTTCGGCGTGCTGCCGGACCTCGTGACGCTCGCCAAGGCGCTCGGCGGCGGCCTGCCCGTCGGCGCGATCGGCGGCACCGAGGAGGTCATGGCCTGCGTCGAGGACGGCTCCGTCTACCAGGTGGGCACCTACAACGGGAACCCGCTCGGCATGGCCGCGGCGCGTGCCTCGCTGCTCGAGGTGATGACCCCGGAGGCCTACGCGCACCTCGACCACCTCAACGAGCGCATCCTCGCCGGCTGCACCGGTGTCGTCGAGGAGTTCGGCCTCCCGGGCTACGCCGTCGGCATCGGCTCGAAGGGCTGCGTCACGTTCTCCCCGACCAAGGTCGTCGACTACGAGACCTTCAAGGCCAACCAGGACGCCGACCTCGCCGACCTCGCCTGGCTCTTCAACCTGAACCGCGGCGTCTTCATGACCCCGGGCCGCGAGGAGGAGTGGACGCTGTCGGTGACCCACACCGACGAGTCCGTCGACCGCTACGTCGCGACCTTCCGCGAGATGGCGCAGGCGCTCACGGCCTGACGCCGCGGACGGTGTGTGCCCGGATCGGTCCATCGGACCGATCGGAGCACACACCGGCCTCACGTGCCGAGCATCCGGCGCAGTCGCGCCGCGGTCGCGGCCTCGGCGTCGGGGTGCAGGTCGTCCCACAGGAGGCGCTGGATGCGGTGGCCCGAGAGCTGGTAGCCCTCGTCGCGGAGGCGGTCGGCCGCCATGCGCCCGCGACGCTGGTGGTGGGCACGCCCGTCGAGCTCGACCACCAGGCGGGACTCGGCGTAGAGGCAGTCGGCGACGAACCCGGCGACGCGCACGTTCAGTCCGTCCGGCCGCGGCAGCCCGTGGCGCCGCGTGAAGCGCAGGAATCGGCGCTCGAGCTCGGACCGCGTGTGGGCCTCGTCGGCGGCCAGCAGCCGGCTGATCGTCCCGCGCCCGCGGCGTCCGGGCGTCCGCCGCTGGGCCGCGCGCAGCTGCGCCGGGGAGAACCAGCGCAGCGCGTCGACCGCGGCCCGCACGTCACCCCACGGGGAGCCGTCGGCGACGTCGATGACGGTCCGCGGGATCCGGGTCACCCGCAGCAGCCCGGAGCGGCGGACGTCGAGCGCATCGAGCCGGCGCACGCGGTGCACGATGATTCCGGTCCGCGAGTGGATCGCCGTGTCCGTCGTCGACACGTGGACGTCGGTACTGCCCTCGGGGAGGAGGCCGTGGAACGCCGCGGCCGTGGTGTGCGACAGCACCGCGCCCGACCCGCACGCCCATAGGGCCGCCAGCCAGCGGCCCTCCCGGGTCAGCGCGCTGTGCCCCCAGCTGAAGACGCCGTCGTGGAGCCGCGTGAGCCGTCCGACGCCACACCGCCGCACGATCGCGTCCCGCGAGAGCCCGCGGCGCATGAGCTGG
>JBBQZE010000011.1:0-26518 GCA_038207985.1 Solirubrobacterales bacterium
CAGATCCGAGAGCAACTCGCCAGCGAACCACCTCCGCGTCGCCTCCCCAGCCTCGAACAACAGGAGCTCGAAGGCGACATCCGGGCACTAGAGAACGCCCGCCAGCGCGAGAACCTACTCCGCGAGCACCGCGCGCAACTGCGCTGGCGCGACCGCGGGGCTCGGGCGGCCACCGATGAACGTCTCGAGCAAAACCTCGAGGAGCAGACCAGGCATGAGCTGCGACTGGGGGAGAGGGTCGCGGCGCTCGCATCCGCAGACGCGAGCGACGAAGAGTGGCTCGCCGCCCACGCGCCGCAAGCTTCCCGGCTGCTCACCGTCGACCACGAGCTCCGCGCGCGGGAAGCAGTCGACCACCGCGCAGCCCGCCAGCTCGACGCGCTCACCCACAACCCGCTGGCCCCCGAGTTGCCGACACCAGACCTCGAAACCGGTCTCGACCTCGGGTTCTAACGATGACCGGGCTGACCCACTTGATCTCGTCGCGCTCCGAAACGGGGCCGGGCGCCTGATGGGACGAACGCACATCGACGTCCCGGTGCCAGCGCTGGCCCTGCGCCGCGCCCAAGCAGCCGCCGCACTAGGGGTCAGCGTCGAGGTGTTCGACCGCGAGATCCGCGGCGACCTCCCAACCGTCCGCGTCGGGAACGTCACGACGTTCCCCGTCCGCGGCCTCGAAGACTGGATCGCGAACCACGCCGACCGGCCCGTAAACCGTCGAATCTCGAGGCGTCCGTGACGCTCGCCCGACAACCGCACCTGCGTGTACCGTCGCTTTCGAGGGAACCGGCGAGCACGGTGTCGCGCACCGCGGCGCCGACAGGAGGAAATGGCATGGCCCAAACCGGCATTACCAGTCAGGCACACGAAGTCCTGCCTGACGCACGTCGATCGGCAGTGCGACTGCGCGCCGACCTTTCAGGCGTGGGTCTTCGATCAGCGGGTCGATCGCAAGGTCTACAAGACGCATCGCACTGCGGGCGCGGCGAAGACCTGGCGACAGGACATGCTCGTCGCCATCCGCCGCGGTGAGGTCGCGGCAGCCAAGACGACGCTGACGGTCGAGGACGCCGTCAACGCATGGCTCGACGGCGCGCGAAGGGGAACCGTGCGCACACGCGGGCGCAAGCCATTCGCCGGCGGCACTATCCGCAGCGTCGAGCAGAACAACCGACTGCGCGTCGAGGAGCGGTTCGGTCGACGGCGCATCGACCGGCTCACGCTGCTCGAGCTCCAGGAGTGGGTGGACGAGCTCGACGGTGACGGCGTCCACCCGGGCACCATCGAGACAACCGTCCTTCCGCTCCGCATGGCGTACCGGCGGGCGAAGACCCGGGGAGAGGTTGTGGTCGATCCGACCGACGGTCTCGAGCTGCCGCAGAAGCCCGTCCGAGGCTCGACTCGCCGCCCGCCCGACGCAGCCCTCATCCTCTCGGTGCTCGACGGGGCTCCTCCGCAGGATCGCGCCGCGTGGGCCGTGTTCATGCTGGCTGGGCTGCGTCGCGGCGAGCTGCTCGGGCTCCGGTGGTCCGACCTTGACTTCGAGGCGAGCACGATCCACGCCGCGCAGCAGTTCGCCCCGGCCGAGGCAATCTTCAAGCTGACGAAGGGCCGGCGTGAGCGCACGGTGCCGCTCAGCGGGAAGCTAGCGGCCGAGCTTCGCGCTCATCGACTCCTCACCGGGCGGCGCGACGGGCTCGTCTTCGGCGCCGACGGGGTCCGACCCATGGACACCGGCAAGCTCCAGGCCCGCGCCGACGTGGCTTGGACGGCAGCCGGCATCCGGCGCATCACGCCGCACGCGGGACGCCACCTGTACGCGTCGATGAGCGCCGCGGCTGGCACTCCGATCGAGCGCTTGAGCCGCTACATGGGCCACTCGTCGATCGCCGTGACGTGGGACAACTACGGCCATCTCTTTCCAGGGGACGAAGTAGCCGACGCCACACTCCAGGACGCGTTTCTCGCGGCCCGGTCGTCACCCGCGGACCGCGCGGCCCGGGACAACTGACTCCTCGACCGCAGGGCGGGGGACGCCTAGACCTGAGCTTGTGCCGACGCACCCTGCAAACACTGACGACGAGCAGCACCTCGAGCTCCCGGTTGCGGAATGTCTGCGTCGTGCCCGGCCGCTTCCGTCCCGCGAGCAGATGGTCATCGAGGATCTCACCGCGGAAGAAGTCGCCGCCTTTCTCGCTGTCGTTGCCTGAATAACCCCGCTCAATCAGATTTGTCTGATAGTGTCGGCGACATGGAGTCCATGTCCGCGACCGAAGCGTCACGCAGCTTCAGCGATGTTCTGGGGCGGGTGTCATCGGGCGCATCGATCGAGGTCCTGCGTAATGGAGTCGCGGTCGCGCAGATCGTGCCGCCGGCCAGGCATCTCACGTCCGCAGCGACATTTCGACGACTGATCGAGACCGCGCCGCCGATCGACGATGGCTTCGCCGAGGACGTCGGCGCGATCCGTGCGTCGGTCGGTCCGCCTGCGGGTGCATGGCCGTCCTGATCGACACGGCGCCGCTGATCGAGCTTGAGCGCGGCGATTCGATCCAACGCTTCGAGGCCCTGCTTGGCGAGCAGGAGCGGGCGATCAGCGTGATCACGGTCAGCGAACTGCTGCACGGTGTCCACCGCGCAAGCCCGGACCATGCCACGAAGCGCCGAGCGTTCGTCGAGCACATTTTGGCGGCAATGGATCCGCTGCCGATCACGCCGACGATCGCGCGGGTTCACGCGCAGATCTGGGTCGACGTCGAAGCCGCCGGGACGCCCGTCGGCGCGCATGACCTGTGGATTGCCGCCACCGCGATCGCACACGGGCTCGCAGTGGTGACCGCCAACCTTCGTGATTTCTCACGCATCCGCGGCCTGGAGATCATCCACTCACGGGGCTGAAAATGCGGCCGTCGGTACCGGTGTCGCCGGCGTGAACAGCGGCTTCGGCCCGCGACTTGCGCTTGACGAACTGGTGCGCGTACTGGTGCGCGACCCCCTCAAACGGCTCTAGAACGGGCTCCCATGCGCATGTACTACATCTAGACGGCGCCTCGCCGGAAGGGGAGTTCCCCAGCGTTCATGATGGTTTCGACCGCCTGGGAACCGCCAGCGCACCTCGCAGAAACGGCGATTGCCTTCCTGTACGGCGACGAGGTAGGGTCGCCGAAGCGGGCAACGATCCATCACGGCGTACGTCCTGAAAGGACGATCTCGATGGCTACTTATGTGATCACCCACGAGGTGGACGATGTCGAGCGGTGGCTGAGCTCGCCGAGGCGTGAGGAATTGCTCGGATCGATCGGCGTCACCGTACGTACCTTCCGGGACCCAGGCGGATCCAACAAGACTGCGCTCATCGCCGAGATTCCCGACATGGAGGCCTTCCAAGAGGTCATGCAGAGCGAGGCTGCCGCTGATGCCATGAAGCACGACGGCGTCAACCCGGAGACGCTTCTCGTTCTCAGCGAGGCCTAGAGCGGAGGGAGGGAACCGATACCAGGCCGACCGTACTTCGACGTGGCGTCGGTCGACGGGATTCCGGTCGTGGCCGTCCACGGCGAGGCGGACCTCTCCAACAAGGACGACCTCGAGGCCACGCTCGACGAAGCGCTTTCCGCGAGCGGCCTGGTGCTGGTCGACCTCTGCGACTGCAGCTTCCTCGACTCCTCGGCCCTCGCGGTGATCGTGCGGGCCTGGCAGCGCGCCGCCGGTGCGGGCGGCCGGTGCGCGGTGTCCTGCCGCGAAGGCAACGCGCCGGCGCGCCTCTTCGCCATGGCGATCCCGGACACGATCGAGCTCCACCCGGATCGCGCCGCCGGCCTCGCGGCACTGCGGCGCGAGGAGCAGTAGGCGAGCGACCCTCCGGGGGCCCCAGGTCCCGGCTCCCGCGTCGCGCCGGACTAGGGTCCGCGCATGGCTGAGGGCACACCGTTCGGCAACTACCAGTACGAGATCTACCTGCAGGGCCTCGCAGGGACGCTGCCGGAGCTGCCGATGGACTGGGGCGCGCTCGAGGCCGCCGCCGAGGCGGTACTCGACGAGGGCGCCAGGGGCTACGTGTTCGGCGGCGCCGGCACGGAGGACACCCAGCGCGAGAACCTCGAGGCGTTCCGGCGCTGGCGGCTGGTGCCCCGGATGCTCCGCGACGTCTCGGTGCGGGACACCGCCACCACGATCCTCGGGACGCAGCTGCCCGCGCCCGTGCTGCTCTCCCCGGTCGGCGTGCAGTCGATCGTCCACCCGGAGGGGGAGCTCGCCGTGGCGCGAGCCGCCGCCGAGCTGGGCGTCGGGATGGTCGCGAGCACCGCCTCGTCCTACACGCTCGAGGAGATCGCGGAAGCGGGCGGGCCCGGCGGCCCGCGCTGGTTCCAGCTCTACTGGCCGCGCGGGGAAGAGCTCGCCGCCTCCTTCGTGCACCGGGCCGAGGCCGCGGGCTACGAGGCGCTGGTCGTCACCCTCGACACCTGGCTGCTCGCCTGGCGCCCGCGCGACCTGCAGGGCGCCTACCTGCCGTTCCTGAAATCGATCGGCATCGCGAACTACCTCGAGGACCCGGTCTTCCGCTCCACCCTCGCCGTCCCTCCGGAAGAGGACCCGCAGGCCGCCGTGGGCCAGTTCGTCGGCGTCTTCTCCAACCCGACCGTGACCTGGGAAGAGCTCGATTTCCTGCGCTCGACCACCTCCCTGCCGATCCTGCTCAAGGGCGTCCTGCACCCGGACGACGCCCGCGAGGCCCTCGCCCGCGGCGTCGACGGCCTCGTGGTCTCCAACCACGGTGGGCGCCAGGTCGACGGCGCGATCGCCGCGCTCGACGCGCTCGGCCCGATCGTGGACGCCGTCGGGGGCGAGCTCGCGATCGTGCTCGACTCCGGGGTCCGCTCCGGCGCCGACGTCGCCAAGGCGCTCGCGCTCGGCGCCGACGCGGTCGGCATCGGACGCCCTTACCTGTGGGGTCTGGCGCTCGCCGGGGAGGCAGGCGTCCGCCACGTGCTGCGCAACCTCCTCGCCGAGTTCGACCTGACGCTCGCCCTGAACGGCCTGACCGCGCCGGCGCAGCTCGACCGGGGCGCGCTCACCCGGGTCGACCGCTGACGCCGCCGGGCGGCGCGCCCGGCCCTAAACGGGCAGGATTGACGGCATGAGCCCCTCCACGCAGGACCGCGAGCACGACGTCGTCGTGTTCGGCGCCACCGGCTTCGTCGGCAAGCTCACCGCCGCCTACCTCGCCGGCCACGCGCCGGCCGGGACGCGCATCGCCCTCGCCGGTCGCTCGCGGGAGAAGCTCGAGCGGGTGAAGGCGGAGCTCGGCCCGGACGCGGCCGCTTGGCCCGTGGTGGTGGCCGACTCCCACGACGACGCCGCCCTGGCCGAGCTCGCCCGCTCGGCGACGGCCATCGCCACCACGGTCGGGCCCTACCACCGCTACGGCCTCCCGCTGGTGCTGGCCTGCGCCGCGGCGGGAACGCACTACGCGGACCTCACCGGCGAGGTGCTCTTCATGCGCCGGTCGATCGACGCCGCGCAGGCGAGCGCAGCGGCGTCCGGGGCGCGGATCGTGCACACCTGCGGGTTCGACTCGATCCCGTCGGACCTCGGCGTGCTCCTCCTGGCCGAGCACGCCCGCGACGCCGGCCTCGGCGAGCTGGAGGAGACCACCTTCGTCGTCAAGGCCTTCTCCGGCGGCGCCAGCGGCGGCACGATCGACTCGCTGCGCGGGCAGCTCGACGAGGCGCGGGCCGACCCCGCCAGCCGCAAGGTCATGCTGGACCCCTACGGCCTGAGCCCCGACCGCGCCGCCGAGCCGGACCTCGGTGGCGAGCGCGACCCGCTCGGCGTGATCCGTGACCCGGAGCTCGGCGGCTACCTCGCGCCGTTCGTCATGGGCACGGTGAACACCCGGGTGGTCCGGCGCAGTAACGCGCTGCGCGGCTACGACTACGGGCGTCGCCTCCGCTATCGCGAGCTCATGCTCATGGGCGGGCTGCCGCTCGGGCCGCTCAAGGCCGCGGCGGTCGCGGGCGGGCTGGGTGCCCTGCTCGCCGGCCTTGCCCTGCCGCCGACCCGCAAGCTCCTCGACCGCCTGCTGCCCGACCCCGGCGAGGGCCCCGACGAGGCGGCGCGCGACAAGGGCTTCTTCTCCATCGCGATCCACACCCGCACGAGCAGCGGTGCGCGGCTCGTGTGCGAGATCGAGGCCCAGGGCGACCCGGGCTACAAGGCGACCGCCGTGATGCTGGGGGAGAGCGTGCTGGCGCTCGCGCTCGACGGCGAGCGCCTCCCGGACGCCGCGGGGATCCTGACGCCGGCGACGGGCGTGGGCACCGTGCTGGCCGAGCGCCTGCGCGCCGCGGGGCAGCGCTACGAGGTCAAGGCGATCTAGCCGCGCGGGGAGGCCACGAGCGTCGGGCTCGAACGGCCGCGGAGCGTGTGCTCCTCGCCGGCCTGCCAGCGGGCCGCCTCGTCGTCCGCGGCCGCCTCGACGACGCCGTGCGCCGCGAGCACTCGGCAGCTCCGCTCCTTGGCGAGGTCGGTCAGCCGCGAGGCCTGGTTGACCGGGTCGCCGATCACGGTGTACTCGAACCGGCGCTCAGCGCCGATGTTGCCCGCGACGGCCTCGCCGCAGGCGACGCCGATGCCCGCGCGCAGCTCCGGGATCCGCTCGCGGAGGCGCTCGTCGAGCTCGCGCGCGGCGCGCAGCGCGCTCCCGGGCGCGTCCGTCACGGGGAGCGGGGCGCCGAAGATCGCGAGCGCCGCGTCGCCCTCGAACTTGTTGATCCAGCCACCGCAGCCCTCGACGACGTCGATCACTTCGGCGAAGAAGCGGTTCAGCAGCTCGACGACCTCTTCGGGCGGCCGCTCGCCTGCCAGCGTGGTGGAGCCGACGAGGTCGACGAAGAGCACGGAGACCTCGCGGACCTCGCCGCCGAGGCGCACGTCGTCCTCCATCGCCTGCCGGGCGACGTCCTCGCCGACCTGCCGGCCGAAGAGGTCCCGGATGCGCTCGCGCTCGCGCAGCCCGGTGACCATGTCGTTGAAGCCCGCCTGCAGAAGGCCCATCTCCGTGCTGTCCCAGACGCCGAGCTCGACGTCGAGATCACCGCGTCGCACGCGCTCGAGCCCGTCCTAGATCGAGTGGATCGGATGCACGGTCGCGAACGCCGCCAGCAGCGAGGTGATCGCACCGAAGACGATCGCGATCGCCGAGAGCGCGATCATCGTGATCGCGAGCGTTCCCTCGTCGATGTCCACCGAGGTCAGCGCGACGATGCCGACCAGGATGAGGCCGAGCACCGGCACGCCGCTGCCCAGCGCCCACGCGAGCCCCCAGCGCACGGCGACGCCCGGCACCCCGTCACGCTCGCCCGCGCCGTGGGCGAGCGCCCGCGCGGCGACCGGCCGTAGGGCGATCTCCGTGAGCAGGTAGCCGGCGGCGGAGGTGGTCAGCCCGCCGAGCGCCACGGTGAGGCCGACGCCGAGCGCGAGTAGACCCGAGAAGGTCAGGTTCAGCAGCGTGAAGCCGATCGCCGCGACGGCCCACAGGACCATCGCCAGGCCCATGATGCGCAACGGCGCGCGCAGGAGCCAGTCGCGCTGGGCGGCGTCCGGCGGCTCGTCGCGGTCGAGCCAGGCGCGCGTGCCCCGTGGCCCGCGCTCCAAGCGCTGCGTGCCCCAGGCGACCCCGATCACGAGCGCGAACGCGACGTAGCCGACGGCCGCGGCGACGTTGACCAGCACGGCGTGCGCATGGTCGAAAGAGGGCTTCGGGAGCGCGAAGACCGCGAAGCAGACGACGACGGCGGCGCCGACGACGTTGGCGGTGACGATCGCGGCGACGGAGAGCGTGCGCGCACGACGGCCGACCTCGGCCCCGTCGGCGTCACGGTCGCCGACCAGCCAGGGGTGCTCGGCCAGCCGCGCGAAGCGGGCGCTCTCGGCCGGGGCATCCACGACGGGCAGCATCGCAGGCGTCACGGAGGGCGCGCGGGCGCCGGGACGCTGCCGCGGGGGCCGGACCCGGCGGTACGCTGGATCCGAATGGCCCGAATCCCGACAGACATCTCGGAGCTCGTCGGGCGCACCCCCATGGTGCGCCTCGCGCGCATGGCGCCCGAGGGCGTCGAGCTGTACGCCAAGATCGAGGCGTTCAACCCCGGCGGCTCGGTCAAGGACCGCATCGGCAAGGCCATGATCCAGGCCGCCGAGGACGAGGGCCGCATCGAGCCCGGCCGGACCATGATCGTCGAGGCGACCTCGGGGAACACCGGCATCGCCCTGGCCTTCGTCTGTGCGGCGAAGGGCTACGAGCTTGTCCTGACGCTCCCGCAGGGCATGAGCCGCGAGCGCGAGGGCCTGCTGCGCCTCTACGGCGCGCGCGTCGAGGTCGTCGAGTCGCTCGGCGGGATGCGCGAGGCGGTCGACGCGGCGCGCGCGCTCGCCACCCGCGACGACGTCTTCCTCCCCGACCAGTTCTCCAACCCCGCGAACCCCGAGGCGCACCGCCGCCACACGGGCCCCGAGATCTGGGAGCAGCTCGACGGCGACGTGGACATCCTCTGCTGCGGGGTCGGCACGGGCGGGACGATCACCGGCGCGGGCGAGTTCCTCAAGCACAAGAACCCGAAGCTGCGGGTCGTCGCCTGCGAGCCGCAGGCCAGCGCGGTGCTCTCGGGCCGCCCGGCCGGGCCGCACAAGATCCAGGGCATCGGCGCGGGCTTCGTGCCGCCCGTGCTCAACCGCGAGCTGCTCGACGAGGTCATCGCCGTCCCCGACGAGGCCGCCATCGAGACCGCGCGGCTCGCGGCCCGCACCGAGGGGGTCCTCGCGGGCATCTCGTGCGGCGCGGCGCTGTGGGGCGCGCTGCAGCTCGCAGCCCGCCCGGAGCACGCCGGCCAGAGGATCGTGTGCGTGCTGCCGGATTCCGGCGAGCGGTACGTCTCCGCGAGCTGGTTCGCCTACTGAGCCAGCGGTGCACGGGCGCCGCTGAGCACCCAGTCGCGCATCGCGGGCCACGGCCCGTATCCCGCCTCGACGTTCAGGTGGGCGGCGCCCGGCAGCAGGTCCACCGCGAGCCCGAGCGGCTCGCCCCAGTGCGCGCCGGCGCCCCGGCCCGGGCAGTACGGGTCGTCGTCGGCGCACACCAGCCGCGTATGCCCGGCCGCCGCCGCCACGGCCTCGCGCTGCGCCCACGTCGGGTAGAAGCGGGCGAGCTCGGCTGAACCCCCCGCTCGGACGCCGCGTCGAGGCCGCGGCAAGACCGGGGTGATCGGCTTCTGCACGCGATCGACCCCGGATCGCCGTGGCAAAGCCCGGTCAGAACCCCGCGGGCGGCCGGAGACGAAAGACCCCGGGGCCGGCTAGTAGGAGACCGTCCGGCAGCGGTGCCGCGGCCGAGCCTTGTAGTCCGGCTCCTGCCCGCGGTTCCACAGCAGCGTGTCGAGCGCCGGCTCGCTGAGGCCGAGCCGTGGCGCGAGCATGGCGCAGGCGTGTACGGCACTCGCACGGATCTCCTGCTCCCAGGGGCCCGGCGGCAGGAGGGCGCCGGCATCGACGTGCGCGGCTAGCAGCTCGTCGTAGACCAGCACGCCGTCGCAGCGCAGCACGTGGGGCACGAGGTTGTCCGCGAAGACCGTGAGCGCGTCGTGGTCGCGCCAGGTCGCCAGCCCCGCGAGCGCGAGGTCGTGGGGGAGGAGCTGCGCGCGCTTGGCGAAGCCGGGGTCCGCCCACAACGCCATCCCGCGGGCCAGCGTGCTCGCCAGCGCGGCGGCGCTCCCGCGCGCCTCCCGCACCAGGGCGAGCGCGTCCCGGTCGCCGAGGAAGCGCCCGAGCTCGCGCAGCGCCTGGGCGTAGAGCGCCATCAGCTCGTGGTCGGCGCGCTGGCCGAGCACCACGGCCACCTCGGTCGTCCGCATGGCGCGCAGCTCGGCGTTCGTCCACGGGCCGTGGGCGCGGAAGCGGTCCGTCAGCGCCCAGGCCACCGTCCAGGAGCCGGACACCGTGCGCCCGTCCGGCAGGCGCCGCTTGGCCAGCGTCGGGAACCATCCGGAGCCGAAGTTCAGCGCCGCCGCGGTAAGGAGGTAGGCCGCCACGGCGGCCTCGGAGCCCTCGAGGAAATGGCGCTCGGGATCGAGGGACGGTGCCGGCGCGTCGGCCACCCAGGCGAGGGCGTCGAGGTGGCCGCTGTCGATGCGGACGGCGCGCGCGCCCGCGACGACGCGCGCGGCGTGGGTGCGGACCTCGTCCGGGAGGGTCACGACGGGCAGGCTACGCCCGCTCGGGCGCCGAGCGCCGCCGGGGCCGCGCCTATCCTCGAACGGGCATGCGGGACCCCACCACCCAAGCTCGGATCGATCACCTCCTCGAGGGTCTCAACGAGCCGCAGCGTGAGGCGGTCGTGCACGGCGACGGACCCCTGCTCATCCTCGCGGGCGCGGGCTCGGGCAAGACGCGGGTGCTCACCCACCGCATCGCCCACCTCATCCACACGCGCCAGGCGCGGCCGGGCGAGATCCTCGCGATCACCTTCACGAACAAGGCTGCTCAGGAGATGCGCGAGCGCGTCGAGCTGCTGCTCGGCCACTCCACCCGGGCGATGTGGGTGATGACCTTCCACGCCGCGTGCGCGCGCATCCTCCGGGCCGAGGCGCCGCGCCTGGGCTACACGCGCCAGTTCACGATCTACGACCAGGCGGACTCGCGACGGCTGGTCAAGAAGTGCATCGACGACCTCGGCTTCGACGCCAAGCGTTTCACCCCGGGCGCCGTCCACAACCAGATCTCCGACGCGAAGAACAAGCTCCGCGACGCGGAGGCCTACCGCCTGCTGCAGGGCGGCTACTTCGAGACCACGGTCGCCGACGTCTTCGCGCTGTACGAGCGCGAGATGCACCGGATGAACGCGATGGACTTCGACGACCTGCTCGTCCGGACCGTCAACGTCCTCGAGCTCTTCGCCGAGGTCCGCGCCCGCTACGCCGCCACCTTCCGCCACGTCCTGGTCGACGAGTACCAGGACACGAACCACGCGCAGTACCGGATGCTCCAGCTCCTCGCGGGCGGCGAGGACGGCCACCGCAACCTCGCGGTGGTCGGCGATGACGCGCAATCCGTCTACAGCTTCCGCGGCGCCGACGTTCGCAACATCCTCGACTTCGCCCAGGAGTTTCCCGACGCGAAGGTGGTGAAGCTCGAGCAGAACTACCGCTCGACGCAGACGATCCTCGACGCCGCCAACGGCGTCATCTCGCACAACCGCGACCAGATGGAGAAGGACCTCTGGACCGAGCTGGGCGAGGGCGACCGCATCAAGGTCGCCGAGCTCGAGGACGAGCACGCGGAGGCGCGCTACGTGGTGGGGGAGATCGAGCGGATGGTCGACGAGGGCGTCAGCCGCTCGGAGATCGCGTGCTTCTATCGCACGAACGCGCAGTCCCGGGTCCTGGAAGACACGCTGGTGCGCCGTGACGTCGGCTACCAGGTCGTGGGCGGGACGAAGTTCTACGAGCGCGCGGAGGTCAAGGACGCCGTCGCCTACCTCACCGTGCTCGGCAACCCGCAGGACGTCATCTCGTTCACCCGCATCGCGAACTCGCCCCGGCGCGGCATCGGCCAGACGTCGCTGTCGCGGGTGATCTCGCACGCCGAGACGATGGGGATCTCGGTGTGGGAGGCGGCGGCGGACCCGGCGAGCGTGCCGGGCCTCGGCACCGCGGCCGTCCGCTCCTTCTCACGCTTCATGGCCACGATGGCCGAGCTGCGGGAGCAGATGGAGCAGGCCGTGCCGGTCGGCGACCTGCTCGAGGCGGTGCTCACCGAGTCGGGGTATCTCGACTGGCTCGAGGCCGAGCGAACGATCGAGGCGCAGGGGCGCACGGAGAACCTGCAGGAGCTCATCGAGGTCGCGCGCGAGTTCGACGCGGCCGCCGACGCCGACAACGACACCCTCGACGTCTTCCTGCAGGGGGTCGCGCTCGTCGCCGACGCGGACACGCGCCGTGACGACTCCGGCCTCGTGACGCTCATGACGCTGCACAACGCCAAGGGCCTCGAGTACCCGATCGTCTTCATCCTGGGCTGCGAAGAGGGCGTCTTCCCGCACTCGCGCTCGATCGACGAGGGGTCGCTGGAGGAGGAACGCCGGCTGATGTACGTCGGGGTGACCCGCGCGATGCGCGACCTCTACCTCACGCACGCCCGTCGTCGCTCCGTGTTCGGCAGCGCGCCGAACTACGGCCTGCCGAGCCGGTTCCTGGCCGAGCTGCCACCGCACCTCGTCGACCGCACGCTCGCGGGGCCGCAGACGTGGGGCGGCTCGGGCGTCGCCGCCGGCGCCCCGGCACGCGGGCGGGCCACCTCCTGGGGGGTCCCTCCGGTCCCCGGCCGGGGCGCGCCCTCGGCCTGGGGCGGTGACGCGGGCGCCGGGACGGCGTCGTTCCGCACGGGCGACGACGTGCTCCACGCGGCCTTCGGCGACGGGGTGGTGACCTCGGTCGAGCCCGGCGGCATCGTGGTGGTGCGCTTCGCCGACGACGGCACCGAGCGCAAGCTCATGGCGGAGTACGCCCCGATCACCAAGCGCTGAGCCCGCCGCGCTCGCCGCTAGCCTGCGCCGCTCATGGCGGCCACCCTCATCGACGGCAAGGCGAGCGCCGCCCGGCTGCGCGCGCAGCTCACCACCGACGTGGCGGCCTTCGCCGCCGAGCACGGGCGCCCGCCGGGTCTCGCCACGGTCCTGATCGGCGACGACGCCGGCTCGCAGGTCTACGTCGCCGGCAAGCAGCGCGCGTGCGCGGAGGTGGGCATCCGCGGCTTCGACCACCGCCTCGCGGCGGACGTCGGGCGCGGCGAGGTCCTCGCGCTGCTCGACGCCCTGAACGCCGACCTGGACGTCAGCGGGATCATCTGCCAGCTCCCCGTCCCGGGCCACCTCGACCCGCTCGAGCTGACCAACCGGATCGACGCCGACAAGGACGTCGACGGCCTGACGGTGGCATCGGCCGGGCGCCTCGCGCTGGGGCTGCCGGGGTTGCGGCCCTGCACGCCCACGGGCGTGATGCTCCTGCTCGCCGAGCTGGGCGTCGCGCTCGAGGGGGCCGAGGCGGTGGTCGTCGGGCGCTCGAACCTCTTCGGCAAGCCGATGGTCCAGCTGCTGCTGGGCGCGAACGCGACCGTCACCACCGCGCACTCCCGCACCGCCGACCTCGCGGCGGTCTGCCGTCGGGCCGACGTCCTCATCGCGGCCGTGGGCGTTCCGCACCTCGTAAAGGGCGACTGGGTCAAGCCGGGCGCCGTCGTCGTCGACGTGGGCATGAATCGCCTGGAGGGCGGCCTGACCGGCGACGTGGACTTCGCGGCGGCCCGGGCGGTCGCCGGCGCGATCACCCCCGTCCCCGGCGGCGTCGGCCCGATGACGATCGCCTGCCTGCTGCGCAACACGCTGCAGGCGGCCGAGCTCGCGCTCGCGAGGTAGCCTCGAGCGGCCATGGACCTCTTGCGACTGCGCCTCGGGGAGCTGGTCGCCGCCGTCGCGGCGGCGGGCCTGCTCGTCGTCCTCTTCGAGAACTGGAACCGCGATGCCGGCCCGGCCGGCACCGAGCTCCATTCGGGCTGGAGCGCGCTCGGCTGGGTCGTCGTCGTGCTCGTGCTCGTCGCCGTCGCCACCGCGTTCGCGCTGGCGTTCGTCACGGTCACGCGGCAGCCCGCGGCCTTCCCGATCGGCGCCGCGGTGCTGACCACCGCCGTCGGGATCGCCGTTCTCGTCGTGCTCGCGATCCGGGTGCTCCTGCTCGACGACTCGACCACCGGCGCCTACGTCGGCCTGCTGCTCTGCCTGGGGATCCCCGTCGGCGGCTGGCTGGCGATGGCCGACGAGCGCAAGGACGCGCCGTACTCAGCGGCGCCCGACCTCCCGCGCCGCCCGCCGCCTCCCGTCGAGGCCTGATCCGGCGCGAGGGTGCCCCGCCGCCCGTCGGCGGTCGAGAACATCGACAGGCTCCTAGGATGCGCGGTCGATGATCGACCGCGAACAGGTGCTCCACGTGGCCCGGCTGGCCCGCCTCGAGCTCGGCCCCGACGAGACGACACGCATGAGCGAGGAGCTCTCCAAGGTGCTCGAGCACATCGAGAAGCTCGGCGAGCTCGACCTGTCGCAGGTCGAGCCGACCGCGCGGGTGGTCGAGGTCGACGACGCGCTGCGTCCCGACGAGCCACGGCCCTCGCTGCCGCACGACGTCGCGCTCGCCGCCGCGCCCGACCCCGCTGACGGCGGCTTCCGCGTCCCGAGCCCGCAGGCGTCATGACGGAGCTCATCGGGCTCTCGGCTCGAGCCGCCGCGGCGGCGATCGCCTCCGGCGACCTCGACCGGGCGGAGTACTTCGAGGCCTACCGCAGCCGCGCGGCGGCCGACAAGCTCAACGCGTTCACCTGGGTGGCGGCCGACGCGCCGGCCGGCGACGGCGAGCTCGGTGGGATACCGATCGCGATCAAGGACCTCTTCTGCACCGAGGGCGTCCCGTCCCAGGCCGGATCGCGGATCCTCGAGGGCTACCGCCCGCCGTACACGGCGACGGTGGTGGAGCGCCTGCAGGCGGAAGGCTCGGTGCTGCTCGGCAAGACCAATCAGGACGAGTTCGCGATGGGGTCCTCCACGGAGAACTCGGCCTTCGGGCCGACGCTGAACCCGTGGGACCCCGCCCGCGTCCCCGGCGGCTCGAGCGGCGGCAGCGCCGCGGCCGTCGCCGCGGGCCTGGCGCCCTGGGCGCTCGGCACCGACACGGGCGGCTCGATCCGTCAGCCCGCCGCGCTGTGCGGCATCGTCGGCCTGAAGCCCACCTACGGCACCGTCTCGCGCTACGGGATGATTGCGTTCGCCTCCAGCCTCGACCAGGCCGGCCCGTTCGCCCGCGACGTCGGCGACGCCGCGCTGCTCTACCGTCACATGGTCGGCCGCGACGTGCGCGACGCGACGTCGACCGGCCACCCCGAGGAGATCGTGCTGCCGACGGCGCAGGACCTCGCCGGGGTGCGCCTCGGCGTCCCGGAGGAGCTCACGGGGGAGGGAGTCGAACCCGGTGTCATGGCCGCGTTCGAGGCCGCGCTGGAGCACGCCCGCGCCCTCGGGGCGACGATCGAGGAGATCACGCTCCCGCACGCCGACTACGGGCTGAGCGCCTACTACGTCATCGCCCCCGCCGAGTGCTCGAGCAACCTCGCGCGCTTCGACGGGGTTCGCTACGGCCTGCGCACCGACGCCCCGGAGCTCACCGCGATGTACACGCGGACGCGCCACGACGGCTTCGGGACCGAGGTCAAGCGCCGCGTCATGCTGGGGACCTACGCGCTGTCGTCGGGCTACTACGACGCCTACTACGCCTCCGCGCAGAAGGTCCGCACGCTCATCGCCGACGACTTCCGCCGGGCCTTCGAGCGGGTCGACGCCATCCTGACGCCGACGAGCCCGTCCGTCGCCTTCCCGCTCGGCGCCCTCACCGACGACCCGCTGGCCATGTACCTCAACGACTACTTCACCGTCCCGGCGTCCCTCGCCGGCATCCCCGGCATCTCGATCCCCTGCGGGTTGAGTGAGGGCCTGCCGGTCGGCCTCCAGCTGCTCGGCCCGGCCTTCAGCGAGAACCGGCTGCTCGACCACGCGCACGCGCTCGAGGGCGCACTGGCCTTCGACGGCTCGGCGGTGCGGGCATGACTACGAGCGGAAGCGATCATGGGAGCACTCCGCCCGTGGACGAGTTGCGGCGCGCTGGTGGCGCCTCCGAGTACGAGACCACGATCGGGCTGGAGATCCACGTCCAGCTCTCCACCCGGACGAAGATGTTCTGCGGCTGCGAGCTCGGGTTCGGCGAGCCGCCGAACACCCGGACGTGCCCCGTTTGCCTCGCGCTGCCGGGCGCCCTGCCCGTCGTCAACGCCGAGGCCATCCACTTCGGGCTGATGATCGGCCTCGCGCTCGGGTGCCGCATCGACGAGCGCTCGGTCTTCGACCGCAAGAACTACTTCTATCCCGACTCGCCGAAGGGGTACCAGATCTCCCAGAACGAGGAGCCCCTGTGCTCCGGCGGCGAGCTCGGTGGCGTGCGCATCCATCGCGCCCATCTCGAGGAGGACGCCGCCAAGACGATCCACTCGGGCGGCGGCGGCGGGCGGATCTCCGGCTCGGCCGCATCGGTCGTCGACTTCAACCGCGGCGGGACCCCGCTGTGCGAGATCGTCACCGAGCCCGACCTGCACTCCGCCGAGCAGGCCGGCGAGTTCCTGCGCCTGCTGCGCACGACGATGCGCCGCATCGGGGTCTCCGACGTGAACATGGAGGAGGGCTCGCTGCGCTGCGACGCGAACATCTCCATCCGCCTCGCCGGCCAGCCCGGCCTCGGCGTCAAGACCGAGCTGAAGAACATGAACTCCTTCCGCTTCATCGAGCGCGGCATCCGCGCCGAGGTCGCGCGGCAGGAGGCGCTGCTGCGCGCCGGCGAGCCCGTCGTCCAGGAGACGCTGCACTTCGACCCGCGCACGGAGGTGCTGACCTCGATGCGCTCGAAGGAGGAGGCGCACGACTACCGCTACTTCCCCGAGCCGGATCTCACGCCGGTCACGATCACGCCGGCGATGCTCGAGCGCGCCCGTGCCGCGCTGCCCGAGCTCCCGGCCGCCCGCGAGGCGCGCTTCACCGGCGAGCTCGGCCTCGCCCCCGACACCGCGCGGCTGCTGGCCTGGCGCACGGAGCTCGGCGACTACTTCGAAGCGGCGCTCGCAGAGGGCGCCGAGGCGGTCCCGCTGGCCAACTGGACCACGAACGAGCTCGTCCAGCGCCTCGGTGCCGACGTCGACCCCGCCGGCTCACCCGTGCGGCCCGCCGCCCTGGCGGGGCTCGTGACGATGGTCACCGAGGGCAAGATCACCGTCGGCGCGGGCAAGCAGGTCCTCGACAAGCTCGTGGCCGAGGGTGGCGACCCGACCGCGATCGTCGAGACCGAGGGCCTCGGCGCGATGGGCGGCGAGGATGAGCTGGCGCCCGTCGTCGCGGCGGCCCTGGCGGCGCAGCCCGCGATCACCGCGCGCCTTCGCGCGGGTGACCCGAAGCCGATGGGCGCGATCATCGGGGCGGTGATGAAGCAGACCAAGGGCCGCGCGGACGGCCAGGAGGTGACCCGCCTGGTCCGCGAGCAGCTCGGGCTCTGAGGCGGCCTACTCGGCCTCGGGCTCGCGCATGTGGCGCGCCAGCGGCTTGGCGGCCAAGAGCAGCGCCAGGACCGGCAGCAGCGCGGCGTAGAGCAGCGGATCCGACAGGGACAGGCTCTCCAGCCGGGAGCCCAGCAGGGTGACGACCGTGGTGAGCGGGAGGAAGCCGACCACGGTGGTCCACGCGAAGCGCACGAGCGGCACCCGCGCGGCGCCCGCGACGAATCCGGTGAGGCTGAACGGGACGACCGGCACCAGGCGTGCGGCGACGAGGGCGGGCGCGCCGCCCCGCAGCACCGCCGCCTGCGCCCTGCCGAAGCGCTGCTCGCCGAACAGGCGGTGCAGGAGCGAGCGCGCGCCGTAGCGGCCGACGGCGTACGTCACCAGCGCCGAGACCAGCCACATCAGCATCATCATCGGGAGCGCGACCCAGAAGCCGTACACGAAGCCCGCCGCGGCCGTGGGGATCTCCGCGGGGTCGGGGATGGCGGCGTGGGCGAGGACGACGGCGAGCAGCACCACGATGCCCCACCCGCCCTGGTCGCGCAGCTGGGTCCGCAGCCGGCCCGTGTCGCCGTGGAGCGCGGCGGAGGCGGCGTCGTGCAGCGGGTGGACCACCAGCACGAGCGAGACGAGCACGGCCAGCGCCGCGACGGAGAGCAGCACCCCGGCGCGCGAGGCACCGGGTGAGGTCGCGGGAGGCACTCCAGCAGCGTACGGGTGGGCTCCCCCGACCTGGCGCGACGCCGTCGCCTGAGCGCCCCATCGCCCGGGCCGGCGGGCGTACGATGGTGCGCATGTCGCGCCTCATCCGCATGGACGCCACCGGGCACTCGACCCTCGCGGAGTGGACCGTGGACGACCCCGACGCCGTCGAGGCGGCGGTCGAGGCCTTCCAGCGCGAGCTCGACCGGGGCTACTTCGGGATGGTCAGCACGGGGGAGGGCCACGCCGAGCAGGTCCGCGAGCTGCCGCGGGACGCCGGCCTGGTCATCATGCGCCTGCCGATCGCGGGCGGTTGAGCACACCCGCGACGCCGGGGACGCTGCCCGAGCTCGCGGCCGTCCACTGGCGCCCGCGGGTCGACGAGCGCCGCCTGCGCCGCGCCGGGACGGGCTGGACCGTGTCGACGGCGGCCCACGTGGTGCCGTTCGTCGGCGCCGGCGTCGGGCTCTTCGCCCTGCAGCCGCTCGCGCTCCCGGTGACGCTCGCGCTTTTCGCGCACGCATGGATCATCCCCGAGCTCTACGCCTCCCGGGGCGCGGGCGTGGTGCGGCCGAAGCGCTACGGGGCGTCGGCCGGCGCCGAGGCCGTCTCCGTGGGGCTCCTCGGCGACCTGGTCTCCCACGAGGCGCGCGCGCTCCACCGCGAGACCGGGCTGGTCCTCGAGCGGGGCGCCCTCGGGGTGTGGCTGGTCGGCCCCGCCGGGGCGCTGCTCGTCCGGCCGGGGGGCCGGCGGGTCCTCTGCTACTGCGTCCGCGTCGACGATCCTGCGCTCCCCGCGGGCGATCGCATCGCCCACCTGCTGCTCGCGCTGCGCTCGGACGAGGCCGGCTTCGCCACGGTGGCCAACTGCGCGTTCTCCGGCGCCCGCTGGCGCCTGCGCCGCAGGCTGCCGCCCGAGATGCGGCCCGCGCTGGCCCGCGCGGGCGCCGTGGCCGCCGACCGCTGAGGGGGCAGGACAGGCTGTCGAACGGCGGTCGCGCACGAGGGACCGGCGGGACATGGGCGCAGGCGCCCGCGTGGCCCACCATGCACCCATGCCCGCTTCCTCCCACGCACCGCGCCTCCTGCTCTTCGCCGACGGCCCCCGGGCCGCGGAGGCCACCACCGCCAAGGTCCGCCGCTACCGGCTCGCCCGGTTGCAGCCGTCGCGCACCCTCGAGCGTCGCCCGGGTGGCGAGCCGCGCTACGAGTACCTGAAGCGCTCCTACGACTGACCAGGCGGCCACTAGGCTGGAGGCATGCCCGAAACCTCCCGTGGCAGCTCCCTCCTGAGGCGCTTCGTGGCGCTCGTGGTGCTGCTCGTCGCGGCTTGGATCCTGCTGAAGGTCGTCATCGGGCTGGTGACCGGCATCGCGATCACCGTGGCGGTCGTCCTGGCCCTCGTGGCCGTCATCTGGGCCCTGCGCGCCATCCGGGCCTAGCCGCCCGTGATCTACCTCTCGCTGTGCTTCACGTTCGGGGTCGTGACCGGCCTCGTCGCCCGCAGCAAGGGCTCCTCGTGGTTCGTGTGGGGCCTGATCGGCGCGATCCTGCCGTTCCTCGGCCTGATCGGCGTGCTGCTCTACCGGCGTGACGACGAGGAGCTGCGGCGTCAGTGCCCGTCCTGCGGGCGCACCTGCATGATCTACGACGCCCTGTGCACCCGCTGCGGCACCGAGCTGGACTTCCCCGAGGTGGCCATCGAGTCGGCGGGCGACGCGGCGCGCCGGCCGCGTCCGGCGAGCTGAGCCGCCGCCTGGCTCGGCTAGGATTGAGCGGCCCGGCCGCCCCTGCGGCCACCACGTCGAGCAGCGCGAGAGGAGGTCAAGGACGGATGCGAGCAGTCGATGCCGTGTTGGAGTGCCTGAAGGCGGAGGGTGTCGATGTCGTATTCGGCTACCCCGGCGGGGCCAACATCCCCACCTACGACGCGCTCTACGACGGCGGGATCCGCCACATCCTCGTCCGCCACGAGGCCGGCGGCGGCCACGCCGCCGAGGGCTACGCGAAGGCCACGGGCAAGGTCGGCGTCGCGTTCGGCACCAGCGGCCCCGGCGCGACGAACCTCGTCACGCCGATCATGGACGCGATGATGGACTCGGTCCCCGTTGTCTTCATCACGGGCCAGGTCCGCACCGACCTGCTCGGTACGGACGGCTTCCAGGAGGCCGACGTCATCGGCATCACGATGCCGGCCGTCAAGCACTCGATCATGGTCCAGGACGCCCGCGAGATCCCGCGCGCGATCCACGAGGCCTTCCACATCGCCCGCACGGGGCGCCCCGGCCCGGTCGTCGTCGACATCCCGACGGACCTCTCGCGCGCGGACATCCCGTACGAGCCCATCACCGACATCCGCCTGCCGGGCTACCAGCCCCCGCACGAGGGCAACGTCAAGCAGATCCGCCAGGCCGCCAAGGCGCTCGCCGCGGCGCGGCGCCCGGTCATCTACGCCGGCGGCGGCGTGATCCTGGCCGAGGCCTCGGAGGAGCTCACGGAGTTCTGCCGCTCGGACCGCTTCCCGGTCACCACGACGCTGAACGGCCTCGGGGGCTTCCCGGCGCCCGACCCGCAGTGGCTCGGGATGCTCGGGATGCACGGCACGCGCACGGCGAACTACGCGATGGACGAGGCTGACCTCATCTGCTGCGTCGGGGCGCGATTCGACGACCGCATCACCGGCAAGCTGTCCGAGTTCGCCCCGCGGGCGAAGTTCATCCACATCGACGTGGACCCGGCGGAGATCTCGAAGAACGTCCCGGCGCACATCCCGATCGTCGGCGACGCCAAGGGCATCCTGGCCAAGCTGGTGGTCGAGTACCGCGCGCTCGGCGCCGACCCGGCGCGCCTGGGCGACTGGTGGCAGCGGATCGCGGGCTGGCAGGAGAAGCACCCGCTCGCCTACACCGACTCCGAGGACACCGAGATCAAGCCGCAGCGGCTGATCCAGGCGCTCTACGAGGCCACGGGCGGCGACGCGATCATCACGACCGACGTGGGCCAGCACCAGATGTGGGCCGCGCAGTACTTCCACTACTCCAAGCCGCGGACCTGGATCTCCTCGGGCGGGCTCGGGACCATGGGCTTCGGCCTGCCCGCGGCCCTCGGAGCGGCGATCGGCCGCCCCGACGAAACCGTCATCTGCGTCACCGGCGACGGCTCCATCCAGATGAACGCGCAGGAGTTCGCGACCGCCGCGCAGGAGCAGATCCCGGTGAAGGTGTTCATCGCCAACAACGGGTACCTGGGCATGGTCCGCCAGTGGCAGGAGCTGTTCTGGGAGAAGCGCTACTCCAGCGTGGACATGGGGCAGTACCCCGACTTCGTCAAGCTCGCCGAGGCCTACGGGTGCACGGGGATCCGGCTGACGAACAAGGACACGCTGCTCGACGACATCAAGGCGGCGCTCGCGACGCCGGGCCCGGTCGTCGTGGACGTCCGCGTCACCCGTGAGGAGAACACGTACCCGATGATCGTGCCCGGCGAGGCCGCGCGGGACATGGTGGGCTGACATGGGCGATCCCGGAACCAAGGAAGTCCTGTCGCTCGAGGATCTGGAGGCCGCCGGCTCGATCCGGACCGGCCGCAAGCACATCCTGTCGATCCTGGTCGAGAACAAGCCCGGCGTGCTGACGCGGATCACGTCGCTCTTCGCCCGGCGCGGGTTCAACATCGACACGCTCTCGGTCGGGCCGACCGACGACGAGCACGTCTCGCGCATCACGATCACGCTCGACGGGGCCAACCACCCCATCGACCAGGTCACCAAGCAGCTGCACAAGCTCGTCAACGTGCTGAAGATCCGCGACCTCGAGCCGAGCGGCGCGGTGTCGCGCGAGATGGCGGTCTTCAAGGTCGCCGCCGACGGGGCACAGCGCGCGGAGCTCATGCAGCTCTGCGAGATCTTCCGCGGCAAGGTGATCGACGTGACCAAGCGGTCGGTCGTCGTCGAGGTCACCGGCACCGTCGACAAGATCGAGGCCTTCGAGCGCAACGTGCGCCCCTTCGGCCTCATCGAGATGATGCGCACGGGGGAGATCGCGATATCCCGCGGCCGCACCGAGACGTGATCTCCGCCGCGCCTCGCCGAAGCTGATCCGGGGCGGATACCCGTCTCGTCCTGGGCGCCAGCGCGGCCGTACCCTGGGTGAGCGCTCTTGCCCGCCACCGCGACCACCCATCCGCCGTTCGCGCTTTCCCCCTTGGACCGGGCGCGGCTGCGCGGGCACTTGGAGAGCGCGGTGCGGCGGGCGCGCACCGGGCGCTCCATGTCGGTCCTGGCGGCGGTCACCGTCGTGCTCGACCCGCGCACCGACCCCACGGCCGTCGCCGTCGCGTCGCGCCGCCCGGGGGAGCCGTGGTTCGTGCTCGAGCAGCCGGACCGCGGGCGCTCGGCGCTGGCGACGCTCGGGTGCGTGCGGGCGCTGGAGTCGACGGGGCCGGACCGCTTCGCCGACGTCGCCGCGCGCTGGCGCGCGCTGGCGGCCGACGCCTGCTGCGACGGCCACGACGACCCCGGCCGGCCCCGCGGGTCCGGGCCCGTGGCCGTGGGCGGCTTCGCGTTCGCCCCGCAGGGAGGCGCGGCGCCGCACTGGAGCGGCTTCGCGCCCGCCTCCCTCCACGTCCCCGAGGTCGCGCTCGCGCGTCGCGGGGACGACGTCCGGATGACCCTGCACGCGCTGGCCCGGCCCGACGACACGGCCGACGGGCTCCTGGCGCGTCTCGAGGAGCGCTGCGCGGAGCTGCGGCGGACGCCGCTCTCGCTGCTCGACCCCGATCCGGCCGGCAGCGTGCGGGTCGTGAGCGCGATGCCGCCCGAGCACTACGAGGGCGCCGTCAGGCGGGCCGTGGAGCGCATCCGGGCGGGGCAGCTTCAGAAGGTGGTGCTCGCCCGCGAGGTGCAGGTCCACACGAGCGGCCGCGCGCACGACCCGGGCGCGGTGCTCGGCGTGCTCCGCGACGCGTTTCCCTCCTGCTACGTGTTCGCCGTCGGTCGCGGGGAGGCAACGTTCGTCGCGGCCAGTCCCGAGCTGCTGGTGCGCCGCGACGGCTTGCGGGCGGGCACGCTCGCGCTGGCCGGTTCGACGCGACGCTCGGCCGACCCGGCGGTCGACGACCATCTCGGGGAGCAGCTGCTGCGTTCGGACAAGGACCGCGGAGAGCAGGAGATCGTGACCCGGCGCATCCAGCGCGCGCTCGCGCCCGTCTCGCTCTGGGTCACCGCGGCCGACGAGCCGCAGGTCGTTCGGATGGCGAACATCCAGCATCTCGCGACACCGATCCGCGCGCAGCTCGCCGAACGGATCCCGGCCGTCGCGCTCGCGGGCCGCCTGCACCCGACGCCGGCCGTCGGCGGCGAGCCGTGGGCGGCCGCGGCGCCGCTGCTCCCGGAGCTCGAGGGGATGGATCGCGGGTGGTACGCGGGGCCCGTCGGCTGGACGGACCTCAACGAGGACGGCGAGTTCTGCGTGGCCTTGCGCTGCGCGCTGCTCGAGGGCCCGCTCGCACGCTGCTTCGCGGGCGTCGGCGTGGTGCGCGACTCCGACCCGGCCGCGGAGCTCGCGGAGACCGAGGTCAAGCTGCAGGCGCTGCTGCCGGTCCTTGCGCTGTAGGGCCTGCTAGGCGGTCAGGGCGCGCTCGACGGCCGCCCAGACCTGCCGGTGCAGGCGGACGTTGTGCCCGCGGTCGGTGTGCACGTGGACGAGCGTGACCCCGTCACCGGCGAGGCCGGAGTCGAGCGCCTGGCGGAACTCCGGGACGGTCGTCGCCGGGCGGTAGGTCAGGCCGAACGCGAGCGCGACGTCGGCGAAGTCGAGCTGGGTCGGCGTGGCGACGTGGACCTCGTAGCGGTCGCGCGGGCGCGTCTTCGCGATGGGCAGGAAGTCGAAGATCCCGCCACCCTCGTTGTCGACGACCACCAGCGTGAGCGGCAGCCGCAGCCGCCGGGCGCTGACGAGCGCGCCGACGTCGTAGGCGAGCGCGACGTCGCCGAGCAGGCCCACGACGGGCCCGGCCGAGCCGGCCGCGACGCCGAAGGCGGTGGACACCACGCCGTCGATCCCGTTCGCGCCCCGGTTGGCCAGCACCCGGGGCGGCTCGTCGCGAGCGCCCGTGAACGTCTCGACGTCGCGGATCGGCATCGACGCGCTGACCACGAGCGTCGCGTCGGGCGGCAGGCCGGTGCCGAGCTCCCGCGCGACCCGCGGCTCCGACAGCGGCTCGCCCAGCGTCGCGTCGATCGCGGCGGCGGCGAGGTGGTCGGCCTGCAGCCATGCCGCGAGGTACGCCGGGACGCCGTCGGCCCGGCCGGCGAGGCGCTCGGCCAAGGCCAACAGCACGCCGGCCGGCTCGGCGGGCAGGGAGAGGTCGAGGCTCGCGGCGGGATCCGCCCAGGCGCCCTCGGCATCGAGGGCGACCTGGATCGCGTCCGCCCCGGCCAGCCACTCGCGCAGTGGCTTGCCCGTCGGCAGGTCGCCGACGCGCAGCACGGCGTCCGGGCGGCTCGACGCGGCCCACGCCTCGCCGCGCAACAGCGCATCGTAGTGAGCGACCGCGTGCGGCCCGCGGCGCGCGCCGGAGAGCGGCTCGGCCAGGACGGGCCAGCCCGCCGCCTGCGCGAAGGCCGCGACGGCCGGGCCGAGCGCGGGCCGCCGGCGCTCGTGGCGTCCGACGACGACGACGCCCTTCTCGGCCGCGCGGACGACGGGTTCGAGCGTCGCGGCGGCGGCGCCGGGATCAGAGTCCAGTGGAGGGCGCGAGACCCACGGTCGCCCGTCCGGGCGGCCCTCTCCGCCGGGCGGGTCGGCCGGGAGCTCCTGGTCGAGCACCAGGGGCTCCCGCAGCGCCCAGTTCAAGTGCACGACTCCCGGGCGCCCCTCGATCGCGGTCCAGAAGGCGCGGCAGGCGAGCTGCCGGATCCACCGCAACCGATCGAGATCGGCGCCGTGGGTGCCCACGTCGACGAACCACTTCGCGGCCGCGCCGTAGAGCTTGACCTGGTCGATGGCCTGCCCCGCGCCGACCTCGCGCAGCTCGGGCGGGCGGTCGGCGGTGAGCACGACCAGCGGCACGCGCGCCTCGCGGGCTTCCATCAGCGCGGGGAGGTAGTTCGCCGCCGCGGTGCCGCTCGTGCAGGCCAGCACGGCCGGGCGGCCCGTGGCCTTCGCGACGCCCAGGGCGAAGAACGCGCCCGAGCGCTCGTCGATGTGCGACCAGGTGGGGATCGCCTCGTGGGCCGCGAGCGCCATGACGATCGGCGTCGAGCGCGAGCCGGGGGAGGTGACCGCGCCGGCGACACCGCAGCGGGCGAGCTCGTCGCAGAACGCGCGCAGCAGCAGGTGGGCGCTGACCGCCTCGGAGGGGACGTCTAGATTCTCGGCCATGGATCTCGTGCTGCTGCACGGCTTCGCCGGGACGGGCCGGGCCTGGGCCCCGGTGCGCGAGCAGCTCGACGCCGCACGCTACCGCTCGCTCGCGCCGGACCTCCGGGGCCACGGGCGCCACGCGACCCATCGTCCCGTGAGCTTCGACGGCTGTGTGCGTGACGTCCTCGCCCTGGCGCCCACGGCGCCGTTCACGCTGGCGGGCTACTCGCTGGGCGGCCGCGTCGCGCTCCACGTCGCGCTCGCGGCACCCGCGCGGATCGCGCGCCTGGTGCTCCTGGCGACGACCGCCGGGATCGAGCACCCGGGCGAGCGCGCCGAACGGGCCGCGGCCGACGCCCGCCTTGCCGCGCGCGCCGAGGGGATGACCCCGCGGGAGTTCGCCCGGGAGTGGCAGGCCCAGCCGGTCTTCGACGGCACGCCGCCCGCGGCCGCGGCGGCGTGGTCGGAGGACCTTCAGCGCACGGCTCCCCGCGACCTCGCGGCGGTGCTGCGCGGGATCGGCACGGGCGTGATGGCGCCGCTGTGGGACCGGCTCGGGGAGCTGACGATGCCCGTCGACGTCGTCGTGGGGGAGCGCGACGCGAAGTTCTGCGCCATCGGCGACCGGCTCGTCGCGGACCTCCCGGACGCCCGGCTGCACGTGGTGGCGGGCGCGGGCCATGGCCTCCCGCGTGAGGCGCCCGAGCGCGTCGCGGCGATCCTCGCGGGGGCTTGAGCACCGGCGACCCGTCGGGTGGGCGCGGCTGCACGAGCCCCTGGCCGCGGGCGTGGCTCAGACGCCGAGGCCGGGGCTCGTCGGCACCCGGATGGCGCCGTCGGCGACACGGAGCGCCTCGGGCTCGACGACGTCGAGGTGCCCGAGGGTCGCCAGCCCGCACGGCAGCTCGACGCGCAGCGCGGCGGCGGCGTGCACCGCGGCGGCGATCCCGAGCGGGCCGTCCATCGTCGAGGCGACGTAGACCTCGGCCCCCGTCGCCCGGACGAGCGCGGCCTGGGACAGCAGCGCGGAGATCCCGCCGCAGCGCCCGATCTTCAAGCAGACGGCGTCCGCGACGGCCGCGGTCAGCGCGCCGGGCTCGCCCGCGGTCTCGTCGATCGCGATGCGGGTCGTAACGCGGGCGCGCACCTCGCGCACCGCGTCGACACCGTGGACCGGCTCCTCGACGAGCTCGAGCCCGGCGGGGGCGAGCGCGTCGACCATGCGCACGGCGGTCTCGACGTCCCAGGCGCCGTTGGCGTCC
>JBBQZE010000012.1:0-26207 GCA_038207985.1 Solirubrobacterales bacterium
CGCGACGGGCGCCTTCGACGAGGGGCCTCGGGTCGAGCTCATCGACGGGGTCATCGTCGAGATGAGCCCGATCGGGCCGCCGCACTTTCGAGCGGTCGGCTGGCTCACCAAGTACCTGGTCCCGCAGCTCGACCCCGCCCACATGCTCATGCCGCAGTGCACGCTCGCGATGCCCCGGCAGCGGTCGGCTCCGGAGCCCGACATCGCGGTGCTCGTGGAGGCAGACGTCGGCGGCAGCGAGCCGACGCCGCTCCTGGTCATCGAGGTCTCGGACTCATCCTTGCGCTACGACCGCATCACGAAAGCCCGACTCTACGCCCGGCGCGGCGTCCCCGAGTACTGGATCCTGAACGTGCGCGAGCAGGTGGTCGAGGTTCATCGCGCGCCGACCGCCGACGCGTGGGCGGAGCGCACCGTGCATGGCGCCGGCGAGACGCTGCGACCGCTGCTGCTGCCCGGCGTCGCGCTCGAGCTCGACGGCCTCCTCGCCTTCGTCGCGCAAGCGCCGGAGTGAGCCGCCTCCGCGCGACGCCCGAGCCGAACACGAGCTCCGTGAGAGGTGTCAGGTCGACACCCCTTGCGCCGACCCTGTAGTGAGACGACGGAGAGGAGCGGGATGGACAGCACGACCGAGTACACGACCACGGCGACGCCGATGCACCTGACGGTCGATCCCTGGTGGCAGAACATCGAGGTGCTGGCGTACGGCACCGTCTGCGACTCGCTTGACGGCGACCGGTACGTCGGGCTGATCGAGGATCGCGTGGCGCTGGTCCTCGACGAGTCGCGTACCGAGGTGACGGGCTTCGTGGCCCACAAGTACACGGACCTCGACGACGACGCCATCGAGGATCCGGCCCTCTGGGAGGGGCACCGCTTCCACATCCCGGTGCTCGGGCTCACGCAGGCGACGGTGGGTGAGGCGCTGCTGGCGATCCGCGGGCGCTTCGGCGCCGAAGAGCCGACCGCCGACGCGCTGCACTTCCACGTGGCGATGGACTGCGACACCCCCGAGGAGGCACTCGGGCAGTGGCAGCTCGCCCTCGCGGCAGGTGACATGAAGGCGCACTACGCCATCGGCTACACGCTCTGCGGACTCGGCCGCCACCGCCAGGCGTACTCGCACCTTCGCCGCTACACCGAGCTCGTCCCGGAGAACGCGTGGGCGTGGTGCTGGCTCGGGCAGGCCTGTGCCGGCTCCGACCAACCGACGGAGGCCAGAGCCGCGTACGAGCGCGCGATCGAGATCGACGACGACACGGACGCCGCGGAGCTGCTGGCCGAGCTGGACGCCTGACGCGCGCCGTCCGGAGCAGTCGCAGCGCCGCGACGTCGCGCTCCTACCCGTTGCCCAGGAGCTTCGCCTTCTCGGCCGCGAACTCTTCCGGGGTCAGTACGCCCTTGTCGCGCAGCGCCGCCAGGCGCTCGAGGCCAGCGATCCGCTGCTCCTCCGACGAGCTCGTCGGCATCGCGAACGCCGACATGTCCGGGAACGCGAAGGCCGTCGGCCCGTTCGGCACGCCGAGGGTCGCGCGCACCGCGTCGGCCATCGCGTCGCTGTCGCCCGGATGGGCCTGCCGGGCGCCCTGGGCGGCCGCGAGGATGTCGCCGATCGTGCCGGCGTTCTTGGTGCTGAAGCGGTCGAGCGTCGAGCTCGACAGCAGCGGCAGGGCGTCGCGGTCGATCATCACGTCGTCGTGGTCGTCCGGATCGAAGCGGACCGTGAGGCGGTCGCCCGCCGACGGGACGCTGAGCTGCGGGTAGCGGAAGCGCTGCTCGACCTCGAAGGCGGGCTCGCCCTCCGGCTCGATGCGGAGGCGCGTCTTCAGGGCCACCTCCGTGTCGGTCACCATCGAGTCGCGGCCGTGGGTGACGGCCGTACCGCGGTCGGAGATCTCCAAGACGGTCGCGGAGGCGACGGTGCCGTGCTCCTCGAGCCGCTTGCGGGTGCGGGCGCTGCGTTGTCCGAACATGGGTGGACCGTCCCAGGACCGTCGTGCTGCGTCAGTGTCGCGTGGGTCTCAACCTCGGCGCCGGCGGCGCTCCCCGCGGTTCGGCCGCGGTGCCGCCACGTCGTGGGGAACCAGGTAGATCTCCTGCGCGAGCACCGAGGCGATCTCCTCGAGCAGGCTCGCCGCATCGCCCATCGAGCCTGGCGCGGAACGCTGCTCGAGCGGGCGCAGCGTGTCGACGAGCAGCGGGCCGAGGACTCCAGGGATCGGCACGCCGTGCGCCCCGTTCGGCAGCACGCGGCTCGGCGCCCGCGACATGTGCTCGACCATCTGGGAGAGGTGGGCGCCGAGGTCGATCAGCGCGGCGACCGTGCGCTCGAGATCGTCGGGTTCCATGGACGGGGTGGGGTCGTTCATGCCCCCACTAGGCGGTCGCGCGAGAAGTTCGCCCCCTAGCGTGGGCGCCATGCTCATCGCCACGCACCCCGGCGGCTTCCACGCCGACGATGTCTTCGCCGTTGCGACCCTGCAGCTCGCCCATCCCGGCGAGACGGAGGTCGTGCGCACGCGCGACGCGGCGCGGCAGCAGGCGGCGGACGTCCGGGTCGACGTCGGCGGAACGTCAGACCCCACCACGGGCGACTTCGATCACCACCAGCGCGGCGGCGCCGGGGAGCGGGCGAACGGGATCCGCTACGCGAGCTTCGGACTGGTGTGGGCGCACCACGGCGAGGCGCTGGCCGGGAGCGCCGGGGCGACCGCCGCGATCGACGCGCGGCTCGTGGCCGGGGTCGACGCCAACGACACCGGCCAGACGATCGCCGAGTCGCTCGTCGGCGACATCAGGGCCATGACCATCTCCGGCGTCATCGCCGCGATGAACCCGGTGTGGGACGCCGCTCCCGGCCAAGAGGACGAGCGCTTCGCCGAGGCCGTCGCGCTCGCAACGCTTATCCTCCGGCGGGAGCTCGACGGGGCCGCCGCCTTCGCCCGCGCGCACGAACTCGTCCACGCCGCGATCGCCCGGGCGGACGACCCGCGCATCGTCGAGCTCGACCGCAACATGCCGTGGCGCGACGCCGTGGTCACCACCGCGCCCGAGGCGCTGCTCGTCGCTTACCCGAAGTCCGACGGGTGGGCGCTGCAGGCCGTGCCGAAGGAGCTCGGCGCGTTCGCCAACCGCCGGAACCTGCCGGCCGCGTGGGCCGGGCTGGAGGGCGAGGCGCTCGCGGAGGTCACCGGCGTCCCGGACGCGATCTTCGCCCATACCGCCGGCTTCTACGCCAGCGCGCGCAGCCGCGAGGGCGTGTTGGCGCTCGCGGCCCGGGCGCTCGCCGAGCCCGCCGCCGGCGCCTGACGGAGGCGCGCGGGCGAACTGCCCGGGATCGACCCCGGATAGCCGTGGTCAAGCTCGGGCAGAAGCCCGAACGCCCCGCGGAAGCCCAGCGCGATGTCCCTGACGGCGCGTCGGGCTCGCGCGGACGTGGGTTGCCGCAGCGTTGCAGCCCGCCGAGCACGCCGAGAGGGCCGATGTGGTTCGTGGGGAGCCACATCGCCCCCCTCGCGGTGCTCTGGGCCCCGCGCCGCGTAGGGTGCGCGCCATGCAGCGCGTCGAGATCCACCATGACTTCGCCAAGCCGGTCGACCGGGTCTTCGCATACCTGGCCGAGCACGAGAACCTCGGGCCGCTGTTCGGCGCGAAGGTCACCCGCCTCAAGGACGGCGACACGGAGCGCAACGGCGTCGGTTCCGTGCGAAAGCTGCAGATCGCGGTCCTGCCGCCCTTCGAGGAGACGGTGACCGAGTCCGTCCCGAACGAGCGCATCGCCTACGAGATCACGAAGGGCTCGCCGCTGCGCGGGCACCGCGGCGTGATGACCTTCTCGCCGCAGGGCACCGGCACCCACCTGCACTACGTCATCGAGTTCGGCGCCGTCGTCCCCGGCCTCGACCGGGTGATCAAGGCCGGTCTGGAGCGCTCGCTGAAGAAGAGCCTCCCCACGGTCGACGACAAGGCCTAGCCGAGCTCCGCCGCCGCGCTCGCCAGCGCGTCGATCTCGCCGACGATCGCGGTGAGCATGTCCTCGAGGTCCGGCACGACGTCCGGGCAGCAGACCAGCCCGAAGTCGAGGCGGTCGAGGTAGCTCTGCACGGTGATGTTGAGCCCCTGGCCCTCCATCACCACCGACACGGGGTAGTAGTGCTCAAGGCGCGCTCCTGCCGCGTAGAGCGGCTTGCGCGCGCCCGGGACGTTCGAGATCACGACGTTGCCCGGGGTCAGCCGCGAGCCGAGGTGCATGCGGGCGCTGAGGCGCATCGCACGCGAGAACACCGCGGGCGGCGGGAACTCCGCGAAGTCGGTCAGCCGCTCGGCCGGCAGCGCCTGGAAGAGGTCCTTCGAGCTCGTCATCGCGTCGTGCACGCGCAGCAGCCGCGCGACCGGGTCGCCCTCGTCGGTCGGCAGGACCGTCGTGAGCATCGAGACGCGGTTGGTCCAGCGGTCGTCCTCCTCCCCCGTGCGGATCGAGATCGGCACGAGCGCGACCAGCGGGTCCTCCGGCAGCGCGTCGTGATCCTCCAGCCAGGTGCGCAGGCCGCCCGCGCAGATGGCCATGATGACGTCGTTGACCGTCACGCCGAAGGCCGACTTGATCGTCCGGACCGTCGTGAGCGACGCCGAGCCGAGCGCGAGCTTGCGGCTCGGCGTGATCGGCGCGTTGAAGGGCGTCCGCGGCGGCCGGACGCTCGGGACCCGCGCGGGCAGGTCGCGCTCCTCACCGCGGTCGCGCCCGATGTTCAGCACCGCGCCGAGCGGCCCGCTGAGGCTCGAGCGCACCTGCCCGGCCGCAGCGACGAGCGCCGGGTTGCGCGTCGCCTGCCCGAGCTCGCGCGCGGTCTTGGCGGCCAGCAGCAGCGCCCGGGCCGGCTTGCGCGGCAGGCCGAGGGTCGTGCGCGCGACGAGCTCGAGGTCGCCCGGCACCCGCTCGGGCTGCCAGCTCCCGTCGTCGGGCGCGATCGGGTCGCCCTCGGGGGTCTCGTCGAGCATGATCGTCAGCAGCTCGATCCCCGAGGCGCCGTCCACGGCGGCGTGGTGGACCTGCGTGAGCACCGCGAAGCGGTTGTCGGCGAGCCCCTCGATGACGTAGGAGAGCCACAGCGGGCGACGACGGTCGAGCGGGCGCCCGACGATGCGCCCGACGACGTTCGCGAGCTGCCGCATGGAGCCGGGGGGCGGGACCGCGGTGTGGCGGACGTGGAAGCCGAGGTCGAAGTCCGGGTCGGCGATCCAGAACGGGTGGTCGAGCCCGAGCGGGACCTCGACGAGCCGCCGCCGCAGCGGCTCCAGCAGGTGCAAGCGCTGCTCGATCTGGGCGCGCCAGGCGGCGTAGGGGTCGTAGTCCGGGTCGTCCGGCCGGGTGAAGATCGAGACCCCGGAGACGTGCCCGAACTGCGAGGGGGTCTCCAAGTGCAGGAACGCCGCGTCCAGGCCCGTGAGCTGCTTCATGGGCACATGCTCTTCCCTTCGGCCGCGCTCCGCTAGCCTCGTCGCCGACGTGACAGACGTGAGCGCCGAGCAGCCGCCTTTCGTGCCCTCGGATGCGGTCCTCGCCCCGGCCCGCCTCGCCGCCGCACGCCGCAGCGGCCTGCTGGACACCCCGCCCGACGAGGCCTTCGACCGGCTCGCACGGCTCGCTGCAACGCTGCTCGGGACGCCGCTGGCGTTCGTCACCGTCGTCGACGAGACGCGCTCGTTCTGGAAGAGCTGCATCGGCGTCGACCTCGCCGGTCCGGAGGACCAGGAGAACCCGGTCGAGGAGAGCTTCTGCCAGTACGTCGTCGACGCCCGGGCCGAAGTGATCGTGGACGACGCCACGACCGACCCCCGCACCCGCGACAACCCGTCGGTGGCGACGATGGGCGTCCGCGCCTGGGCCGGCTTCCCGCTCCTCTCCCCCGACGGCGAGGTGCTCGGCTCGTTCTGTGTCGTGGACGTCGTCGAGCGCTCGTGGACCGAGCGCGACCGGGAGGTGCTGCGCGTGCTCGCCCTGGCGGCGAGCGGCGAGGTCGCCCTGCGAGAGGCCGCGTCCGACGCCCGCGAGCTGGCCGCCACGCTGCAGGCCAGTCTGCTGCCCGCGTTCCTGCCCGACGTGCCGGGCCTCGAGGTCGCCGCGTTCCACCGCGCGGGCGGCACGGGGATCCAGGTCGTCGGCGACTTCTACGACGTCTTCCAGGCCGGCACCGAGCTGTGGACGGCGGTGGTCGGCGACGTGTGCGGCAAGGGCGTGTCCGCCGCGACCGTCACGGCGCTCGCCCGCTACACGATTCGCGCGGCCGCGATGACCACCGACGCCCCGGAGCGGATCCTCACCACGCTGAACCGCGCGCTCGTCGACCAGCAACCGGAAGGCGGGACGTTCCTGACCGCCGTCCTGGTCCGCTTGGCGCTCGGCGCCGACGGCGCCCGGGCGACGGTGTGCTCCGGCGGGCACGTCCCCGCCCTGGTGCGCCGCCTCGACGGCTCGGTGGAGGCCATCGGGTGCCCCGGAACGCTGCTCGGCGCGTTCGAGGAGGTTCAGCTGCGCGATACCGAGACGCTGCTGGCCCCGGGCGACACGCTCGTCCTCTACACCGACGGCATCACCGAGGCGCGAGGCGGCCACGAGCGCTTCGGCGAGGGGCGCCTGCGCGAGGTGCTCGGCGGGGTCGCAGCGTCCGCCGAGGAGGTCGCCGCCCGTATCGACGCGGCCGTGACGGACTTCACCGCGGGCAGCCGCTCGGACGACATGGCGGTACTCGTGCTGCGGGTCCCCGCCGCGGGCGTGCCGACGGCTTAGACGGGCAGCCAGTTCGCGGGGTAGGCGCCGGCCGGCACCAGGCCGGCGTACTCCGGGAAGTGGCGGCGGGCCAGCGCTTCGAGCGGTCGCCCGACGAGCAGCGGGTGCAGGTCGCCGACGGTGAGCAGGACGCGCAGCGTGCTGCCGATCTGCAGGTCCGCGGCGTTGGGCTCCTCCCCGCCGAGGGTCCCGTCCGCAATCCAGGCGTCGATCCGGTCGAGCTTCTCCGGCAGCGCCGCGAGATCCTCGGCGACGCGGACCGCGCTGATGCCGTGGTACTTCCACGCCGCTCGGAGGAAGCGCATCGCGAAGTCGGTGCCGGCGGGGTCGAGGGCCGGCGCGCCGCCGAAGGTGCCCATCGCCTCGGGGCGGAAGTGCAGGGCGGCCCAGGGCAGCCGGCGGCCGAGGTCCTGCAGCTCCTCGTCACCCCAGGCCTCCGCTGCGCGGACCGCGTCGGCGCGCTCGGCCGGGAACAGCGCCGGCTCCGGCTGCAGCTCCTCGAGCTTCGCGGTGATCGCCCGGGACCCGTGGACGGGCTCGCCGTCGACCACCATGCCGGGCACGGTCCGCAGCCCCGCCCCGTAGACCTCCTCGATGGCGTCGCCGTGACGCCCGCTCTCCAGCACGACCCGCTCGTACTCGAGCCCCTTGCGACGGAGCGCGGCCTCGGCCGCCATGCAGGGGTGCGACGGGGGCAAGACGTGGAGCGTGATGGCGGGGGACATGCGCGCCACCCTACGGGCGCGCACGTCCCCCACACGCGGCGGCCTACGGCGCGAGCTGGAGCACCTGATGGATACCGCTCGGCTTGTTCGTGTACTGCATCGTCGTCAGCGGGATCGGCGCGAAGTGGATCGCCACCGTCGACTCGGCCTGACGCCAGGCCGAGGGCTCCGGGCCCAGGGTCGTGGCGGCCTGCCTGCTCGACTTGTCGATGGCCGCCCACAGGCGCGACGCGCAGCTCTTGACCCGACCGTCACCGCAGTAGGTCAGCTTGTAGGCACCGCGGACCTTGCGCCCGAGCAGGCGACGCAGGTCCTTGTCCATGTAGTTCTGCCAGCCGGAGGACTGGCCGCCGGGAGGCGCGTTCTGCTCGTTCTGCCGGTCGCGCAGCGCCTGGCAGCCCTTGGCCTTCAGCCGCTGGCACATCGCGGCGTCCGCCAGCGGGCGCCAGATCGCCTGGATGGCCGGCACGCCGGGCGCGTCGATCGTCCCGTCGACGTTGCCGTCACGCCAGCTCGCCCCGCCCTTGCTCCAGTCGTCCAGCACGGCGACGACCTTGGTCGCGAGCGGGCTCGGGGACTTCGCCTTCTTCAGCACGGCGCGGATGATCGGCCAGGCCAGCTTGCCGCGAGGGTCCTGCGTCGCGGCCGCGTTGGCCGCCGACAAGACCGTCTCGATCGTGTGCTTCTGGTGCAGCGCGAGCTCCGTGTCAAGCAGCCGGACGCGGTCCTCCGGGCCCTGCGAGACCCGTTCGTCGCTGGCGGGCCAGCCCGGCGCCGCCTCGTTGTTCCAGTTGACGAGCATGCCCGTCGACGGGTTGGCGTCCTGCGGGTGCTTCGAGGACGGCAGGTAGCCCTTCC
The DNA here is from genome assembly GCA_038207985.1 of Solirubrobacterales bacterium. Taxonomy (GTDB): domain Bacteria; phylum Actinomycetota; class Thermoleophilia; order Solirubrobacterales; family Solirubrobacteraceae; genus Paraconexibacter. The sequence continues at coordinate 8,371 of JBBQZE010000012.1, forward strand.
ACTCGTAGCGGCCCTGACCGTCGGTCGGCAGGTCGGGGTTGACCCCGGCCGGCCGGATCGGGAGGCGCCCGCTGGTGTAGTAGGCGATGTCCTTGTCGGTCACCAGCAGCGAGTTGAACGTCTGCGGGGTCAGGGCCCCCGCGGCGTCGAGCTGCGCCGGCGTCTTGACCTGACCGAAGGTCAGGCGACGGAACAGCAGCTGGTCGTTCGTCTCGCGGCCCGCGCTCGACCGGCGACGTGAAAGCGCCACCCTGTGGCCCTTGGTGTCCGTGGCGTAGCCGACGACCGGGCCGTGGACCGTGCGCTTGAATATCGCCTCGACGGGCTTGGCGTCGCCCTTCGAGATCGACCCCGCGTCGACGGTCGTCATCGACCGGCACACGCCCTTGTAGCGGTACTTCGTCTTCGAGCCCCCGCAGAGCCGCTCGGCGTAGGTGTCGATGATGTCGGCGCCCGCGGAGGTCAGCGAGAAGCCGAAGCCCTCACCGCGACCGATGAGCATGTACCCCGGGAACGGCGCGGACGTCGCGCCGCGGACCTTGATGTGCGGCCCGTAGAGGCCCATCTCCAGCGTCAGGCCGGGGTAGTTGTAGCCGATCTGCGGGCCGCCGACGTACAGCGGCTTGCCGGTCGCCGAGCGCCTCCCCGAGACCAGCAGCGAGTTCGACGCGCGGGTGTCGCCGTCGGGCTGCGCGTCGGTCGCGGCGACCGCGCGCGCCGTGGCGCGGGCGGCTGCCGCCCCACCGGGCAGCTGGATCGAGGACGAGGAGAAGCTGCCGGGCTTGAGGTGCACGACGCCGCGGCCGTTGGCCACGGAGACCTTCTCGTACCAGTGCGCCGGCCGGACACCCGTGCGCGGGTGCTCGGGGTCGTCACGCTGGCGCAGGTCGGTGTAGGCCTTCTCGCCCGTCTTGGTGCCGAGCGCCGACTTGAGCCCGCCGAGCATCTGCTCGTTGGCCAGCTCCGCGCCGCCGCCCTCGCCGAGGAACTGCGCCTTGACGCCGTTGAGCGCGTAGATGTCGGTCTTGGTGTACGGCGCCGTGCCGGGGGAGTTGGCCTCTCGCCAGGCGTTCGCGCCCGCGACGTAGGTCTCGATGTCGTTGATCACGGCGACGCCCTCGGGCCCCGCGGCCCGGAGGGAGGTTTCCTGCTGCGCCGTGACCTGGTCGAGGATCGCCTGGGTCGGCTTGTAGTTGTAGAGGCCGAGGATGAGGTTGATGCCGGGAACGCCGGGGATGTCGATGAGGCTCGCGATGCCGTTGGAGCGGGCCTGGGCGATGAGCAGGTTGCGGTCCTCGCCGATGACGTAGCCCGCGCCGAAGATGACGCCGTCGTCCGTCGCCGAGTACACGTGCGGCACGCCGTAGGAGTCGCGCCGGATGCGGGCCTGCAGCGCCTGGCCGCGGACGCTGCCCGTCACGGTCTTGTCCGTGATCAGCGCCGGGTCCTCCGGATTGGTGATCAGCCGCGAGGACTTGTAGAAGCCCGTGCCGTCCTCGGAGGGGGTGGTGACGTTCGCGCCGATGTCGCGGTAGAGCGGCGTGATCCGGTCGTACATCTTGGCCTGCGCGTCCGAGGGCAGGATGCCCGGCGTGGTCAGCCAGGACGCGCCCGGCTCACCTTGGCCGTGGGGGATGATGTTGAGCTCGACGGTGGCCTGCGCGGGGGCGGCGAAGGCCGCGGCGAGCACGCAGGAGGAAAGGGCCGCGCCGATGACGCGGCCCGCAGAGAGGGGACCCATGCTCGGAAACCTACGGTTACGGCGATGTGAATGGCAACGAGCCCTGTTCTGCATGTCCGTTCGCTCGCCCGGGCCAGATCAGCGCCATTCCGGCGCGCCGCGCTCACCCCAGCGGCCGCGAGGCGAGCCGGACTTCGGCGAGCGTCTCGACGGTCCCCCACGTCGCGATCACGGCGCGCGGGGTGAGCGTGACGTAGGCGTCGGTGACGTCCTTGGCGGCCGGGTCGGAGATGCGCTCGCCCGGGCCGAAGGCGGTGGCCCCCGGCGCGCGCACGGCAGCGGTGAGGACCTCGGGCGGCGACGTGCTCCCGCTGCCGGCCGACGGCTCGGCGCCCGCGACCCCGGTGCGCCACGCGACGACCGCGCGGCCCGCGCCGTCCGTCGCTGCGTCGGCGAGCACGCTGTCCTCGCTCGGGCTCGACAGGGTCCGCGGCGCCCCGAGGTGGCCCTGGTCGACCTCCAAGGCGCGCACGACGTAGTGGCCGCCCCCGTAGCCGACGAAGGCGCGCAGCGCGCGGCCCGTTCCGTCGGGCAGCAGGCGCAGCGCCGGCGGGCTGACCTCGCGGCCCGTCCCCGTGGGGGTCACGACGGAGACCGTGTGCTGGGGCCCGAACCCGTGGCCCGGCGCCGCGGTCGAGAAGCGGTAGGTGGCCGGCGTGCCGGCGTCTCCCTCCGCGACACGCTGCGTCTCCCAGGCCACGGAGAGCCTCCCCGTATCGTCGTCCACCAGCGGCCGCAGCGTGCTCTGGACGCCGTCGCCGATCCGGTGCACGGGGCCGGAGTGGCCCGTCGCACCCACGTGCCGCGCGCTGATGACGTGGCGGTCCTCCCAGACGACGAGGAGGTCGCCCTTCCTCCCGACGGCCACCGCCGCGTCGCGGCCGAGGGTGGAGAGGGTGAACCGCAGCGCGACCTTGAACGCCACGGTCCCCGCGCGGCGCAGGTAGACCGTGCGCGTCCGGCCCGAGGCGACGACCGCGGCGACGTCGCCGTGCGCGTCGGTGGCCAGCCCCATCGGGAAGGAGTCCGGGGCCGACGTGAGCGTCCGTAGGCGCCCGAAGGCGCCCGTCCCCGTACCGAGGGCGATCACCACCGAGCCGCCGGGCCCGCCGATGGTCCCCTCGTCGTCCCGGGTGGAGCCGAGCAGCGCGACGTGGTCCTTGGCGTACGCCGCGACGCGCGGCGCGACGAGCGGGACGACCTCGCGGCGCGCCACCGCCGCGTCGGGCGCCAGCGCGCCGACCACCGTGCCGCCGACGCCGGGCTCCGGGGCGACGACGCCGGAGTGGCCGGCGGCTGTGGTCCACAGCCCGCCCGGGAAGCCGGAGGTGCCGCTCACGGCGGCGGGTGGCGACCACGGCGCGTCGGCGGCGGCGACGGCCGGGACGCCGAGCAGGGCGGCGACGGCCGCGGTGACGAGGGCGGCGGATCGGGCCATGCCGGATGCAACGCATGCGGAGGCCGAAGGTTCTGTCAGCCCCCGTTCGAAGCCGGCCGGTAGCCGCGGTTGGGCTCGCCCCGCAAGGCGGTGGGGGCCGGGAGCGGGGTGCTGTTCGCCGTCGCGCCCGTGACCACCGGCAGCACGAGCCGTGACGGGTGCGCACCGCCGAGCGACACCGTGTCCCGGGAGTCGCCGCTGTCGATGCTCGTGAACTGCCAGCGCGGCCGGTCCCCACCGGGCGCCGAGAGGCCCACCCGAAGGCGCGAGCCGGCGCGGAAGGCGTGGGCGACCGCGGCGATCGGCACCCGCACGAGCGTCCACTTGCCCTTGGGCAGCGGCGCCGCGTCGCCGCGGAGGTGGGTCGGCACCGGCGCCAGTGCCGTCGACGCCGCGCGGTCGAGCTTGCGGTGCGAGGCCCGCAGCCAGCCGTTCTGCACGTAGGTCTCGTTGCCGTCGGGTCGGACCTCGCTCAAGGTGACCTGGAGGTCGGTGTCCCGCGCGCTCGACTTGATCCATACGTCGAGGCTCGACGAGCCCGCGACGACGAGATCGGCGGCCAGCGGCGCGGTGATGAAGCCGAGCCCCTTGCCCGCGGCCAACGGTGCCCACGTGTACGGCGGCTGCGCCTTCCATGCGTCGGTCTCGCCGTTGCCCGGCAGCGTCTGCTTGGGGCGGGCGCGGGGGTCCGCGACGTAGCTCGCCGTCGTCGCGGCGGCGGGCTTGTCCTGCGCGAGCGTGCCGCCCGCGCCGAGGTAGAAGCGGGTCGGAACGGCCTGCTTGACCGGCCAGGCGTCGTAGCCGAGCTCCCACGTCGCGCCGATGGAGCCCGGGCCGGCCGGGCCGGCGCCGTTGTCCATCAGCAGGCGCACGCGCGGGTCGCGCTCGAAGGTCGCCCTCGCGGCGGCGACGTCCGTCGTCCCGGCGAAGCGCGACTGCTCGACCGGCGTGGCGCCCGCGTCGGCGAGGAACTTGTAGAGCTGGCTGCTGAGGCTGAGGATCGTCGGGGGGATCGACGGGACCTCGTCGGCGACGTAGAGCTTCAGGAACTCCGCCCAGCGCGTGATCGACGTCGGCCCGAGGGAGTCGGCGTGTACGCCGTTGCCCATCGTGATCCACACCTTCGGGTTCGATGCCAGCGCCTTCAGGCTCTCCGCGAAGTGCGGCCCGGTCTGCTCGTCCTGGAACTGCCCGACGAGGAACGTGGGGACGTTGATCCGCTTCATCCACTTGCTGCCCGCCCGGTCGTCGTAGCGCGACGGGGTTCGGAACGGGTTGTCGCGGATCTGCGCGGTCGAGTCCTGCGTCTGCAGCCGCAGGCGCTGGTTGGCGATGCAGTCCACGTCGCCCGCCTTGGTGAGGGCCTTGGCCCACGCCTGGCCGCCGGCCGGGGCGGGCCGCGCGTCGGCCAGGCGGTCCTTGTTCCACGACGTCGCGAAGCCGGCGTTGAGGATCCCGCCGGGGAACGTCGCGCCGGAGTAGAGGTCGTCGGTGACCGACATCGGCGCAATCGCGGCGAGGTGCGGCGGCCGGGTGCCCGCGGTGAACAGCTGCGTGATGCCGGAGAACGAGATGCCGGCGAGGCCGACCTTGCCGCCCTTCGCCCACGGCTGCGCGGCGACGGTCTCCACCGCGTCGTAGCCGTCGTAGGTCGTCGGCAGGCCGAAGAAGTCGAACCGGCCGCCCGAGCAGCCCGAGCCGCGCATCTGCACGCTGACCGTGACGAAGCCGAAGAGCGGACCGATCACCGCACCGACCACCGTGGAGGTCGCGGGCGCGAGCGGGTCCACCGTCGTGGGCCCACCGGTCACCGAGGTCACCAGCGAGTCGAGCAGGTCGTGTGGCGCGGCGGTCTGGTAGCCGGAGTCCTCGATGAGGACGGGGAACGGACCGTCGGCGAGCGTCTTGCCCGGAGGCAAGCGGACCGTCATGGCGATCTTCACGCCGTCTCGCACCGTCACGTAGTTCAGCCCGGCGTGGAGCGACTTGCCCTTGAAGAACGCGGCGGGCGGGTTGCTGCTCGCGCCGCCGAGCACCGCGAACGACTTGGTGGGCGCGCCGCCGCTCGCGGGGCGCACGCGGTAGCGCGCCCCGGGCGTCAGGCGGGAGAAGACCTTGCTGCCGAAGCGGTCGGCGCGGCCCGAGGCGACGGTACGGCCGCGTCGGTCGAGCAGCCGCAGCGCCTTGCCCGGCTTCGCGCCGAGGACGTAGGCCTCGCCGACGCTCCCCCGGGCCGTCATGGCGGCCGACGCGCTCGCGGTCCCGGCCCCTCCCGCGACGACGACGGCGGCGAGGACGAGAAGGGGGCGGAGGCTGGGCACGGCCGCAGGCTACCCGCGGGGACTCCCTCTGCGCTGCGGGCGGCGGTAGCGTGGCGGCGTGAGCTCGGTGACGCGTCCAGGAACGGTCGAGGTGGTGAGCGTCGGGCGCCCGCAGCTCGTGGCCGGTGCCCGCCGCCAGGTGGAAACCGCCATCTGGAAAGCACCCGTCGCAGGCCGCGTTGCGGTCCGTGGGGTGAACCTCGACGGCGACGACCAGGCCGACCGCTCCGTGCACGGTGGCCCGGACAAGGCGGTCTACGCCTACGCGCTGGAGGACACGGAGCGGTGGGCGCAGGAAACGGGCGAGCCGCTCGGCGCGGCCTCGTTCGGGGAGAACCTCAGCACGCGCGGCGTGGCCGTCAGCACGGCCGTGATCGGCGAGCGCTGGCAGGTCGGCAGCACCTTGCTCGAAGTCCGTCAGCCCCGTGTGCCGTGCTTCAAGCTCGGGCTCCGCCTCGGCGACCCGGGGTGGGTGCGCCGCTTCGCCCAGGGCAGGCGGCCCGGCGCCTACCTCGGCATCCTCGAGGAGGGCGAGCTCGGCGCGGGCGACGCGGTCACGGTCGTCCACCGGCCGGCGCACGGGATCACCTCGGCGCAGGTCTTCGAGGTGCTGCTCCACGACCGCACCCGCGCCCACGAGCTGCGCGCCGCGCCGGAGCTGGCGGTGGGTCTGCGCGAGTGGATCAGGGAGCTCGACGAACGGCGATGAGGTCCGGGCTCCTACGTGAGCCCGCGCGCGTACGTCGCCCCGCGGCGCACCCACGCCGCGAGCTCGCGCTCGGTTCCCACGCCCGTCGCGTCGACTCGCACCCAGCCCTCGAGGTCGCGGCCGTTCATCTCGAACGCGTGTGTGTACGGCTCGGCGCGCAGCGCGTCGGTCTCCTCGGGCTCGACACGGACCATGAGGCCCCCCTGCCCGCTCACCGCGACGGCCATCTTCCCGCCGACGAGAAACGCCAGCCCCCCGAACATCTTGCGCTCGGTGAGGGCCGGCTCCTCGGCCAGCTGCTCCCGGACGCGGTCGGCGAGCTCCTCGTCGTAGGCCATGACCGCATGATCGCCCACCCGCCCGACGGCGCGGCCGAGCCCTCCAGCGCGCGCCGGTCCCCGCCTCCGCGCTGGGTGTGAAACCGTGACGCGGATGGAGAGCCGGCCGCTGGTCGTCGTCCCGCCCGCGCGCCACCTGCTGCGCGCCCGTGACCTCGCCGACGCCCGCTACCGCGAGCCGCTCGGCGCTGCCGACCTCGCCGCGGCGGCCGGGCTCTCGCGCGCGCACTTCAGCCGCGAGTTCCGGCGGACGTTCGGGATCTCGCCCCACGCCTACCTGCTGACCTGCCGCCTCGAGCGGGCAGCGGCGCTTCTGCGCACCACCGACCGGTCGGTCGCCGACGTGTGCGTCTCGGTCGGGCTGGCCAGCGTCGGGTCGTTCACCTCGAGCTTCACCCGCACCTTCGGCCGCCCGCCGCTGGCCTACCGCGCGGCGTTCCCGCCGGCCGCCGCCCAGGCCCGGGTCCCTGCCTGCGTCGTGCGCTTCCACCCCCGGCCGCAACACCGCACGTTCGGAGAAGACAGGTCGAAGGCCCTGACGTAGCTGGATCCCAGGCCCGCCGATCGTCGACGACAAGACGTCCGCGCATCTGCGCGCACTGATGGCCAAGGGCTTCGCCGGCACGGTGTTCCTGACCACGGACGACTGCCGCGCGAGCTTCGAGGAGCTCAAGGGCCGCGGCGTCGAGTTCTCCGAGGAGCCCGAGGAGCGCCCCTACGGGATCGACGCGGGTTTCCGCGACCCGTCGGGCAACGCCTTCCGGCTCACGCAGGTGCGCGAGATGGCGCAGGCGTAGCGCCCTTCGCGGACACGGTCGTGATCGGCTTGCCGAGCACCTCGAGCCGGCTCGGGACGTCCAGCTTCAGCCACCGGGAGACCCGGGGCGACAGCGTCGAGATGATGATCTCGTCGTAGCCGTCCCGGTTGACCGCGTCGCTCACCGCGTCGAAGGGCTGGGCGACCCCGATGAGGCCGTCGATCGGGGCGCCCGCCGCCTCCTCCAGGAGCGGCAGGGCGAGGTCGAGGGTGTCCTGTGCCTCGTCAGAGGTCAGGTCGTCAGGCTCGGCGAGGCGGTCCAGGCCGTGGGCGGCGGCGGGGACCAGCAGCGTGAAGGTGGCCGACCCACGACCGGCGCGCTCTCGCACGGCGGCGATCAGCGCGGGTGTCGCGGCGGTCCGGTGGGCCACGACGAGGACACGGGCGGGGGTGGCGGACTCCATCAGGGACTCCTTCGGGTGGGACTCGCCACCCTCCCACTCCAAGCGGGCGCGCGCCAGCCCCCGGCTGCGCGCCGTCCTCGCCGCCGCGGGGACCTGCCACCGTGGAGGTATGGAGAGCGCGGACGAGGTGCGAGCGGTGCGGGCGACCGCGCGCGGCGCCGTGCAGGGCGTCGCCTTCCGCGCGGCTACCGTCGAGCGCGCGCATCGCCTCGGCGCTCTGGGCTGGGTGCGCAACCGCGCCGACGGCGCCGTGGAGGTCCACGCCGAGGGTCCCGGCCGGGCGCTCGACGCGCTCGTCGCCTTCCTCCGGCGCGGCCCGGCGGCCGCGTCGGTCGAGGACGTCGAGGTGGTCGACGTCGCCGTCGAGGGCCACGAGCAGTTCGCGGTGCGTGGCGTGAGCGCCGGCGTGTTCGTCGTGCAGGAGCACGCGGCGACCGCCCGGCACTTCGACCTGCGTCTCGAGCTCGGCGGTGTGATGCGCTCGTGGGCGGTGCCGAAGGGGCCGTCGATGGACCCGGCCGCCAAGCGCCTCGCCGTCGAGGTGGCGAACCACGGCATGGACCACAACACCTTCGAGGGCCGGCTCGGCGACGGCGGCGTCGTCGTCTGGGACCGCGGGACCTACGAGCAGGGCGGGCGGGTGCCGTGGCCCGCGGCGCTCGACCGCGGCCATGCCGTATTCGTCCTGCACGGCGAGAAGCTTCGCGGCGGCTTCGTCCTGCAGCGCACGCGACCGGGCGCCAAGCCGCAGTGGCTCCTGCTCAAGCGCCGCGACGAGCACGCGCGCCCGGGGTCCGATGTCACGGGCGAGCAGCCGGCATCGGTCCTCAGCGGGCGCAGCCTCGACGAGCTGCTCGAGCGCGGCTGAGCGGCCCTGCGGCACGGCTCGACTCGGTGGTTGGCGCGGTGTAGCGTCGACGCGCCATGGTCAAGCTCCTCCGGCTCTCGCTCGTCTCGCTCCTGCTGGCCGCCGTCACCGCCGCGCCGGCCGCGGCGTCGTGCGTAGCGTCGAGCGACGCCGAGCGCCTGCATCGAGCCGATGCGGTGTTCGTGGGCATCGTGCTCGGCGTGCGGCCGAGCGACGGCAGCGCGACGTTCCGGATCACCCGCGTGGAGAAGGGCCGCCTGCTGCGCGGCGCGGTCACCCGAGTGCTGCCGGTCCCGTTCCGATCGTCGGTCACGATCGGCTGGACCCCCGAGCGGGGGCAACGCTGGAAGCTCTACGTCACCCGGTCCAGCGGGCGCTGGACCACGAACGACTGCCAAGGATCCCGCCGGCTGTAGGCGTCCGCGGCGCGTCGAAGCGCGGCGCACCCCGTGCGCCCGCAGGGGGATGTTCAGCACATGGTCGGCTCACCCCGCATCCACCATGGGCGCCGGCTGAGCGCCGCGGTCTCCTGCTGCACCCGGCGAACAGGTTGACGCGCTCCCCGGGTCGGAGCAAGCTGCTCCAAAGCCATCAGGAGGAACGTCATGCAGACCTACGCGATCATGCGCCGCAACGGCTGGGCCACCGGCGGGGACCTCGAGGCGGCCGCGAAGCGGTCCACCCAGGTCGGCGACGAGGAGATGCCCGCGGACATCCGCTGGATCCGGAGCTACGTCCTTGACGAGGGTGGCGGCGCGGTCGGCACCGTGTGCATCTACGAAGCGAGCAGCCCCGAGGCCATCCGCGAGCACGCCGCGAAGGCCGACCTGCCGGTCGACGAGATCGTCTCCGTCGTCGACACCGTGCGCGTCCGGCCCGATCCGGAGCCCGCGACGGCCTGACGCCCCCCACGTCTCTCTGCCGGCGCCCGCCGCCCGAAGGCACTGTGCGCTCCAAAGCTCGCATGACGAGCATTGCGGCACACAGTCCGCCGGCCCGTGCGCCTCCTAGCGTCTCGAGCCGTGAAGCCGCGGCCCGACGGTGAACCAGCGCCGTCCCGCCAGCGGTCAGGCTACGCCCGTGCGCATGATCACCGACGACGAGCGCCGCGCCCGCCTCGGCGTCCGCCATGCGCTGGCCACGCCGGCCCGGTCCGTCGAGGACGCGGTGGACGCGGTCGTCTGCCTGCACGCCACGGAGCCCGCGAGCGTGCACCTCTCCGCGTTCGCCCGCAGCGGCGCGACGCGCGACGACGTCGACCGCGCGCTCTACGAGGACCGTACGGTCGTCCGGCAGCTGGCGATGCGGCGGACCGTCTTCGCCTTCCCGCGCGACTTGCTGCCGGCGGCGCGCGGGAGCGCGGCGGCGCGGGTGGCCGCGCAGCTCGCCGCCCGGCTGGCCAAGGAGGTGGAGGCCGGCGGGCTCGCGGAGGACGGCGGCGCCTGGGTGCGCGACGCGTCCGACGCGGTCGTCGCGCGGCTGCGCGAGAAGCCCGCGACCACTCCGCAGCTGCGCGCAGCGCTCCCTGCGCTCGACCTGCGCCTGGTGATGGCGCCCGGCAAGCCGTGGGGCGGGGAGTTCCCGATCGCGCCCCGCGTCCTGTCCACGCTGGCCGCCGGCGGCGCCGTCGTGCGCGGGCGCAACGACGCCGGGTGGAAGGTCTCGCGGCCGTTCTGGACCGCCGCCGAGGACTGGCTCGGGGCGCCGCCGGACGCCCTCGACGAGCGCGCGGGGTACGCAGAGCTCGTCGCCCGCTGGCTCGCGCGGTTCGGACCAGGCGCCGAGGCCGACCTCGTCTGGTGGCTCGGCGCGACGAAGGGCTCGGTGCGCCGAGCGCTCGGCGACGTCGGTGCGGTCGCGGTCGCGCTTGCCGACGGCCGCCCCGCCTGGCTGCACCCGGACGACACCGAGGAGGTCGCCCCGCCCGCGCCGTGGGCCGCGCTGCTGCCCGCGCTCGACCCCACGACGATGGGCTGGAAGGAGCGCGGCTTCTACCTGGGCGACCATGCCGAACGGATCTTCGACCGCAACGGGAACGCCGGGCCGACCGCGTGGTGGGCCGGCCGCGTCGTCGGCGGATGGACCCAGCGGGACGACGGCACCGTGGTGGTCGTTCCCGCTGGCGCGCTCCCCACCGCCGCGCGGGAGCCGCTCGCGCGCTCCGCGGCGAGGCGGTGGTCGAGGAACTCCGGGCTGTCGACCGGGGCGCCGGATAGCTTCCCGCTCGTGGCCGCTGTCGAGTTCACGAGCGTGGTCGACGACGTCTCGCGGATCATCGACGGTGTCGGTGTCGCGGTCGTCGTAGTCGGGCTGCTCTTCGCGACCGTGGCGTTCTTGCGCGCGCAGGGCCGCCCGCCGGCCACCCCGCCGGCCTATCGTCTCTTCCGCCAGCAGGTCGGCAAAGCGATCCTGCTCGGCCTCGAGTTCCTCGTCGCCGCCGACATCATCCGCACCGTCGCGGTGGCCCCGAGCTTCAAAGGGGTCGGCGTGCTGGCGGTCGTCGTCGCCGTCCGGACGTTCCTGAGCTTCACCCTCGACGTCGAGCTCGAGGGCCGCTGGCCGTGGCAGCAGCGCACCGAGGGGCACGCATCCTGATGCACCCCCGCGGCGTCCTGGATTCGATCGGCGAAGTGGGCCGCGTCCTGCGCGGGGACACGACCACCCACGTGCACTTCCGCCAGCGCCTCGTCGCGATCGCCGTGGTGACCCTCGTCGTCGACCTCGTGTGCTCCGTGCTCGTGCTGCTTCTCGAGCGGGACGTGCACGGGACGCAGATCACGGGCTACCCCAGCGCGCTCTTCTTCTCCACGACGCAGCTCCTCAGCGTCTCGAGCTCGTTCGCGAACCCGCTTACAGGCGCGGGGCAGGTGCTCGACGTGGCGATGGAGGCCTACGCCATCACGGTGGTCGCGGCCCTCGCGGGCTCCACGAGCGCGTTCCTGCACCGCCGCTCCACGGAGCGGCGCGCCGAGGTGGGCGAGCCCTAGCCCCACGTGGTTCCTCGAGCCGTCCATCTTGCGTGACGACCCCGCGCGAGACCACGGCTGCGGCTGTCGACCCGGGTGTACGGTCGTCCAGCAAGTACCAAACGCAACGATTGGAGTCGCATGCTGTTCATGACGACATACAAGATCAAGCCGTATCTCAGCAACGCAGAGACCAAGACCCTGCTGGAGGTCTTCGCCAAGGTGGGTCCCGGACCGGGCACCACGGCGCATTACGTGGCGGCCGACGGCAGCCAGGGTGTCGTGATCTCCGAGAATGACGACATCGCGGCGGCCTACGCGAACATTCAGAACTACACCCAGTGGGTCGAGTACGACACCAAGGTGATGCTGCCCGTTGAGGAGGCCGTTCCGCTCATCGTGGCCGCGCTTGGCTGATCCATGCTGGTCGACGACCGGGGTCACGGATGCCCCGGTCGCGCGAGCCCAAGGGTCTCAGCGTTTTCCGGCGCGACCGGCTGGGCACTGAGGCCGCCAGATCCTCCGCCCACCTTTCCAGAAGCCACGAAAGTGACAGGGCGGACCAGTCGACGATCGGCCTCGCGGGCTCTGGCAGACGCGGCGCGACCGATGCGCCCGTCGGCGGTGCTATCCGGTTCGCTCGTCGATGCGGACGCGGACCGTGTCGCCGGCCTCCTTGCCGATCGCCTGACGGAGCTTTGCCTTGACCGGCAGCCGGTGCGTGCCGTCGCCCTGCGCCATGAGCGCACCGTCGAATGGCTCGCCATCGATCGCACCGCGGAACTTCACTAGCCCGCGCGTGCCGAACAACTCGGCGACGTCGTCCATCACGACGCACGTCCACGCGCCTTTGTTGTCGCCCCGCTGAAGCCGGGCATCGAACTCTTTCAGCATGAGATCAGGACGCTCCTGAGCGAACGAACTCATCGACATGCGTGCCGGGAAGCGGTGACCCTTTCGTCCGAGGAGAGAGCCGTAGGCGGTGACAGACTTCGTTACCGTCGCGGTGCACTGCGACGCGGGGTGAGGAACGGCGAGCATGGAATCCAAGGCAATCGACCCGGTCGACTTCCGCGCTGCGCAGCACGAGCACTGGGACGCTGCCGCGGTGGGATGGAAAGAGTGGAGCGCGTTCAATGATCGCGCGGACGCGCACATCAGCGAGCGGCTGGTGGAACTCGCTGATGTGCAGTCCGGGAGCCGGGTCCTGGACGTCGCCGCCGGCTATGGCGAGCCGGCGCTCACCGCCGCCCGCAAGGTCGGCCCGGACGGTCGCGTCGTGGCCACGGACATCTCAGCCGAGATGCTCGTGTTCGGGCGTGAACGCGCGACGGCCGCCGGCTTGGTCAACGTCGAATTCCTGGAGTCGGACGCCTTCAGCCTCGATCTTCCGCACGCAAGCTTCGACGCCGCCGTCTCCCGCTGGGGACTCATCTTCGAGCCTGACGCCGAGGCCGCCGCGGCGCGCATCCGAAGCTTTCTCAAGCCGGGCGCGCGGATCGCGATCAGCTCCTGGGGCGAGCCCGATCAGGTCCCCTTCCTCTCGATTCCGATGAGGACGACGATGACGCGGCTGGACGTACCCGCGCCGGTGGCCGGAACGCCCGGGCCCCTCTCGCGCCCCACGCCCGCCGCCATCGGCGGGTTGCTCGAAGGAGGTGGGTTCTCGAACGTCGCCGTGGAGCAGGACGAGGTCACCTTCGAGTTCGACTCCCCGGAGCACTTCACCGCCTACATCAGGGCGATCTCGGCCCCGATCCGGGCGATGATCGAGCAGTACGCGGGCGAGGCCCAGGAAGAGGCCTGGGCCGCGATCACGCAAGCCGCAGCGGATGCGGGGGGCGGCTCGCGGCCGCTGAGCTTCTCGAACGTGGTGCTGATCGCCTCGGCAACCGCCTGACGCCCGCCGAGCGTCGCGGCGGACCGGTGCTTTCAGCAGCGAGAGCTCTAGTTCGTGTGAGGCCGGCCACCTGCGGCGCACCCGCGTCCCGTTCGGCTCGCGGAAACGGACCGACCAGGTCTCGGTCGTCGTGCCGACAGCGGCGCGTGGCGACGGTCGGGGGCCCCGGACTCAGGCCTCACCGCTGAACATCCAGTGCTCGAGATCGGCGGGGACGGATCCGGAAGCCGCCGCGCGAGCCGCGCGTGCGCGCGAGCCGGCCGGCACTCAGCGCACCGCTGTCGATCGCCCGGCGGATGTCCGCTCGCAGCAGCGCACGCGCCGTGCGGCCTCCGCGATGGTGAGAAGGGCGCCGTCGCCGCCACGGTCGGGGGTCAGCCGCAGCTTGCGCGACACGACAGGCGAGCCCTCACCGACTGGAGACGCAAGATGGAGCCCCGGAAACGCCAAAAGTCCCCCTGAGCAGGGACTTCCGGAGGAGCCGACGAGCGGATTCGAACCGCTGACCCCTTCATTACGAGTCTGGTGGTCTCGCGGAGGCGAATTGGGGCCCGCTTTGTCCCTCAGAGCGACGACGCCAGAATCGTTCGACTCTTCGCTTAGCAGTCGTGACGCAACCGTGCTAGCAAGGTGGTCGCGTCTCAACTTCCGGGTGACGGCTAAGCGTTGCCGGCTCCGCTCAACACCCCCGAGCACAGGCCGTCAGCAGGCGCGTGGCGCTGTCACGCCTCGGGCTCCCTCGTCGCGCGGACTACGACTCCCGACCGTCCTCGACAGCCCATAGTCGAGCTTGTGGACGGTCATCGTGTTGCTTGCCCCTGAAGCGTCGCCTGCTCGTGAGTTAGGACGGACCGCCCCGGCGCACTCTGTGTCCAGCGACTCGCGGATGAGACCGCATGCGACGTCCTCATGAGACAGCGCGTGCACGAGACCCGTTCGATTACGGATTTACCGTGATCACGGACCTCCAGCGAGCCGCGCCAGTTGCGCCCATCGAATAGTAGAACTGCTGCTCACCGCCTGCGGCCCATTGAGCGTCGAAGGGCCAGTTCGAACGGCCGAAAAGGCGTTTAGTCCGCATAGTGAGCCCCGCTAGGTCCGCGCGAGCCTGTGCGTGTTCTCGGCCCGCCTCCTCCTCGATCTTGCGCAGCGCGATCCATTCCCCAGGACTGCCCGAGCACAGATCAAGAGCAGCAAGGACGGTGGCACTAGTGAGGTCACGGAGCTTCCGCAGATCGTCCTCGGACCACTCCACCTGTGGGAGCGCGTCCGCGGAAGTTACCCGTGTCTGTCGGGCTGGCGCGACCGTGAATTCTTCTACGTCTGGCACCGGGTAGAGCTGCGATGCCGTGACAAGAACCTGGTCGCCCGCGCGGTAGGCCTGAAAGCGCACGAGGCTTATGTCCAGGGACATCTCCGAGAGCCACACCGCGGTGGCGGTGACCACCGGCGGGAACGACGACGCGAGCAGCACGATCCGCGGCTTCGCCAAGTTCTCGGGTAATAGGCCATTCTCGCTGTGCGTTTCCAGCAATTCGAGGGCGGCGGCCTCGCTCGTCGGCTCCCCGCGGCGGCTGAGGTACTTCGCGTGCTCTACAGCGAGCACCTCCGGGGTAAAGCGACTTGCCAGAGCGGCGTACTTCAGCGCCTGCATCTGAACGGTGTCGGGTGCGATGTCGCGCTTCAGTTCGGCGACCACCAGCCTTCCGTCGCGATCGAGACCAAGGACGTCCAGACGGTCACGTTCCGGAGCACCGGCCGCGGTCCGCCAGCGGTCAAACTCCAGGGTCACGACCATGACACCTTCGCCCAGGACAGCCGGGTGGGCGGTCACCCACTCCTGCAGGTGATCACGTTCAGTAAGGCCAGCTTCGGCAAGCGTGATGGGCTGCGCCGGTGTCGCCACTGATCCCAGCACCGTGAAAACATGTTCGTCGGGCACGCCCTCAGCCTAGAGACGCGGGCCCTGCGCGGCAGTGCTGACGTCCCTCCTTGGGCGTCCGAGAAGAGCCCCGGTGGCGTCCGGCGGTCTCACCCCGCGTGCGTGGACCGGCGTCTATACCTCGCTCGCGAATCTAACGCCGCTGGCGGCCCGCGGGCTGCGGCCCGCAAAAGCTCACGCGGCCTAAGGCGATCTTCGGTGTCGATGCGGGCCTCGTTCCGGCGAGTTACGTGCTGCGCGACATCCCCGAGGAAGAGAAGCCGGATGTCCTGCAGCGCGAGCGGTCCCTGTTCTACGTCGCTGCCACCCGGGCGCGGGACGAGCTCGTGGTTATGTGGGAGGGCGAGGGCAGCGAGTTTCTGCCGTCGTAGTGTGTGTAGTCCGATTGTCTCAAGCGCTCAGCACCGAGAGATCGTGGTTCGTCTCGATACTGCGATCGAGAAGGGGAGCGCGTCTTCTGCGGCGATGTGGGCCGGCGTCACGCTCCTGACGGTGGCCACACGGACAGGTCCATCGCGAGCCCGGTCGCCGCGGCCTCCGGGAACGGCACCCGCGATGCCAGCCGATCGGTGCTGGCCTCGTCCAGCTCGAGCCGCTCCCCCATCACGACGTTGAACCAGCGCTCGCGATCCTTCATGACCCGGAACATCTTCTCGTCCTGCGTGCCTTCAACGAACGGCTCGTAGACAACGACTGGCTTGCCGGTGACCTCGCCCTTGCTGCGCATCCGATCCAGGCGTCCCGTCCGCTGCTCGATCGTGCTCGGGTTCCAGTCGAGGTCGTGATGGATGACGTGACGGCAGTGGAGATGAAGATCCACGCCCTCAGCCATCACTGAGCTTGCGATGAGCACGTCGGGGAAGAACGGGGTGTTGAAGGTTCGCATAAGGCGCTGGCGCTGTTCGGGCTTGACCGCGCCGTTCGCGAGGCGCACGTTGGCGATGAGGCTTTCGGCCTGCTCGCTCTCGTCGTCCCTGAACGCGATGTCACCGACCTCGATCGTGCCGAGGTCGTCCAGGTACTTCCTCCGCTCGGCCTCCTCCTGCGAGTGCAGCGCGGTGGCGAAGTCACCGATGACGTCCTTGAGCGTCCGGCCGGAGCCGTCAGGGCGGAGAAACGCGGCCGCGAGCGCGTCGGCCGGGGGCGCGGCGAGATCGACGTAGCGCGCCAGGAATGAGTCGGTACGCAGGAAACGGAGGCAGCGGTCCGCCGCCTCCTCCTTCGCATCGCCCTTTAGCGTGCGGCCGAGTGCTGCGCGGATCTGCTCGCTTGCTACCCGGCTCGCGCGCGAGTCGGCGTCGTAGAGCTGGGTCTGAACCCGCTTGAGCGTGTCCGCGACAAGCGGATCTGCCTTGGCGGCACCGAGGCTTGCGGCGGCCATGACCTGTACCTCGTCGGCGACGGCCTGGGCGATGTGGAGCCGGAGAGCGCGGCCCGTCGCACGGTAAAAGCAGAACACGAGAACCTTCTCTCGCTGCCGCCACAGGGCGAGCGTGCGGTCGATGGTCGCGCGCATCTTCGGGTGTTCCGCGAACGCGGCCGACCCGTCGGGTAGTGCCGTCGTGATGTGATCGAGGTACCACTCCAAGCCGGCGGGAAGCGGATCGGTGTGATCGATGCGATCGTCGGCAGCGGCTTCTGGACTTCCCGAACTCGTGTGCCGATAGGCCTCGAACGATGAGGCGAGCCCATCGGCGAACAGCGCCCGCGTGCGGACGTGGCCGCGGGCGCCGCTGGCCGAGACGACGGCCTGTGCGCGGGCGGCGAGGAGGAACGGCAGGACCGCGTCGCCCGTGACGGGAAGGCCCGAGGTAGTGACCGGGTCCCCCGTGGCGATGGCCTCGCCGCAGTACTCCACGCGGCGTTCGTCTCGGTCCGGTCGGAGGTGGCGGACGACCAGCGGCGCCAGGAGCCGTTGGGCGTCCACGGTGTGCTCGCGGGTTCGCGCCCATGCGGCCGCAACTGATCGGCACCCTTCCGGAACCGCTTCATCCGCCGGACGTTCCCACCAACTGTCGAGGTCCGGAAGGTCGCCAGGAGTGAGGCGTCCCCAGTTCTGATCGAGGGTCAGCGCCGCACGCTGGGCGGCGTCGAGCGCGTTTCCGAGCTCCGTCAGGTGATCTTCGTAAGCGGCACGGTCGAGGTCAGACCAACGGATCCCGGTGAAGCGGCGGAGCACCTCGATTAGCTCGTTGTGGCCGAGCTGAAACGGCGTCGCGGTGAGAAACAGCATTCGGTGGAACATCCCGCCGAGCTCACCGTGGAGCGCTTCGGCGTCGGCGGTCGCACCGGGCTCGTTGGCGAACAGCTTCGCGAGGCGTGTACCCGCGTTCTTCGTGTGGTGGGCCTCGTCGAGGACTAGCAGCGGCAGCTCGACTTGAAGCTCACGCAGG
>JBBQZE010000013.1:0-25817 GCA_038207985.1 Solirubrobacterales bacterium
TGCGAGCGCCAGTACCCCAGGTTGTGGCGGCACCGCGCCGCGTCGGACGCTGCGTGGTTGGCCACCTCGTACCACCGCAGCCCGGCGGTCGCGAACGCCGCCTCGGCCTCGGCCTGCCGGTCGGCCATGTCGTCGTCGTCCGGCGGCGGAAGCTCCCCGCGGCGCACGCGCGCGGCCAGCGCGGTCCCGGGCTCGACTACCAGCCCGTAGGCGCTCACGTGGTCCGGGCGGGCGGCGAGCGCCGTGTCGAGCGTCAGCTGCCAGTCCTTGGCGCGCTCGCCGGGCGTGCCGTAGATGAGGTCCAGCGAGACGTGCTCGAAGCCGGCGTCGTGCGCCTCGGCCGCCGCGGCGCCCGCGCGGCCGGGGGTGTGGAGCCGGTCCAGTGTCGCCAGGACGTGCGGCGACGCGTGTTGCATGCCGATCGACACGCGCGTGAAGCCGGCGGCGCGCAGGAGCGCGAGGGCTCGCGGGTCGACGGACTCGGGGTTGGCCTCCGTGGTGACCTCGGCCCCCGGCTCGAGGCCGAAACGCCGGGCGATGCCGTCCAGGATCGCCACGAGGTCCTCCGGGGGCAGCAGCGTCGGGGTCCCGCCGCCGAAGAACACCGTCGCCACGGGGCGCGCGGCGTCGCCGAGGGCAGCGTGCGCGAGGTCGAGCTCCGCCAGGGCGGCCGCGGCGAATCCCGCGCGGTCACCGCCGCCGGGGAGCTCCGCGGCGGTGTAGGTGTTGAAGTCGCAGTAGCCGCAGCGTGCCGCGCAGAACGGCACGTGGACGTAGAGGCCGAGGGGCGGAGGGGACGGCACGGGTGGACGAGTGTGACGCGGTAGCGTGCGCGCGGATGACGACGCGCTGGTCCTGTGCCGCCCTCCTGCTGGTGACCGCCGTCCTCGCGACGGGCTGCGGCGCCGACACGAAGGCCCAGAACGCCTACGTCGCCGACGTCCAGCAGGTGCAGGAGACCTTCGTCACCCGCTTCGGCCAGGCGCTGGGCCGCCTCACGCCCACCAGCACGCTGCCGCAGGACCGTGCGACCCTCGGGCAGTTCGCGAGCGTCACGCGGGCCTTCGGCACGAGCCTCGAGCGGATCAAGCCGCCGGGGACGGTCCGCGACCAGCACCGTGCGCTCGTGGCCACGGTGGCGCGCTTCCGGCAGCAGTTCGTCCAGGCGCAGTCCGCGTTGCGCCGCGGGTCGGCCGCCGACCGGGCCCGGGTGCGGACCCAGCTGTCAAGCTCCGTGGCCGACACCCAGACCCGGGTGACGAAGGCCATCGCGGACATCAACGCGGGGCTGCGGGACTAGCCGCCCCGGGGTCTCGTGTTGATCCGCAAAGCGGTGTGTCCCGAAGGCACTTGCGCGGCGACGATCGTCCAAGGAGAATGCCTGGGGTCGAGAACTTGAACGCGGACGCCGACCCGGGTCCGAGACGACGTCCGACCGCCGCAGCGCCCCGACCCTTGCCGCGACACCTTCCCACCGCATCCGGGCTGAACCTGCCGACCTCGGCGCTCCCTGCCGGGCACGTCGAGCATGAGCACCACGCGGCGCGCGCGGCGCTGCGCGCGCGCGCGACCCCGGCCGACGGCTGGCTCGAATGGCTGCTCGAAGGGGCGGGATGGACCTGGCTCCGGCTGTTGGTCGACGCAACGATGCTGAGCGTGGCCGTGGTCGTCGCCGTCCGGTGGCCCCACGAGCCGATCACGATGGAGGCGGCCTCCACGTGGCCCCTCGCCGTCTTTCCGCCCGCGGTGATGGGCATGCTCGCGCTGCGGGGCATGTACGCCAGGTCCTTGCGGGTGAGCATCATTGACGGGGTCGCCCCGGTGATCAGCGGCATCTCCTTCGGGGCCATGGCGCTCGTGTCGGCCGAGCTCTACGTCTTCTCCCAGCCGCTGCAGACCGCGGTCCTCGTGCACCTGTGGGGTACCGCGGTGGTCGGCGTCGGCGCCGGCCGCGTCGCCGTCGCCACGGCGCAGCGGACCGCACGCGTCCGCGCGCTCGTCGGGAGACCCGCCCTCATCGTCGGTGCCGGGCTGATCGGCGGCAGGGTCGCGCGCCGCCTGCAGGAGAACCCCGACTACGGGCTGCGCCCGATCGGCTTCCTCGACGCCGCGCCCCCGGCGGAGGGCCGCGTCGCGGGCCTCCCGGTGCTGGGGCACCCGAGCGACGTCGACTGGATCGCGTCGCTCTCGGGCGCCCGGCACGTGGTCCTCACCTTCATCCAGGCCCCGGACCAAGAGCTCGTCGAGTTCGCCAAGCGCTGCAACGAGCTCGCCCTCGAGGTCTCCGTGGTCCCTCGGCTCTTCGAGGCCGTCAACGACCGATTCTCCTACGAGGCCATCGGCGGCCTGCCGCTCCTCGCGCTGCACCAGACCCGCCCGCGGGGGCGGGGCTTCGCCACCAAGCACCTGTTCGACCGCGCGATGGCGGCGGTCGCGATCCTGCTGTTCGCACCGATTCTGCTCGTGATCGCGGCGGCGGTGCAGCTGAACTCGCGCGGTCCGGTCTTCTTCAGGCAATGTCGCGTCGGGCGCGACGGGCAGGAGTTCGACCTCATGAAGTTCCGCTCCATGGAGCCGATGTCGGACGAGGACGGCTTCCGACCCGACCCGGACAGCGCCCCCGGGGGCGTCGAGGGCTCAGACCGCCGCACGGCGGTGGGGCGCTTCCTGCGCCGCACGTCGCTCGACGAGCTGCCGCAGCTCTTCAACGTGGCCCGCGGCGAGATGAGCCTGGTCGGCCCGCGGCCCGAGCGGCCGGAGTTCGTCGAGGTCTTCGCGCGCGACGTGACGCGGTACGGCGAGCGCCACCGGGTCAAGAGCGGCATCACGGGCTGGGCGCAGGTCCACGGCCTGCGCGGCCAGACGTCGCTCAGCGACCGGATCGAGTGGGACAACTACTACATCGAGCACTGGTCCTGGAAGCTCGACTTGAAGATCCTGGCTCTGACCGTCGTCGCAGTGCTGCGACCGGCTGAGTAGC
The DNA here is from genome assembly GCA_038207985.1 of Solirubrobacterales bacterium. GTDB lineage: Bacteria > Actinomycetota > Thermoleophilia > Solirubrobacterales > Solirubrobacteraceae > Paraconexibacter. The sequence goes on from JBBQZE010000013.1 coordinate 2,981, forward strand.
GCACCGCGGCGTGCCCCTGCAGACCCGGAGGATCGCTGCGGGTGCGCGCGCGGAGGCGGCCCGCGTCTGGCTCGCCGTCGAAGCGCAGGCGGGCTCGGTGGCCGTCTCCTGCTCCTGGGCGTGGACGAGCACGTGGTTGGCCCACTACGGCGACGTGGTCCGCCACCGCTTCGTGGTCGCCAGCGCCGAAGGGCGCGACGTTGGGGTCGCGCTCGTGACGGAGTCCGCCGGGCGTTACCCGCGCTTGGTCGGCGCCCGCCAGGCGCACATCGGGACCGCAGGGGAGCCGCGCGGCGAGACGATCTACGTCGAGCGCAACGCCCTGCTGGTGGACGACGAGCACCGTCACGCGTTCGCCGTCGCCCTGCTCGCCGATGTCAAGCGCGACGGGCGTTGGGACCGGCTGGTCGTCCCGGGCCTGCGACTCCTCGACGCCGAAGCGTTCCGCCGGGCAGGCCCGGGCATCGTGCTCCGCGTCGAGGACAGCCCCGTGACCGAACTGGCCCGCGCGGAGGGGGGCGACCCGCTGGGGTTGCTGCCCTCTCGGCCGCGCCGCCGCGTGCGGCGGGCGCTGGACGGCCTCGCGCCGCTTACGACGGAGTGGGCGCAGACGCCCGAGCAAGGTCACGACGTCATGGACGAGCTGGTCGACTTGCATCAGCGACGTTGGGCCGCCGCCGGCGAGCCGGGCAAGTTCGCCAGCCGACGTTTCGCCGGCTTCCACCGCGAGCTCATCGACCGCCTGGGTCCTGGCCGCGGGGTCATGCTCGTCCGCGTACGCCGCAAGGGCGAGACGGTGGGCTGCGTCTACGGGCACATCGAGGGCCGCGACGTCCTCTTCTACCAGAGCGGCCTCAAGCGCTTCGAGGACAACAAGCTCAACGTGGGCCTCGCGGTGCACATGTGCGCGATGCGCGCGTGCGTCGACCACGGTATCGAGGCTTACGACTTCCTCGCGCCCGCCACCCGCTACAAGCTGGACCTTTCCACAGGCACCCAGAAGCTCGCCTGGGTGACGCTGGAGCGCAGCAGGCCGCGAGTCCGCCTGGACCGGTCGCTGCGCGCCCTCAAGGCCCGAAGGGCCCCAGGTGCCCGTGCCGACGCGGCACCCGAGCGCTAGGCTGCCGGCCGTGACCGGTGCCCTCCGAGTGGAGTACGTCACGGTCGCCGGGGGTGTCCTCTGCTTCCGGCACGCGCCGTCGGGAGCGGTTCGCCACGGGACGGGCGTCGTCGTCGTGCCGCCGGTCGGCTGGGAGGAGGTCGCGTCCTACCGCGCGCGGCGGGTCTGGGCCGACACGCTGGCAGGGGCCGGCCACCACGTCGTGCGTCTCGACCTCCCTGGAACGGGTGACAGCGGCGGGGGCCCGGGCGACGCCGACCGCCTGGGCGGCTGGGCGGACGCCGTGACGGCGGCGGTGCACCGCCTCCGGTCGGAGCCGTCCGTCGTGCGCGTCGCGGTGCTCGGCATCGGCGTCGGGGGGCTGGCGGCCGGGCTGGCCGTCTCCCGGGGCGCGCCCGTCGATGACCTCGTCCTCTGGGCGACCCCGGCGCGGGGCGCCGCGGCGGTGCGACGCCTACGCGCTCTCGGGCGGCTGCAGAGCAACCAGGCCGCGCTCCCGGCTGAGCTCGACGTACCGCTCCCCGACGGGTGGCTGGAGGTCGGCGGCTTCGTCCTCAGCGCCGAGCTCCTCGGAGACCTCGAAGCGCTCGACCTGCGCGCGATCGACGTGTCAGGGCTGCACCGGGCGCTCTTGGTGGGGGCGGACGGCGCGGCGCCCGATGCCGCCCTGCGCGAGCACCTCGAGGCGGGCGGAGTGCCTGTCACGGAGACCACGGGTGCGGGCTACGCGGCCATGGTCGACAACCCCCAACGGGTCGAGGTGCCCTGGACCGTTGTTCAACTGGTCGACGAGTGGCTCCGCGCCGACGAAACGCCTTCGCCGCATGCCTCGCAGGTCGTGGGCTCGGTCGGCGAGCTCGAGCTCGACGCGGACGGCCCCGCTGGCGTGCGGGAGCTGCCGCTCTGGCTCCCGCGCCCGGCCGGCCGGTTGTTCGGTGTGCTCACGCTGCCCGCCGGCCCTCCCGACTCGGCAGGGGTGTGTGCCGTGCTGCTCAACGCGGGTGCGGTCCGTCGCAGCGGACCCAACCGCATGTGGGCCGAGGCGGCGCGCCGATGGGCTGCCCAAGGCGTTCCGACCCTGCGGCTCGACCTCCCCGCGATCGGGGACTCCGACGGCGACGCCGACCGGCTGCACGCCGCCGCAGCTATGTACGACGCCAGCATCAACGACGACGTGCGCGCCGCGTGCGACGAGCTGGTGCGACAAGGCGTGGGTGTCCGCTTCGTCGTCGGCGGGCTCTGCACCGGTGCCTACTTCGCCTTCCAAGCGGCCCTCAGTGACGAGCGGGTGCGCGCCGCGGTGCTGCTGAACCCCCGCACGCTCGTCTGGGACGCCGAGCTCCTACCCCGGCGGCAGGCGCGCAAGCTCCAAAGCGTGCTCTCGGCGAAGCAGTGGCGCCGGATGCTGCGCGGGGACTTGCCGCTTGCGACGGTGCGGCGCAGTCTCCTCGCCCAGCTGCGGCTCGTGCCAGGGGTCGTCCGCCAGCGGCTCTCAAGGCAGGCCGCAGGCGCCGAGCCTGCGAAGGCCGTCATCGAAACGGCGCTCGACGACCTCACCCAGGCGGGTGTCCTGACGGTGATCGGCTTCTCCGGCAACGAGCCCCTGTTGCGCGAGCTGCGCGCGCAGCGGCTGCTGGGCGGTACCCGCTGGCCCGTCCTGGTGAACGCGACGCTTCCCGGGGACGACCACGACCTCCGGCCGCTGGCCGCGCAACGCTCCGCGCACGAGCTGCTCGATCAGGCGCTGGCCGCAGCCCTTCGGTCGCCGGCGGCCGACTTGCTCCACAGCTCTTCGTAGAGCGCGGCGACGCGTGAGGCCTGCACGGCGATGTCGTACTCGGCGCGCTGGCGGGCGCGTGCGGCATCTCCCAGCGCCGCGCGGCGCGGAGGGTCGCCGAGCAGGTCGCAGAGCGCTTCGGCGACGGCGAGCGGCTGCCTCGGCGGCACGAGGACTCCCGCCGTTCCGTTGCCGAGCAGTGCCGCGTTGCCGCCGACGTCGGTCGCCACCACCGCCCTGCCCGCGGCCATGTACTCCAGGAGCGCGAGCGAGGAGCCCTCGAAGGTCGACGTGTTCACGGCGACGTCGAAGTCGGCGACGAGGCCGCCGGCGTCGGCCATGAAGCCGGGGAGCATGACGCTCCGCTGGAGGTCGAGCTCGGCCACCGCCGCGGTCAGCGCGGGCAGCTCGGGGCCGTCCCCGATGATCGCGAGCCGGGCCTCTGGGTGACGCAGCAGGACAGTCGGCATGGCCCGCACGAGCGTCATCAGGTCCTTCTGTGGTCGCAAGGAGGCGACGGTGCCGATCACGGGGGCGGAGGACGGGATGCCCAGGGCGGTGCGCAGCGCCCCGCCGGCACGTTCAGCCGGCTCCGGGATCCCGTTCAGGATGACGCGGATGCGATCCCGCGGGATGTGCTCGACGCGGACCATGCTGTCCCGGTCGGCCGCCGACACGGCGACCACGGCGTCGGCGCGAGTGGCGATCAGCCAGCGGTCGGCCATGCGGCGCCCGAGCTGCCCCTCGAAGGACCAGGTGTGCTCGTGTGCGATGAGCACGGGAACTGGAGCCAGACGGCTGAAGAGGCTCGCCCACAGGTTGGGGCCGAACTTGTGGGCGTGCAGGACGTCGACCCTTCCCGCCAGCAGGCGGCGCGCGAAGGGCGCCCAGGCCCGAAGGTCGCGCCGGCCGGTGGCGTCGAGCTCGAGGACCTCGACGCCGGCCGCGCGGAGTTCCCCCACCGCGCGGATCTGGAGCTGTTCCTCGTCACCACCGGGGTCGTGCCGCCGGTAGGCGACGACCGTTCGCTCGAACCGAGCGGGGTCGAGACGCGTCACAAGCTGCGCGGCTAGCGGCTCGGCGCCGCCGATGGCTCCGATGTGGTCGATCAGCACGACGACGCGGAGAAGTGGAGAGGAGAGTCCCATTGCTCCGCAGAACGCGGCGCCGGCCGGATTTCCCGCCGCCGCCGCCGGATGCTACCGAGCTCGGCCGTCGCGTCAGCGGCAGGGCAGCCAGTGGGCTGCCGCCCGCTTGGCCGCCCGCAGCTCCGACTTGGTCTTCTTCGCGGCCCTCGCCCTCTTGGCGGTCTTCCGCGTTTTCGTGGACCTCGTGGTCTTGCGGGACCTCGTGGCCACCGACAGCCTGGCCGAGCGGAACGCGTACAGCTCCCTACGGATCGTGAAGCACGTCGCCTTCTTGAGGGCTCGGCTGGCCCTCGGGGGCGCCGTGGCGGCCGGGGCGGAATCGATGATCGTCAGGACCGGCACGACGCTCGGCGCGGGGATGGCCGCGGCGACGGGGGCGGTCGCTTGGACGGCGGGGAGGGCGATCGGGGTCGGCGCAGACGCCGGGGCGGGGACCGCAGCGGCGGGGCTCGGGCTGGGATCGGTCGCGGCGGCGCCGGCACTCACCGGGGCCTGCCAGTCCGGGCCCGCGGGGGCGCTGCTCGCGGCCATGATCGCGGCGCAGGGGCCGCTGGAGGCCATGCGGAAATCCCCCTGTCCGGCGGCCGCGAAGCCCGGGTCGGCCGTGACGTTCGCTGTCGCCGTGAAGCCTCCGCTGGAGGTGTCCACGATTCCGCCGCTGAGGCAGTTGCCCGTGACGACGTTGCCGGTGCCGATCGGGTTCGCGGCGGGGTACCAGGATTCGACGTTTGCGCGTAACCGGGAGTTCGAGATGACGTTGGCGCCTACCGTGGTGTCGTTGGCGGCGGTTCCGTCGGCGCCGGAGAAGATGATGCCTTCGCCGTTCGCGTCGATGATGTTGCCGCGGATGACGGTGCCCTGCGCGTCGGGATACAGCTGGATTCCGCGGTCGGTGTTGTCGTAGATGACGTTGTCGAGGATCTGGACCGCGTCGGAGTTCGCGACATAGACGCCATGGTCCAAGTTCGTGCTGGGAACGGCGCCGCAACCGTGGATGCGGTTGCCCTTGAGGACGGTGCGGACCGCCCGGCCCCACGTCTCGTGGCCGAGGTTGAAGCAGATCTCCGTGTGCTCGTTGGTCACGTCGTTGCCCAAGAACCGGGCGTCGGCCGAGTTGACCGTCGGGGAGGGGAGGCGCGCGGAGTTGACGCCGTCGAGATCCAAGGACGAGATGGTCACCCGGTCGGCGCCGCGCTTGATCCAGAGGCGGCCCTTGAGCGTCGCGCGCTCGCCCGGGAACGAGGTCAGCGTGATGTCCGAGCGCCCGACGCTCAGGTCCTCCGCGAAGGTGCCAGCCCGAAGGCAGCCCGTCCCGCCGGCTGGGACCGAGGCGGCAAGCTTGGCGGCGGTCCGAAACGGCGCGGCGGTGGTGCCGGCGGCTGCGTCGGAGCCGGTGACCGAGGCGACGCCGTCGCAGTTGACGGAGGCCGGGGCCACCGGCGAGGCGAGCGCCGATGGGGAGGCGACGGCGGTCGCTGCTGCGACCGCTGCGGTGACTATGCCGCGGAGGGCAACGGAGCGTGGCACGGGAGATCCTTTGACGAGTGGATTCGGCCCGCGTCCTGACGCCCACGTTCGGTAGCCCGGCTAGCTCATTGAGCCCCGTGGCTTTGCGTCGCACCCTCGCGAGTGCTTTGCCGTTGTCGCGTCGGCGGTGCCTTGTGCTCTTGGTCGTCGCCACGGGCAGCCGCGACGACGCGACAGCCGGAAGATCGGACGAACGTCCAGCGGCGCGGTCGGAGTCTCAGGGCGCCGGGGCGGCCGCCCGCGCGAAGCGGTGGAAGAGCTTCGAAGCTCGCACCCGGCGCGCCGACGGCGCCACCTTGAGGCGTAGGCGCGCTAGGTCGTCGACCCGGTGGACCGGGATCCGCGGGGTGAGGAGCACCTCCCGGGTCAGCAAAGGCTCGCGAGCCCGGGGGAGCGTCACGGCGTTCTCGAAGCCCGCGGCGCCGGCGGCGCGCGCCACGCGGGCGTCCGCGTCTCCGTAGGGATAGGCCAGCGATCGGCAGCGCTTTCCGATCTCGTCCTCCACGAGCGCCTTCGAGTCGATGAGCTCCCGCTGCAGCTGCGCGTCGTCGACTCGGGTGAGATGGGGATGCGAGCAGGTGTGGGCCCCGATCTCCCACCCCATGGCGTCGAGCTCGCGCAGTTGGTCCCAGGACAAGCAGCGAAGCTCCCCTCCGTAGCCCTCGGCCTCCCAGCGGTCGATGCCCGGCCAGCGCATCGGGCCGGGGCGACCGGGCCAGTCCGTGGGGACGTAGACCGTGCCGGGCAGACCGTGCCGGGCCAGAATCGGTGCAGCACGCTCGAGGGTCGAGACGTAGGCGTCGTCGAAGGTGACGGCGAGGGCTCGCTCCGGCCCCAGCCCGGCCACGATGTCGCTGAGGCGGCCGCCGCGGTAACCGCGCCGCACAAGCAGGGTCAGGTGCTCGTCGAGGACGTCGGGTCGCACGGCCAGAGACGCGGGCCAGTCGGCGCTGACGGCGTGATAGCCCAGGACGAGAGCGTCGCGCACCGCACCAGGATGGCATCAGTGAGCAGACGGCAGTCGGAACAGATCGGTCGCAGTGCGAACGTTCCTTTGCCGGCCCTCGGGCCGCCCGCCGGCTCGGCGGCCTGGCGTCAGGCCTCGGCGAGCGCGATGAGCCGAGGCGCCATCCGGTCTGCGACGGCGTCCCACGTCGCCCCGGTCAGCGTCCGCCGGTACCCCGCGCGCCCCAACGCGGCGCTGCGCTCCCGGTCGCCGAGGAGCGCCACCATCGCCTGAGCGAGCTCGTCGGCGTCACCTGGGGTGACCAAGAGCCCATCCACGCCGTCCCGGGCGATCTCGGCAACCGCCCCCGTGCGGCTCGCCACGCACGCGAGGCCGTGGCCCATCGCCTCGCGCAGCACGTGGGGGAACGGGTCGAAGAGGGAGGGCATCACGAACAGGTTCGCCTGCTCGTAGAGCGCGGCGAGCGCCGGGCGGTCCAGGCGCCCCCGCCAGCTCACGCCGTCGCCCGCTGCGGGCCGGGCCGGCGGGCCCACGATCCACAGCTCGGCGGCCGGGATCTGCCGTCGCACCTCCGGCCAGGCGCGCAGCAGCACGTCGCCGCCCTTGCGCTGCCAGTCGAGCCCGACGAACAGCGCCACACGGCCGCCGGTGGGGGGCGCGGGAAGCTCCGGGGCGACGAGGTTCGCGCCCGCACCCACCACCACGATCTTGTCCGGGGGCACGGCGTAGTCGTCGACGAGCGAACGGCGCACCCAGTCGCTCATGGGAAACAGAGCCGCCGCGTCGCGGTATGCCGCCTGCTCGAGGCCGCGCCAGCGCCGTTCGGCGCGGCGGGTCATCGGCGCGGCGGCGCGGTGCTCGCGGCGGGTGAGCGCCAGCGTCGCGTCGAGGTACATCGCATACGGGCGCGCCGGACGTGGCAGCCCGGGGGCCCACAGCCCGTAGAACTGCAGCACGACGTCGAACTCGCCGACTCTCTTGGAGACCTCCCGGCCTGCGGCGGCCGTCATCGCCCGGAAGGCCATCGGCGACAGCCCGGAGCGGCGGCGCCAGCGCGCCCGCCCGGGAACGACGTGAAAGGCCTGGATCGCCCGCAAGCCGACGAGCGGAAGCCTCGGCGTCGTCGTGCCGACGACATGCAGGCGCTCGTCGAGCGCCCGGTACAACCCGCCGTTGCGGCTGTCCTGTGTGCGGAAGTCGCTGATGTGCTCGTTGTCCAGTCCGAGCAGGCGGACGGGCGAACGGGTCATGCGCGGTCGTGGGCGACGACCTCGCCCGGGGCGGTCGTCTTCGCCCGCGCGACGGCCAGCAGCGCCGGCCCGACGCCGAGCGCGACCCACATGAGCTTCGAGTACATCTCCGAGATGAACAGCAGCGTGACCAGGTAGCCGATCAGGCCGACGGCAAAGCCGCGTACCAAGATCTCCAGCCGCTCGTCTCCCGTGTCTCGGAGGATCCGCGCCGCCCGCAGGGTGCACCACAAGCAAGTGGCCACGAGCCCCGCGAACAACAGACCGCCGACGATCCCCAGCTCCGCGGTGATGTTGAGATACGTGTTGTGCGCGACCTTCGGCGCGCTCAAGATGTAGTCCGCCCTCTTGATGGCGCCGGGCTCGAGGAGGTAGTGCACCGACGTGTTCGGATACTGGCCCGTTCCCACTCCTCGGATCGGGTGCGCGTCGATCATGCGCTCGGCCACCGTCCAAAGGTCCAGACGCCCGGTGCCGCCACCGACGTTCGTCACGCGCTCCTTGGCGGGCGCGGGGGCCAGGAAGGAGAAGTAACCGACAGCGAGCAGCACGACCGCGCCGGCGACGGCCGCCACCCGACCTCGCCAACGCCCGCCGACCGCGACGGCCGCGAGCGTCGCGCCGCCGATGCCGAGCAGCCCGCCGCGTGAGAGCGACAGCAGGACGCCGACCAAGCAGATCGCTGCGGCGCCGCCGGCGAGGGCGCGGACCACCGGGGGCAGGTGGCGATTGGCCAAGAAGGCGACGGCGATGCCCAGGCCGAGCACCAGCCCAGCCGCAAGCTCGTTCGCGTCACCGACGGTCCCGGTGGCCCGGATGGCGTCGCTCGCGCCCGCCGTCGGCGCGCTGATGATCCCCGAGACCCCCGCGAAGGTCGCGCCGACCACGAGGGCCCCGAGCACGCGGACCGCGTCGTCCTCCGAGCGGATAGCGGTGTAGGCGATCGGCACGAGCAGGATGTTGAGCGCGTAGCGCATCACGGAGTTCAGGGCGACCCCCTCGATCTCCGCCCAGCTCACCGACACCGCAGCCCAGCCGACGAACAGCATCAGGACGTAGGTCAGGCCGGGGTGATCGACCAGGATGTTCCGCGGGTTCTCCCGAGAGGTCGTCACGACCCCGAACCACCCGGCCAGGAGCACGATCCCGGCGAGCTTCGCAAGGCTCACCCCGCCGCCGCCCGCCAGGGTCGCGAGGTAGGCGAGGACGCCCATGGCGGCGAAGCCGTAGACCAAGTCGGCCAAGACGAGCAGGACGAAGGCGACCCCGAACGCGAACAGCAGTCCGTAGAGCGGCTCGACGCCGCTCAACGCGCCGCAGACGAGACCGGCCAGCACGGCCAACGCGGCCGCGCGGGTCGTCGGGCTGGCGACGCGTGAGGCCACCGGGCTCAGGCGACGGCGCTCGAGGCCGGCTCGTCGTAGTAGTAGGACGAGCTCTCCTCCTCCGTGCCCACCTCGGCGATGCCGATCGGACGGGCCCCGCCTTGCGCGAGGATCTCCCCGAGCTCGGTAAGGCGCTTGAGGCGGCTGCGGCCCAGGCGCACGACGATCAGCACGGCGTCGCTCTCCTGCGCCAGCGGGAGCGCGTCGAAGACCTCCGTGAGCGGCGGGGAGTCGATGATGACGAAGTCTGCGATCTCCTCCGCCTCGGTGAGCATGCGGTGGGCCACCGACACGTCCAGGCTTTCGACGAAGGACGGCATGGGCCGCTCGGCCAGCAGGAAGCTCAGGTTCTCTCCGTAGTCCGTCACCTTCGTGAGCGAGTCGGCGACCGAGCGCGAGCCGTCCATGACGCTCGCCATGCCGTAGGCCGGACTCGCCTTGAGCGTCCTGGCGAGCATCGGCCGCCGCACGTCCCCCTCGATGAGGATCACCTGCTGCCCGGTCTGTGCGAGCGAGTAGGCGAGGTTGAGGGCGGTCGTCGTCTTGCCCTCCCCGGGGCCCGAGCTCGTGACGAGCAAGGCCTGCGGGCGCACGGGGCCGACCGTGGCGGTGACGGTGGCGCGGAGGATGCGGAAGGCCTCCACGGCGGGTTGCGACAGGCGCTCGTGGCCGATCGGGCTCGCGCCGGGCCGTCGGGTGGCGCGCGGGATGCGCCCCAACACAGGCAGGCGGTAGATGTCGCGAAGCTGCTCCTCGCGGCGGAGCCGCGGGTCGAGGGCCTGCACGGCGAACGCGGCCCCTATGCCGAGGATCAGACCCCCGAGCAAGCCGGCCGCGAGGGCGAGCTTCTTCTTGGGCGAGGCCGGGCCGGTGGGCGGGCTGGCAGCGGTGGCGAGACGAATCGTGGGGTCGTCCTGCACACGCAGCGCCTGAAGGGCGCTCACGCGCTCGCCCAGCGTGCCGGGACCCGAGCGCTCCGCTTCGGGAAGCTGAGCGACCTGGTCCTGCAGCGTCGGGATGGTCGCGTCGAGTTGCAGGCGCAATTGGCGCGTGCGGACCTCGATGGCCGCCCGCGCGACGGCCGTCGCGGTGGCGGCGGCGGCTTCCGGGCTGCGGGCCGTGGCCCGGATCGCGATCAGGTTGCTCTGGGCGATCGGCTCGACCACCACGTCTTGAAAGATCGAATCCGGGGCACCCTTCCGGCCGACGCGCTGCAGCGCGCGGGCGCCGACCTCGTTCGTCGTGACCAGCCGCGCAGCGGTCGTGACCGTCTGCGTCGGGTCGTTGGACTCCGTCAGCAGCCCGAGACCGCTGACCGAGCTGTTCCCCGAGGTCACCGGAGTGATCAGGAGATCGGCCTCGGCGACGTAGGTCTTCGGCGCCAGCGTCGCGTAGGCGACCGCGACCCCGACGGCTACGGAGGTCGTCAGCAGGATGAGCCACCAGCGCTCCCGCAGGATCGCGACGTACCGGGACATTCCCGCGGAGTCCACGCGAGGTCGCAGCCAATCCTTGCCGGCGGGCTGCGCGGCGCGAGTTCTGGTCATTGCGGCCATAGTAGGTGAGTCCCCGGACCCCGCGGGACGCCCTCCACTCCTGCTTGCGTGCCAGCTCCGACTTCCCCCATCGCGGCGAGCATCCTCGTCCCCGTACTCGACGAGGCCGCCGGCGTCCGGGCGTCGGTCGCGGCCATGCTGGCGCAGGAGACCCCCGGCACCGGCCGCATCGAGGTCCTGCTGGCTGACGGTGGCTCGACCGACGGCACCCGCGAGCTGCTGATCGATCTCGCGGCCCAGGACCCACGGGTGGTGCTGCTGGAGAACCCCGGCCGGGGGACGGCCAGCGGCCTGAACGTGTGCCTGGCGGCAGCCCGCGGCGAGCACGTCGCGCGCATGGACGCGCACACCACCTATCCGTCCGCCTACCTGGCTCTCGGGATGCGGCGGCTGGCGGCGGGCGGCACCACCTGGGTGGCGGGCCCGCAGCTGCCCGCCGGTGGCGGCCGGGTCTCCCGCGCCGTCGAGGCCGCGCTGGGCACGTGGCTCGGGCGGGGCGGCTCGCGCAAGTGGGTCGCCGACGGAACCGAGTCCGAGTTGGACACGGGGGTCTTCTGCGGCGTCTGGCGTCGCGAGGACGTCCTGCGGCACGGCGGCTGGGACGAGGACTGGCCGCGAAACCAGGATTCCGAGATGGCCGCGCGATTCCTGCGCGCCGGAGAGCGCATCGTCAGCGTGTCGGCGATGGCGGCGCACTACCAGCCGCGTGACTCCCTCGCCGGGCTGTGGCGCCAGTACCACGACTACGGCCTCTACCGGGCACGCACCGCGCTGCGCCACCCCACGAGCCTCCGTCGCTCCGCGCTGCTGCCGCCGGCGCTCGTCCTCGCCGCCGGCTCTGCGTTCGTCGCCCCGAGGCCGCTCCGGCGCGCGGGGCGGGTGGCCCTGGCGGTCTACGCCGCCGCGCTGGCGCGGGCGGCCGGCCAGGCCTCTGCGGGCGCGGGGGACGCCGCGCTCGTCCCGGCGGTGCTCGCGACCATGCACGTCGCGCACGGAACGGGGTTCGTCCGCGGCTCGGCCCGCTGGGGCCTTCCGGTCATGGCGCTGGCCCGTCAGGTCGGCCTGCGGCGTCGGGCCGACGAGGCGCCCTTCACCGGCGCGGTCCGGGCTCCCGCCCTCGCCCACAGGCCTGGGGGACGCTGATGCGCCTCGCGATCTTCACGGACTACACGTACCGTCGCGACGCCGAAGGACTATCGGGGGACCGTGCCTTCGTCCGCTACATGACGGCGCTGCGCCCGCATACCGAGCGGCTCGTGCTCATCGGGCGGGAGAACCCCGAGTCCGGCCGCTCGCACTACGCCATCCCGGCGGACGTCGAGGTCCTCGGCCTGCCGTGGTACGACAGCCTGAGCCAGCCCGCGGCGGTGCTGCGCTCGCTGGGCGCAGGCTCGACGCGTTTCTGGCGGCTGCTGGACGACATCGACACCGTGTGGCTGCTGGGCCCCTACCTCCACGCGGTCTGGTTTGCGGTACTCGCCCGCATGCGGGGGCGGCGCGTCGTCCTGGGGGTGCGCCAGGACCTGCCCACCTACGTGCGCAGCCGCCGTCCTGAGACCCGCTGGATGCACGCGGCGGCCGACGGCCTCGAGGCGACCTTCCGCGCCATGGGCCGACGGATGCCGGTCGCCGTGGTCGGGCCGGCCCTGGCCCGGACCTACGGCGCCTCTCCGCACCTGATCGAGCTCGCGGTCTCGCTCGTGTCCGTCGACGACCTCATACCCCCCGGCGAGGCGCTCGCTCGTCCTCGCGGGGAGCCGGCGCAGATCGTCAGCGTCGGCCGGCTCGACACGGAGAAGAACCCGCTGCTGCTGGCCGACGTGCTCGCCGGGCTCCGTGCAGACGGGGTGGAGGTGCGGCTCGTGGTGGTCGGCGACGGTCCGCTGCGCGCCGAGCTCGAGGCGCGCTTGGCCGAGCTCGGCGTGGCCCACCTCGCCGACGTGAAGGGATACGTGCCGCTCGGCGGCGGCCTCGCCGAGCTCTACCGCGGCTCGGACCTCTTCCTCCACGTCTCCCACACCGAGGGCCTCCCCCAGGTGCTGTTCGAGGCCTTTGCGGCCGGGGTGCCCGTGGTGGCCACCGACGTGGGGGGCGTTGCCGCCGCGGCAGGGGCGGCGGCGGTCCTCATCCCTCCGCGGGACGCCCCGGCCGCTGTTCGTGCGGTCGCCCGGATGCTGAGCGACCCGGTCGAGCGCGAGCAGCGCGTCCGCGCGGGACACGACATCGCGGCAGCGCACACGCTCGAACACGAGGTCGCCCGGCTGGCTGCGTTCCTACGGGCGGGGTGACCGGCCCGACCCTGAGAGGGGCGGCTCGCCGTGCGGGCCGGCCGGAGCCCGGCTCGATCGCAGCAGAGCGGCGCATGGCCCGGCAGGGTCGAGGCGGAAGTCCCCCCGGGCGGGCATGCGCAGCCGCGGGTCGGCCTCGACGTTGCCGAAGCTTCTAAAGCCCCCAGCGCTCTGGTCCACCGCGCCTTTGCGCCCCCCGAAGATGCAGTTGCCACGAACGATGTTGCCCTCGCCTCGCGGTGTCCCGGGCGGGTAGTAGGACTCGACGTCGGCGCGGAGGCGCGAGCCGGCCACGACATTCCCCACCACGGTCGTCCGGCTCGAGGTCAGTCCGCCCTGGCCTGAGAAGATGATTCCCTCGCCGTTGCCGTAGATGATGTTGCCGGTGATGGTGGTCCCCGTCGCGTTGGGGTACAGCTGCACGCCGCGGTCGGCGTTGGCGTAGATGACGTTGTCGGCGATGAGGGTGTCGTCCGCGTCGGCCACGTAGATGCCGTGGTGCTCGTTGGTCGACGGCAACCGGCCGCACCCGTGGATGCGGTTGCGGGAGAGCACGGTGCCGTGAGGGTGCCCGTAGCCGGTCGAGCCGAGCAGGAAGCAGATGCCGGTGTGATGATTGGTGACGTCGTTGCCGTCGAACGTCGCCCGGCTGCCGTTGACCGTGGGCGACGGCAGCCGCGCGGCGCTGCGCCCGTCGAGCCCGAGATAGGCGACGCGCACGCCCACTGCGTTGCGGGTGATCCAGAAGCGGCCTTTGACGATCGCGTGCTCACCCGGGAACGACCGCAGGGTGACGTTCCTGCGCGTGACCTTCACGTCCTCGGTGAACCGGCCGCGGCGCAGGCAAGCAACGCCGCCTGGCCTCGCGAGAGCAAGCGCTCGCCGGATGGTGCGGACCGGGTGCCGCCGGCTGCCCGTCTGCTGGTCGCGCCCGCTGGGGGCGGCGACGACGTCGCAGCGCGCGCTCGAAGCCGCCCGCGGGACGCCTGAGGCCGACGGCGAGCTGGGGATCGTCGCGAGCAGGGCGACGGCGCTCACCGCCGTGACGGTCAGCGCCGCGCCGGCGACACCCCGGCGGTGGTCGGACCCGCCGGCAGCCTTCTCAGGTGCGCGCCTGGGCCGTCCCAGGGATCAGCCCTCCCCTTGCCGTCACGCGGATCCCGGGCCCTGTGCCGAGCTCCTTGGGCAATGCGAAGCGCCATTGGCGGAAGCGGTTGGTGCGTACGACGGCGCGCACCCGCAACGTGCTGCCCCGGAACACCCGGAGGTTGAGCACGTCCACGCCGGATGCTGTCCCCTGGGCGACGAGTCGGCCGCCGGCCCGCGTGATGCGGATCCGCGGCCGGACCATCTTCAGCCGTACGCCACGTTGGAGCCGCGAGGCGGTGGTGTAGAGCGGCTTGGCGCGCCGGGCAGCGTCCAGCAGGCCGAACTGGAAGGAGCCGGGGCGGTCGGCCATCTGGAACTCGATGGCGGCCTTGACCCACGGGACGGGCCGCAAGGCACCCAGGAGGTCCACGAGGTTCTGCGCCTGGCCCGCGCGGGTGACGCACGGGTGGCCGAACTCGGTCGCCGGGCCGCCCTTGCGGTAGCAGCTGCTCCAGCCGAACTCGTTCAGCCACATCGGCTTCGTGTCCCCGAAGCGCCGCTGAAGCGCACGGGTCTGGGCCAACGCGTAGAGCGGCAGGTCGTAGAAGTGGACGGCGAGCCCGTCGTAGAAGCCCTTGACGCCCTGCTGGTACATCGCGGTCAACCATGCCCCGTTGGTCCCGACGAACGCGCCGGCCAACACCGGGAGCTTCGGATTGGCCCGCTTCAGCGGCTGGTAGAGCGCCTTCACCAGCGCGACGTACTTCTCGACCTTGTTCGGGCCGGCCCAGTACTTCTCGTTGGACTGGTCCGGCTCGTTCCACACCTCGAAGGCGGCGAGCTTCGCTCCGTAACGGGCGACGAGAAACGCGGAGATCGGCACCGAATCCTCCGGGCGTACCGGGGACCAGCGCGTGACGTCGCGGCGGTTGCGGCCCGGCCCTGAGCAGCCGCCGCGGACGTTCGCGGGCGCCGAGGAGGCCCAGCACGGCGTCCGATCGACGAAGAGCACGACCTTGATGCCGCTGCGGGCGGCTGAGTCGACGGTGTGGTCAAGCGTGGCGAGGGCCGCGGGGTCGCGCCGCCCTGGGCCGTCCGGCTCGAGCTCGGCCCAGGACGCCTCGATGCGGGTAATGTGCACACGCAGGCGCTTGGCGACCGCCAGATCATCGGCTGCCGCGCCCTTCGTGCCGGTGCCTATCCCTTGCACGCCGTAGACGGGGCGCGCGAGGGCCGGGCTGGCTGCCAGGCCGATCGCGCTCAGGGCGGCGCAGGTCAGCAGGGACAGGCGCCTCATGCCGGCACCTCGTCGGCGCGCGCGAGCCTGGAGCTCGCCACGCCCACCCCGCCGAGTCCGACGACCACCGCCAAGACGAGCGCGAGGTCCGAGCCGTCCACCGGCAACGCCCCGGCCGAGGTCGCCGCTCCCGGGCCCGCCGGCCGGGCCTGGCGCGCGGACGCTGTCGGGGCGGGTACCGACGTGGAGGGCCGCACCGTGACCGGGTTCGGCTCGCCTGCGCGACCCGCGCTCCTGCGGGGCTTCGTCGAGCCACCGCGGGCGACGCCGGCGTTGCCCGCGGTCGACGGCGTGACGGGCACCGCGGTCCGCGGTCCGCGAGCGGGCGCGAGCGAGACCGACCGCGCGGCGCGCAGGCTAGGAGGCTTGCCGCCGGTCGAGCCGCCGCCTGCCGGCAGGAGCGTGGAGCCGAGAACGTCCTGTTCGCCGCTGCCCGGACCGCCGTAGCCTGATAGGAGCGGATCGGCAGCCGCGGACGCGGGAGCGAGGGCGAGCGCGGCGCCCGTCAGGGCGACGGCGGCGCGCGGAGATCGCGTGAGCATGAGCGAAGTGTGCCAGCGCGGGAGCCGCGGCGCCGCACGTCGTCAGATCGCTCGCCGGAACGCAAGTCAGTTCGCCACCTTTCCGCGCGCCCCGAGCCGCGCGCTGAGCACCGCGGCGTCGACGGTCCCTCCTGATCGCACCACGGCCAGAGCCTCGCGCGCGACAGCGTCCCGCGGCGCGAGTGCCGTGGCGCGCTGCAAGGACCGGCGCGCGAGGGCGGCCTGGCCGAGCGCGGATTGCGCAGCGCCCACTTGCAACTGGGCGTACGGGTCGTCGGGAGAGCGGGACAGGGCGGCCTGGAAGCGCGCCAGCGCTCGGGTCGGGTCCCCGAGGCGGACGGCGATGCTGCCGGCGACGGAGTCCGGCACCGCCGTGAAGGGATCGAGCGCCCTTGCCCGGTCGAGCCGGGCGTAGGCCTCGCCGGAACGGGTCCCGAAGACCCTCCCGGCGCGGCGGACTTCGCCGTCTGCGGCCCACTCCCCGAGGAGCGCCAGAGCCGGGAGCCCGCAGGCGATCGCGACCAGGCCGACCACCGCAAGACGGGGTAAGCGGGTCGGCACGGCCCGCGGCCCGCCGATCTCCGCGCCACCGGGGCCGTTGCGGCTCCGCGCGGGGTCCAGGGAGCAGGCGAGCCCGAGCAGCGCGAACGCGGCCGCCCCCAGCCCGGCGTATTCGAAGAACCAGTCCGCGGATCCGTGGACCACCCAGTAGGCGAACGCCATGAGGCCGCCTGTGGCCACGACCCGTCCGCCAGGCTCCGCGTCGCGGCTGCGGGCTGCGCGAAGGGCGGCGGGGAGGGCTGCGACGAAGGCGCCGAAGAGGAGGAGCGCCCCGACGACCCCGGTCTCCGACAACGTCCGTAGCTCGAGGCTGTGGGGGTAGCGGGGCGTCTCGTTGCTGTGCCCCTCCCGGAGGTAGGCCTGACTGAAGTTGTCCGCGCCGACGCCCGCCACGGGGTGGTCGCGGAAGGAGCGCACGGCAACGCGGTAGAAGTCGTAGCGGTTCGAGCCCAGCCCGCTGCCCAGGCGGGTGCCGCTGTACTCGGCGTAGCCGCCCTTGAAGCTCGACCAAGCGGCGTCGAGGCGGGTCACGGGGTTCCCCACCACCGCCAGGGCCCCGACGCAGCAGACCGCGGTGAGCCCCCCGACGAGGATCGATCCGATGCGGTGAGCCCGGCGCGCCGTGCGTCTCGATGCCGGGCGACGCTCCTCCAGCCGTGCGATCGCGGCGATCACCGATGCCGCCACCGCCGCGCCCACCCAGATCGCGATCGTGACCGAGCGCGCCTCCTGGAGGCCTGGCGGCGGCTTGTAGGCGCCGACGACATCGGTGAGATGGATGATCCGCGGCGCCGCGACGGCCACGGCGGCCCCGATCGGGAGCAGCGAGACGAGCCGCCGCAGGCGATCGGGAAGCACGAGCAGCAGGCCGATGAGGCAGATCGGGGTGGCCAGGAGGCTCCCACGGCTCACCGCGAGCAGGCCGACGTCCGCCAGGACCACCGCGCCTCCCGCTGCGAGACCGCGCAGCCACCAAGGTGCTGAGCGAGCCGCGAGGCAGGCGACCAGGCCGAAGAAGGCCATCATGAACAGCGTCGCTGTCGCGTTCGCGTATCCCGTCGGGTCGAGCAGCCGGCCCCGTGGCAGCAGGGTGCGCGGGTCGTCCGTGGAGGACAGCCGCACGGCCACCACCAGGGCGAGGACGACGACCACGCCGGTCCACGACGCGAGCAGCGCGGCGGCGGTGGCGGCGCGCTGGCGCCAGGCGGCGAAGAGCACGAACGCAGCGAGGTAGACGACCGTCCGGTTGGCCCCCTGCCACGCTGCCCCGGGGTCGGCGGCCCAGGCCACGGAGGCGTAGCTCCAGGCGCAGTAGCCCGCTAGGAGGCAGCCGGCTGCCCGGGTGGAGCGCGGCACCGCCGGCCACGGATTCGACACCGTCGCCACGGCCAGCACGACGAGCGCCAGCACGATCGCTCCCGCGGGCGCCCACGTCCGGATCTCGTAGCCGCCGTCCTGCACCGCCATCCAGCCGAGCACCGCCATGCCGGCCAGCCCCACGGGAGTCGACGGCGCCTGCCGGAGGGCACGCACCACTCAGGTGCGGGGGAGCGTCACGGAGGCGACACCCCACCGGGGCACAGTCCAGGTGCCGAAGCGGCGCGCGTGCGAGTCACTGGGCTTGGGAGCCATGGCGGCGGACGCTAGCGGCTGGGGCGGATCCCGGTCCGCCCTCGCGCGCGCGAGCGACCACCCCGGGGCGCCCCGGGGGCCGTGGCCTGCGGCGCCGCCGATCCTCCTCCTGCGAGCACGCCATGCTCGGTCGCTCGAGGACCCCGCGCGCCACGGGCAACAGGACTCGTGCGCCGCTTGACAACGCCGACGGTCGAGGCCAGCGTGTAGGTCTGATGCTCCGCGTAGGAACCGATCTGACGTCCGTGCCCGACGTCAGCGCCGCGATCGCGGCCCACGGGGACCGGTATCTGCAACGCATCTTCACCCCGGAGGAGCTCACCGACGCGGAAGGCGATCCACGGCGGCTGGCGGCACGGTTTGCAGCCAAGGAGGCCGTGCTAAAGGTCCTGCGGCCGGGTGACGATCCCCTGCCGTGGAAGGAGATCAGGGTGCGCCGTCACCCGTCTGGTTGGACCGACCTCGTCCTCAGCGGCCGCGCAGCCGACCGGGCGCGGACGGCCGGGCTCGACGACTGGGCGCTCAGCCTGACCCATGAGGGCGACCTAGCCTCGGCGGTGGTCGTCGCCACCTCCCGCTCCCCGGACCCCACCTAGGACCAAATGACCGACGACGTGCGCACCATCCTCCGCAACCACGCCCGCCTAGCGGGCGATCCCGGCGCGCTGGCCGACGACGCCGACCTCTATCAGGCCGGCATGACCTCGCACGCGAGCGTCAACGTCATGCTCGCGCTCGAGGACCACTTCGACGTGGAGTTCCCCGACGAGATGCTCAAGCCCAGCGTGTTCGCCAGCATCGGGGCGATCGCCGAGACCATCGGGCGCCTGCAGCGCGACCAGGCCGCGGCATGACCGTGCGTCCTTGCTGCACCACCGTCATCGCGACGGAACGCCGGCCGTCGCGATGAGCGTGGGGGCGGCGGTCGACGCCGACCGGGCCTTCCTGTCCGGGGTCCTGCGCATCGCCGACGAGGTCGCGGCCCCGAACGCGGCCGTCGTCGACTGCCTCGCGCGATTCCCCGTCGAGACGCTCGCGGCGCTGCGGGAGATGCGCGCGCTCTCGGCCTTCGTGCCGGTCGCGCTCGGCGGAGACGGCGTCTCCTTCGAGGCCGTCGCGGAGGCCTGCTTCGAGCTCGGACGCCGGTGCTCGGCCTCGGCGATGGTGTTCGCCATGCACCAGATCCAGGTCGTCACGATCGTGAGGCACCTGGACGTCGGGAGTTTCTTCGAGGCGCACCTCCAGGACGTCGCGCGGGAGCAGCGGCTCATCGCATCGGTGACCTCCGAGGTCGGAACGGGCGGCGACATGAGCCGGTCGATCGCGGCCGTCACCCCCATCGGGGGCCGGCGCTCCACCTTGGAGAAGCAGGCGCCCACCGTGAGCTACGGCGCCTACGCCGACGACTTCCTGACGACCGTGCGCAGCGCGCCCGACTCCCGCGACGGCGACCAGGTGCTCGTCCTGACGCGCTCGGACCAGACCGAGATGGAGCCCAAGGGGACCTGGGATCCGATGGGCATGCGCGGCACATGCTCGCCCGGGTTCGTGGTCCGCGCCACCTTCGCCGACGACCAGGTCCTCGGCACCCCGTACTCCCGCGTCGGCCCCGAGTCGATGGTGCCGGTGTCCCACGTGCTGTGGTCGCAGGTATGGCTCGGCATCGCGACCGACGCATTCGACCGCGCCCGCGCGTTCGTGCGCGCCTCCGCCAAGGCCACGCCGGGGCAGGACGTCCCGCAGGCCCAGCAGCTCTCCCACGTGCACTCCCAGCTCACGCTGCTGCGTGCCGAGGTCGCCGCGGGCTTGGCGGAGTACTGCGAGGCCTGGGACGACCGCGAGCGCCTGTGCACGCTGCGCTCGGTGCTGCGCTTCAACAGCTTGAAGATCGCCGCCTCCGAGCAGGCGCCGCGCATCTGCCAGGAGGCGATGGGCGTGTGCGGGATCGTCGGCTTCAAGAACGACTCGCCCTTCTCCGTCGGCCGGCAGCTGCGCGACTCGATGAGCGCCGTGATCATGGTCGCCAACGAGCGCCTGCACAAGACCAACGCGAGCCTGCTGATGATCGCCAAGGACGTCTGAGGTGCCCGCCGTCAGGGAGGGGAACGCCGATCAGCGGGCCTACCTCGACGCGCTGGTCGACCGCGGGTTGCTGATCCCGTCGGGGGTCCCGGGCGTCTACGGGCGCGGAGCGGACTTCGAGGCGGTCCGCACGGGCGTCGACGCCCTGGTCACCCGGGCGGGCGCCGGGGACGCCGCCGAGCAGCTGCGCTTCCCTCCGGTGCTGCCACGCCGTCAGCTCGAGTCCACCGGCTACCTCAAGTCCTTCCCGCACCTCGCCGGCTCGATCTTCGCGTTCGAGGGTGACGAGGCCGAGGCGATCGAGCTCCAAGAGACCGCCGGCGCGCACGGCGACTGGTCGCAGGCCGTCGACCAGAGCGAGCTCGTGCTGATGCCCGCGGCGTGCTACCCGGTCTACCCCGCGATCGCCCGGCGCGGGCCGCTGGCGGCCGGCGGCGTGACCGTGGACGCGGGCGGGGCCTACGTGTTCCGGCACGAGCCGTCGACCGACCCCGCTCGCCTGCAGATGTTCCACCAGCGCGAGATCGTGCGGATCGGCGAGCCCGAGGCGGTGGCGGGCTGGCGGGACACGTGGCGTGACCGTGCCGTCGCGCTGCTCCGCTCGCTCGGCCTGGCCGCGGACTTCGACGTCGCGACGGATCCGTTCTTCGGGCGCGGCGGCCGGATGATGGCCCGCTCCCAGCGCGCGCAGGCGCTGAAGTTCGAGATCCTCGTGACGATCGCCGGCCCGGAGCCCACGGCCGTCGCCTCGTTCAACTACCACCAGGACCATTTCGCCACGACCTACGGCATCACCATGCACGACGGCGCGAGCGCCCACACCGCGTGCCTCGGCTTCGGCCTGGAGCGGGTGGCGCTCGCCCTGCTGGCCACCCACGGCCTCGACCCGGGCACCTGGCCGGCCGAGGTTCGCGCCGACCTCGGGCTGGCGCCGTGACGATTGCGACCGCCGGCCTGGTGAGCCTGCTCGGCACCGATCCGGTGGCCTACGAGCCGCACGCGATCCACCGCCCCGGGCGCGACTACCCCGAGACCAACTGCTACGTCGACGCGGTCGTCGAGCTCTTGCACGCGCGCGGGGACGAGCCGCTCGCGGTGATGGGATGCGCCCTGCGCACGGACTTCGAAGGCGACCAGTTCACCTTCTTCAAGCCAGCGCCCGCCGACCTGGAAGGGCTCCTGGGCGTCGACGTGCACGAGATGTTGCCCCACCGGGGCCTGGCGGTGCAGTCCGCCGAGCAGCTCGCGGCGGGCCGGTCTGTCATCGTCGAGCTCGACGCGTTCCACCTGCCGGACGCAGCAGCGACCGATTACCACCGCCAGCACGTCAAGACCACGGTGGCCATCGAGGCGATCGACGTCGACGCGAAGGTCCTGCGCTACTTCCACTCGGCGGGCTACTTCGAGCTCTCCGGCGACGACTTCGACGGCGTCTTCCGCCTCGGGCGGCCGTTCGACCCGGACGTCCTGCCGCCGTACACGGAGATCGCCCGCTTCGACGCCGGTCCACGCCTGCGCGGGGAGGCGCTGCGGTCCGCCGCCAGGCAATGCACCCGCGAGCACCTCGCGCGGCGCCCGGAGAGCAACCCGTTCGCGCGCTTCGGCGTGCGCCTGGAGGCGGATCTGCCCGCGCTGCTGGCGGGCGACGAGCGGGACTTCCACGTCTACGCCTTCGCGACCGTCCGCATGGCCGGGTCCGCCTTCGAGGTGGCCGCCAGCCACGTCGACTGGCTGCTCGGCGCCGGCGGCGCGGAGGCCTCCGCGGCCTTCGCGCGGGTCGTCTCGGGCTGCAAGGTGCTGTCGTTCCGCCTGGCGCGCCGTCGCGCGTTCGACCCCGGCGAGCGCGTGGCGGACCTCGCCGCGGCGTGGGCCGAGGCGATGGACGCGCTCGACCGTGCCCTGGGCTGAGGTCCCGCTCGACGCCGGCTGGTCGATGGACGGCCCCGGCGCCGACGGGCTGGCCGCGCGCGTGCCGGGCACGGTCGCGGGCGCTTTTCGCGACGCGGGCCTGGCGATCCCGGAAGCGCTCGACGACCACGAGTGGGTCTTCCGCTGCAGCTTCGTCACGCCGGCCGGCGAGTCGGTCGTGCTGCGCCTCGACGGGCTGGCCACGCTCGCGAGCGTGGAGCTCGGGGGGCAGGAGGTCCTGCGGAGCGCCTCGATGTGGGAGGCCCACGCCGTCGACGTGAGCCCGTGGCTGCGCCCCGCCGGCGAGGAGAACGCGCTCTGCCTGCGCTTCTCGCCGCTCGAGCCGGAGGTCGCGCGGGTGCGGCGTCCGCGCGCGCGTTGGCGCACGAAGCTCGTGGCCAACGGCCTGCGCTGGCAGCGCACGATGCTGCTGGGCCGCACGCCGGGCATCGCCCCGGGGCCGGCAGCGGTGGGACCCTGGCGACCGGTCTCGCTGCAGGTGCGCGACGGCGTCGGCGTCGCCGCGCTCGCGCTCCGGCCCCGACTCGACGGCGACGACGGCGTCCTCGGGGTCGAGGCGGAGGTCATCGGGCGGGCGGCGGCGGGCGTCGAGGTCGTTCTCCGCGGGCTGTCCGGGGAGCACCACGCGATCCTCGACGCCACGGGCCGCGCGGAGCTTCGCGTGCCGGCCGTCGCGCGCTGGTGGCC
>JBBQZE010000014.1:0-25352 GCA_038207985.1 Solirubrobacterales bacterium
CGCGCTCCGCGCGGCGAGCGTCGAGCTGGTCCGGCGGGCACGCGCCGGCGTGGGGCCGCGGCTACCTTGACGGGGTGTCCGACCCGCGCATCGTCATCGTCGGCGCCGGCTTCGGCGGCATCGCCGCCGCGATCGAGCTGCAGGGGCACGGCTTCCGCAACCTGACGCTGCTCGACGCGGCACCAGAGCTCGGCGGCACCTGGTTCCACAACGACTACCCCGGGGCGGCGTGCGACGTGCCGAGCCACCTGTACTCCTTCTCGTTCGCACAGCGCCGCGACTGGGGGCGCCTGTGCCCGCGCCGCGACGACATCCTCGACTACCTGCGCGACGTCGCCCACGACCACGGCGTCGATCGCCTCGTGAGGACGAACACCCGCGTCACCGCGTGCCGCTGGCGTGACGAGGACGCGGCGTGGAGCGTGGAGACCGAGGGCGGCGAGGTCCTCGACGCCGACGCGATCGTGATCGCCACGGGGCAGCTGCACCAGCCGTCGACCCCGCGCATCGAGGGCGCGGACACCTTCGCGGGCCACACGTTCCACTCCGCGCGGTGGGATCACCACTACCCCCTCGCGGGCAAGCGCGTGGCGGTGGTCGGGACGGGCGCGAGCGCCGTGCAGTTCGTGCCGGAGATCGCCGGCGAGGTCGCGAAGCTCACGGTCTTCCAACGCACGGGCAACTGGTTCCTGCCGCGCAAGAACCTGCCCTACCCGCGGCTCGTCAAGGCGGCGGTGGCGCGCGTCCCCGGCCTTCAGGCCTACCGGCGGCGTTTCATGTTCCAGTACTGCGAGGCGATCACGCTGGCCATCCGCCGCCCCCGGACGGTGGGCCGGCTCGTGCACCTGCGCTCCAAGGCGTTCATGCGCCTCCAGCTCAGGGACCCGGAGTTGCGGCGCAAGCTCTGGCCCGACTACACGTTCGGCTGCAAGCGCGTGCTCTTCAGCTCGTACTTCCTGCCGGCGCTGCAGCGGGACAACGTCGAGCTCGTGACCGACGCGGTGACCGGCCTGGCGCCCGAGGGGGTCGTGACCGCCGACGGCACCCTGCACGCCGTCGACTGCGTCATCTGGGGGACGGGCTTCAAGACGCAGGAGTTCATGTTCCCGATGGAGGTCACCGGTGTCGCGGGCCGCGACCTCCGATCGACGTGGGCCGACGGCGCCCACGCCCACCTCGGGATGACGGTCCCGGGCTTCCCCAGCCTGTTCGTCATGTACGGGCCGAACACGAACACCTCCGGCGGCTCGATCATCACCTACCTGGAGGCGCAGGCGGCCTACGTGCGCCAGGCGCTCCAGCTCGTCCGGGACCGCGGCGCCGCAGCGATCACCGTCCGCGAGGAGGTCGAGGCGGCCAGCGACCGCGCGCTCCAGGCGCGCTTTACGGGAACCGCGTGGACCGAGTGCGACTCGTGGTACCGCAACGAGGACGGCCGGATCGTCGCCAACTGGCCGGACTTCATGCGCGACTACGTCGCGCGGACGCGGGTGCTGGACCCCGGCGAGTACGAACTCGTGCCACCGGTCGACCGGGCCGCGGCGCCTGCGTGAGCACGCACGCCAACCCCATCCTCGCGCTGTTCACCCCGGAGGTCCGTGCCGACCCCTTCCCGTTCTACCGGCGCATGCAGGAGGACGACCCCGTCCACGACACGCGCCTGGGCATGTGGCTGCTCAGCGGCTACGAGGAGTGCCACCTCGCGCTGCGCGACCCTCGCTTCTCGGCCGAGTTCCGCACGATGGCCAACTACGAGGCGACGATGGTCGCCGTCGGGCGCGTGGGACCGGTGCAGCAGCTCATGGAGCAGCTCATGCTCTTCCGCGACCCGCCGGACCACACGCGGCTGCGCGGCCTGGTCCAGCGCGCGTTCACCCCGCGGATCATCGAGGCGTACCGCGCCCGGGTGCAGGAGGTCGCCGACGACCTCCTCGACGCCGCGGCACGCCGCGGCGAGCTCGAGCTGATGGCCGACTACGCGTGGCCGCTCCCGGTGATCGTCATCGCCGAGCTGCTCGGCGTCCCGCCGGCCGAGCGCGACCGCTTCCGGGGGTGGGCCACCGACCTCGCGCTGACGTTCGACCTAGGCATGACGCCGGAGCGCCGCGCCCGGGGCGAGGCGGCGCAGCAGGCGTTCACCGACTTCTTCCTCGCCCTGGTCGAGGAGCGTGCCCGCGAGCCCCGCGGCGACCTGCTGACCGCGCTGGCGCAGGCGGAGGAGGAGGGCGACCGGCTCTCATCGGAGGAGCTCGTCTCCAACCTGGTGCTCCTGCTGATCGCGGGCCACGAGACGACGATGAACCTGATCGGCAACGGCACGCTGGCGCTGCTGCGCCACCCGGAGCAGCGCTCGCGCCTGCAGGACGAGCCGGAGCTCGCGCCGGACGCCGTCGAGGAGCTGCTGCGCTACGAGGCCCCGGTGCAGCTTGCGATGCGCTTCCTG
The DNA here is from genome assembly GCA_038207985.1 of Solirubrobacterales bacterium. GTDB lineage: Bacteria > Actinomycetota > Thermoleophilia > Solirubrobacterales > Solirubrobacteraceae > Paraconexibacter. Next base: position 2,444 of record JBBQZE010000014.1, read on the forward strand.
CGCGAGGACGTCGTGCTCCGTGGCCGCACGCTGCCCGCCGGCGCACGGGTGATGCTGCTGCTGGGTGCGGCGAACCACGACCCGGCGCGCTTCCCGGACCCGGGCAGGCTCGACCTCTCCCGCGGCGACCGCGGCCACCTCTCCTTCGGCGGCGGCCCGCACTTCTGCCTGGGCAACGCGCTGGCACGCATGGAGGGGGCGATCGCGATCCCGGCGCTGCTGCGCCGCTTCCCGCACCTGCGCCTCGCCGAGGACCACCCGGCCTACCGCCAGACGATGACCCTGCGGGGCCTGCAGGCCCTCCACCTCGAGCTGTAGGTGGCGTCGCCGTTCCGAGCCGCCTACGCCGCGGACGCGCTGTCGATCGGGGTCGCGACGGGCGTGTACGGCGTCTCGTTCGGCGTGCTGGCGGTCGGCGCCGGGCTGTCGGTCGCGCAGGCGTGCGCGATGTCGCTGCTGGTCTTCACGGGCGGATCGCAGTTCGCTGCCGTCGGCGTGCTGGCCTCGGGGGGCTCTCCGCTGACGGCGGTGGCGAACGCGCTGCTGCTGGCGGTCCGCAACGCCGCCTACGGGCTGTCGCTCGCGAGCCTGCTCGACGGCCACGCCGGCCGCCGCGGGCTCGCCGCGCACCTGGTGATCGACGAGTCGACCGCGATGGCCCGCGCCCAGGACGCGCCTGACGCCGCCCGCGGGGCATTCTGGCTGACCGGTGGCGCCGTCTTCGTCTGCTGGAACCTCGGGACGCTCGGCGGTGCGTTCGCCGGCGGCGGCCTCGGGGACCCGGCGACCTACGGGCTCGACGCCATGTTCCCCGCGGCGTTCCTCGCGCTCCTGGCGCCGCAGCTGCGCCAGCGCGGCGCGCCCGCCGCCGCGCTGGCCGGGGCGCTGCTCGCCGTCGTGCTCGTCCCGCTGACGCCCGCGGGGGTCCCCGTGCTCGCCGCGACCCTCGGCGTCCTGGTCGGCCTGCGCGTGAAGGAATCGCGATGAGCTGGGCGGCGCTGCTCGCACTCGCCGCCGGCAGCTTCGCGCTGAAGGCCGTCGGCCCGCTCGGCCTCGGTGACCGGTCGCCCTCACCGCTGGTCGCCCGCGCGCTGGCGCTCGTCGCGGTCCCGCTGCTGGCCGCGCTGATCGTGGTCCAGACCTTCGGCGCCGGCCAGCGCCTCGTCCTCGACGCGCGCGCGGCGGCCCTCGCGGTCGCGGCGCTGTGCGTGTGGCGCGGCGCGCCGTTCCTGCTGACGGTGCTGGCCGCCGCGGCGACGGCCGCCGGCCTCCGCGCGCTCTGAGCCCGCGGCGTGTGCCCGAATCGGTCCCATGCGCCGATCCGAGCACACACCGGTCGCGTCAAGCGCCGTCAGCCGCCGGCGCGCACGGCGTCGAAGCCCTCCGCGAGCAGGAGCTCGAGGACGACGTCACGGTGGTCGCCCTGGAGCTCGACCACGCCGTCCTTGACGGCGCCGCCGACACCGCAGCGTTTCTTCAGCCGGCCCGCGAGCTCCTTGAGGGCCGCGTCGTCCAGAGGGACGTGGGAGACCGTCGTGACGCCCTTGCCCTTGCGGCCGCTCGTCTCCCGGCGCACCTCCACGCGCCGCCCGGCCGCCAGGCGCTCGGTGACGGCCGGGTCCCGCGCCTTGCGAAGGTCGCCGTCGGTGCTCGACCACACGACCTTCGCGGTGCCTCGCTTCGCCATGGCCGCGACGCTAGCGCGACGCGACGAGGCCGCGGCGCGCCGCGATCGCGAGCTTGCGCCGCCGCGAGACGACCGCGCGCCCGGCGTGGCGGCCGTAGCCGTCGCGCTCGATCTGGCGCAGGATCTCGCGGTACATCGCCGCGGCCGCACGGATCGCGCGACCGCCCGTGCGCAACAGGACGATGCCGGCGATGCCCTCGTCGTAGAGCGCGTCGGCCCGGGCGATCTGGTCGCGCAGCAGCGCCTCGCGCCGCCCAGGGTCCGGGGCCCCGAAGCGCCGCACGCTCTCCTCGGCGAGGTAGCAGCGGCCGATGCCGCGATCCTCGTCGATGTCGCGCAGGATGTTCGTGCGCTGCATCGCCATGCCGAGCGCGGCGGCGGCGCGGCGTGCCTCGCCCGGCGCGCCGTCCGCTCCGAGCAGCGCGGCCATGACGACCCCGACCGTGCCGGCGACGCGGTAGCAGTACTCGTCGAGGTCGGCCTCGGTGAGCAGCGGCGCGAACGCCATGTCGGTGCGCATGCCCGCGCAGAAGTCGCCCACGGCGTCGCGAGGCACGGGGTGGCGGTGGGCGAGGTCGCCGAGGATGCGGGCCTCGGTCGTCTCCGGTGGCCCGCCCTCGCACCACGCCTCGACGCCGGCGAGCCGGGCCGCGGCCTCGGGCCGGTGCTCGTCCACGAGGTCGTCCAGCGTCCGGAAGACGAGGTAGAGCAGGTACACGTCGTCGCGCAGCGCCCGCGGCAGCAGCCGGCACGCGATCGCGAACGTCCGGGCGACCGAACGCGTGGTCTCGCGCGCCTCGACGAGGAGCGCCGGGTCACGTCCGAGCAGCACGTGGCCCCCCGTGGGTACCGGCGGCGCGGCCGACGTCCTCGGCCACCAGCCCGGCGGTCACCTCGGCGCCGAGGAGCACGCCGGGGATCCCCGCGCCCGGGTGGGTGCCCCCGCCGACGCGGTAGAGCCCGCGCACCCGGTGGTCGCGGTTGGGCGGGCGCAGCGCCGCGGACTGGTGGAGCGTCGGCTCCATCGCCCAGGCGTTCCCGTCCAGGGCGCCCAGACGGTCGCGGAAGTCCGCCGGGGTCATGCGGTGCTCGACCGTGACGCTCGCGCCGAGCCCCTCGAGGCCGAACGTCGTCTCCAGGTCGTGCACGAGGCGGTCGCGCAGGCCGTCGCCCTCCCGCGCCCAGTCCGTGCCGGAGCGCAGGTTGGGCACCGGCAGCAGGAAGCAGAGCGAGTCGCCGCCCGGGGTCGCCATCCCCGGCTCCGTGCGGTTCGGCGCGTGGACGTAGGTCGAGAAGCCCGACGGCAGGCGCTTGGCGCCCGTCACGTCCTTGATGAAGCGGCGATACCCCTCGCCCACCAGCAGCGTGTGGTGGCCGAGCTTCTCGAAGTGCCGGTCCGTCCCGAGATAGAGCAGGAAGGCGGACATCGAGGGCTTCAACGGCCGTCGCGGCTTCGGCTCGCCGAGCATCTCGTGCACGCGCATCGCGTCGGCGTTCGTGATCACCACGTCGGCGGCGATCCGCTCGCCGCCCTCGGTGACCACCCCCGTGACCTTGCCCTGGGCGGTCTCGATGCGCGCGACGCCGTCGCCGCAGCGGACGTCGAGGGCGCGGGCCATCGCCTCGATGATCGCGTAGACGCCGCCGTCGGCGTACCAGACGCCGTCGAGGAACTGGAGGTAGACGAGCGCGCCGTAGATCGCCGGGACGCGGAACGGGTCGCCGCCGATGAACAGCGAGTGGAACGAGAAGGCCTCGCGGATGCGCTCGTGCGAGAAGAAGCGCGACGTGGCGTAGTGCAGCGGCAGCGCGGCGCCGAGCTTGACCATCTTCGGGGTGAAGCGCAGCAGCTGGGGGATGGAGTCGAACTTCTGGCGGCCCGCGCCGAGGATGCCGTCCTCGTAGATCGGGCGCATCGCGTCCATGTAGCGCGGGAACGCCTCCGCGTCGCGGGCGGAGAAGCGCGCGATCTCCGCCTGCATCGCCCCGCGGTCGCGCACGAAGTCCAGGTGGCGCTCCTCGTTCGCCCAGAAGATGCGGTAGAAGGGGTCGAGCTCGCGCAGGGTGACCTCGGCGTGGAAGTCCAGTCCGCCCGCGGCGAAGACCTCCTCCAGCACCCAGGGCATCGTCACGAGCGAAGGCCCCGTGTCCCAGGTGAAGCCGCCGTCGACGATCTGCGACGCCCGCCCGCCCGGCTGCTCGCGGCGCTCGACGACCGTCACGTCGTGGCCCATGCCCTGCAGCCGCAGGGCGGCGCCGAGGCCGCCGAGGCCGCCGCCGATGACGACGACGCGGCTCATGGGCGCAGGTGCTCCGTGGTCAGGTCGGCGGTGGCCGCGGCGCCGCAGGCCCACGTCGCGATCCGCAGCTGGGCGATCGTCGCCTCGACGGCGGCGGACGCCTGGCCCGCCTGCGCCGCGATCAAGAACGGGCGCGCGAGCCCCACCGCGCTGGCGCCGAGCGCGAGGCACTTCGCCGCCTCGACGCCGTCGCGGACCCCGCCCGAGGCGATGACCGGAAGGCCCGGCGCGGCCGCGACGGCGTCGCGCACCGCGTCGGCCGTCGGCACGCCCCAGTCGGCGAAGGCCGCCGCCACCGCCGCGGCGCGCGGGTCGCGACGCCCCTCGATCGTGGCCCAGTTCGTCCCCCCGGCGCCCGCGACGTCGACGGCGGCCACCCCCGTGCGCCACAGCAGCGCGACGTCTGCGGCGTCCATGCCGAAGCCGACCTCCTTGACCACGACGGGCAGCGGGGCGAGGGCTTCGACGATCGCCGCGATGCGCCCCGCAACGCCGGCGAAGGCCGGGGTGCCCTCGGGCTGGACGGCCTCCTGGACCGGGTTGAGGTGGATGCTGAGGCCGTCGGCGCCGAGCAGGTCGACCAACCGCGCGGCGCGCTCGGCGTCGAGCTGGGCCGCCCCGAGGTTCGCCAGCAGCAGCGGTGGCCGCGCCGCCGAGCGGTAGGTGCGCAGGAGGTCGGGGTCGGCCAGCAGCGGCCGTCCGGAGCCGAGGGTCAGCGCGATGCCGTGCTCGGCGGCCGCGCGCGCAAGGTCGTGGTTCACGCGCTCGGCGTCGCCGGTCCCCCCCGTCATCGCAGAGACGAACAGCGGCGCTTGCAGCACCTTCCCGAGCATCGGGGTCTCGAGGACGACATCGCCCAGGTCGCGCTCCGGCAGGGCGCGATGGCGGAGACGCAGGGCCTCCAGGCCGGTCGCACCCGTGCCCACGACGCCGGGGTCGGCCGCGATGCGGAGGTGGTCCGCCTTGCGGTCGGGGGAGCGAGCGGGCTGCGTCATCACCGGAGGTACGGACCTTGACGGAATGCGGACGACCACGTCACGCGTCTGCGAGCCTTGCCGCATGGCCGCCGCGCGCTACGACCTCGTCATCGTCGGCATGGGCTCGGCGGGGATGACGGCCGCCGAGTTCGCCGCCACGCTCCCGATCAAGGTCTGCGCGGTCGAGCGTGACCGCGTCGGCGGCGACTGCCTGTGGTCGGGGTGCGTGCCCTCGAAGGCGCTTCTGGCCAGCGCCAAGGCCGCACACACGATGCGTCACGCCGACCACTACGGGTTGACCGCGGTCGAGCCGGAGGTCGACCGGGCGCGGGTCTGGGAGCGCGTCCGCGCGGTCCAGGCGCAGCTCGCCGCGACGACCGACGCGCCGGAGGCGTTCACCGCCAAGGGCGTCGAGCTCCGCTTCGGCCAGGCCCGGCTCATCGGTCCGAACTCCGTCGAGGTGGAGGGCCACGGCGTGCTCGAGGCGCGCCACGTGCTGCTCTGCACGGGCGGCCGCCCCGCCGTGCCGCCCATCCCGGGCCTCGCGGAGGCGGGCTATCTGACCAGCGAGACGCTGTGGGAGGTCACCGAGCCTCCGGCGAGCGTCGTCATCATCGGCGGCGGCCCGATCGCCATCGAGCTCTCACAGGCCTTCACCCGCCTCTCGATCGCCACGGTGGTCCTGCAGGACGAGCCGGGAATCTTGTCCCGCGAGGACCCCGAGCTCGCCGCCGAGCTCACCACCCGCCTCCGCGCGGAGGGGGTCGACCTGCAGCTCGCGACCCGGGCGGAGCGCGTGACGGTGGAGCCGGACGGGACCAAGGTGGTCCACGCCGGCGAGCGTTCCTTCCGCGCCGAGGCGATCGTCGTCGCCACGGGCCGCGCCCCGAACGTCGAGGGGCTGGGCCTCGAGGAGCTGGGGGTGGAGGTGGGCCGCGGTGGTCTCGTCGTCGACGGGGCGCAGCGGAGCTCCGTGCGTTCCGTGGCGGCGGCGGGTGACCTCACCGGGGGCTACCTGTTCACCCACGTCGCGGGCTTCGAGGCCGCGCGTGCGGTGCGCAACGCGTTCTTCCCCGGCTCCGCGTCGGACGAGGTGCTGGTGCCCTGGGCGACGTTCACCGACCCCGAGCTCGCCCACGTCGGGATGACCCACGCCGAGGCGGTCGAGCAGCATGGCGACGCCGACGTCGAGGTGCACCGCCACCACCTCGACCACTCCGACCGTGCGCGGGCCGAGGGCGCCGGGGACGGCCAGGTGGTCGTGGTGACGCACAAGGGCCGGATCGTCGGCGGGCACGCGCTCGCCCCCGCGGCCGGCGAGCTCATCCACGAGCTCGCCCTCGCCATCCAGCAGGGGCTGAAGCTCACCGACCTGGCGGGCCTCGTGCACGTCTACCCGACGATCGCGCTCGGGATCCAGCAGCTCGCCGGTGAGGCGAGCTACGCCGCCGCCGCCCGCTACCACTTCCTGGTGCGCTCGAAGGTCTAGCCCGGGCCCGTGGCGCCGCCGCGCGCGGAGCGCGAGCGCCCGACGTCGCGCCGCACGAGCACCAGCCCGAGCAGACCCATCGTCACCAGCAGCGCGATCGCCGTGATCGACTGCGCGGAGTCGAAGGAGCCCAGCGAGCCACCGAGCGCCGTGTAGGCGTAGGCCCGCGGCGCGATCCCGAGCACGGTGGCGGTCGCGAACGCCGCCGCGCCGACGCGGGTGAGCCCGAAGGCGTAGTTGGAGAGGTCGCGCGGGACCCCGGGGAAGATGCGGGCGTAGAGCACCGCCACGAAGCCCCGCTCCTCGACGGCGCGCTGCAGCGGCTCGAGGCGCGCGCCGGCGAGCGCCGTCACGGGCCCGGCGGCCACGGTGCGCGCGAGGCCGAACGCGAGCAGCGCGCCGAGGCTCCCGCCGAGCACCGCGAGCGCCGTCCCCTCCGCGACGCCGAAGACGAGGCCGCCGGCCGCGGCCATGAGCGGGAACGGGAAGAACGCGACCGTCAGCCCGGCGACGAGCGCCACGAACAGCACCGGGCCCCACCCGCCCGCACCGCCGACCGCGTCGCGGACGTCGGCCGCCGAGCGGCCCAGCGCGAGCAGGACGACGGCGAAGGCGAGCGCCACCACCACCACGAGCGCGGCGAGCCGCCAAGCGGCGGCGCGCCGGCTCATCCCGGGTGCCTCCGGGCTCACGGCCAGCGTCGCCCGGCGGCCACCCACAGCCGCAGGAGCGGATCGGTCACCTGCCACTTCGTCGGCGTGTCCGCCTCGAGGAGGTGGCCCGCGGCCCACAGGCGGTCGGCGGCGACGGCGCTGGAGGCGGACTTCTGCAGGCCGTAGCGGGCGCGGGCCTCCGCACCGTTGAGCGTCACGCCCTCGTCGGCCACCGTCGCCAGCACGCGGCGCTCGAGGTCCGAGAGCGCGGCCCAGGCGGCGGTGACCTCCCCCGTGACCTCGGTGCAGGTCCGGCTCAGCGCCCGGCCCCACGTCTCCTCGGTGGCGGTGCGCCGGGCGGACGTCGCCTCGAAGAGGTGGTGGGCGAGCAGCATCGCGCGCTGCGGGTGGCCGCGCGCCGCGTCCAGCAGCGGGCCCAGCGCGTCGCCCGGGTCGCGGCCCGCGTGGGCGGCGAAGCGCTCGGTGATCGCCTCGGCCAGCGCGTCGGCGGGCAGCGGCCCGAGCGGGATCGGCGCCGCCTGCGCGAAGAACGCGTGGCGGCGATCGGCGAAGAGGTCGCGCATGAGCCCGGGGTGCGAGCCGGTGAACACGTAGGCGGCGACGTCGCGGTGCTGCTCGAGCTCGGAGCGGAACGTCGCCGGCACCTCCGGCCCGATGCGCACGAGCTCCTGGAACTCGTCGAAGACGATCGCGCAGCGGCGCGCGTGCCGCTCGGCGAGGCGCGCCGGGAGCGCGAGACGGTCCAGCAGGCCGGCGTGGTCGGCGCGCGGACTCGCGCGGAGGCCGACCCCGCCGGGGGCCGCCGTCACCGAGGGCCGCCAGGTGCGCACCACGCCGTCGAACCAGCGCCGCAGCGGTCCGTGCAGCTGACGGGTGTAGGCGCGGTCGATGCGGTCCGCCACGTCGGCCACCGTGAGCACGCCGAGGAAGTTCACGTAGACGGCGACCGCTCCGTCGCGGTCGGCCCGCGCGAGCGCGGCTTGGACCAGGGACGTCTTGCCGAAGCGCCGCGGGCCCTCGATGCGGCTGTTGCGCAGCGCGGACATCCGGTCGGCCAGCTCGGCCAGGGCGTCGCCGCGGTCGATCAGGTCAGCCGGGGCGAGCGGGTCCTCGTAGGCGAAAGGGCTGGCCATCGGTTGCTGATCGTAGCACCATATGGTGCCATCAATGGCACCAGATGGTGCTACGCAGCGGGGTGCCGGGCGAGCGCGCGGTCGCCGCGGTCGCCCAGAAGGTCCATCAGCTGCACGTTCTCGAGCGGGTCGAGGACCGAATGCTGCGCGCACGCCGGGACGGTGCGGCCTTCCTCGGGGTGCGCCATGGCGTACGAGCAGGACTGCAGGCGCTCCATGGTGGCCTGCACCTCGGGGTCGGCGTGGCTGCGCTCGCCGCGCTCCATCGCCTCCCAAGCGGGGCGCACGGTCTTCGCGTCCATGAACGAGTGCATGACGTAGGTCATGGCCCGGGGCGGGGCGGCCCGCAGGGCGCGGACGCCGCCGGCCCGGCTGACCACCCGGGCGCCGAAGGCCGCCAGCCGCGGCAGCGCGGCGGGTTCGCCCGCGATGCCCCGGACGACGCGTGCGGCGAGCAGGGGCTTGGGGGCCGCGAAGTCCATGCCGCCGAAGGCGTCGACGAACGTCGACAGGAAGCGGCGGTCGCCCGCGCTGTCCTGGTCGAGCAGCGGGACGTAGCGCTCGCCGACGTAGAAGCCGTAGGCGGTGCGGTTGCAGCGCTTGTCGCCGATGTGCAGCGCGTCGTCGTGCAGCCGGCCGCCGGCGCCCTCCTCGATCCGGCGCCAGACCTCGTCGGTCGAGAACGTCCGGTAGGCGTCCTTCCAGCGGGCCTGGTTGCCGACGAACGCCGCGGGCTGGAAGGAGAACATGCGAAAGCCGTAGTCGCGGCACTCGCGCAGGACCGCGGGGATCTGGTCGATGTTCCGCGGCGTGATCGTCATGTTGTGCGCGAGGTAGCTCGTGACGCCGTGCTCGCGCTCGAGGCGCGCGAACATCTCGCAGAACGCCCGCCGGTAGGGGTGCAGCTGCTCCTCGTGCTCCACCCGCTTGATGCCGCGGCGCCCGAACATCATCGAGTCGAAGTGGCCGGCGAACGACAGGTGGGCGAAGCGCGGCCGGCCCGTCGCGGGGTCCAGCGCCAGCGCTTCCAGGTACTCGTAGTCGAAGTCCCCGTGGGTCATCGACATCGGCTTGCGGCCGTGGGCGACCATCGCCTGCAGCGCGGCCGCGTGGTCGTCGGGCGCCAGGAGGGTGACCTCGCCGCCGATGAGCTGCGCGTTCTGGCCCGGGCCACGCACGCCCCGCAGGAACGCCATCTGCTTGTCGACCTCGAGGCGGGTGTGCTCGCCGTCGGTGGGGACCCGTTGGGCCTCCTTGGCGTGGTAGCACGGGGTGCAGGCGAGGTTGCACTTGGGGAAGACGCCATGGGTGCCCTCGCAGCCGGCGGTCCTGCGCCCCAGCATCTGGTTGTCCGTCTTGACGTGCGCCGGTAGCTCCTCCCAACGTGCGGCGAGCGCCGCGGTGAGGTCCGGGTGCTCCGGCCGCGTGAGGACCTCGAGGTCGCGCAAGCGGGAAGACAGCGACGCGAGCATGCGCCAAGCGTACTTCCGCTCCAGGTTTAGGCATGCCTCAACCTCGGTTGCGACCCGCTACAGTGCAGGTGAGTGGAGGACTCGGACGAGTGAGCACGGCAGTCGCCGACCGCGAGGAGCGGTCCGCCCCGTCGCCTCGTCCCCCGAGCGAGCTCGATCTCATCCGGGCGCGCGGTCGCATCCGTGGCGTGCTCCCGCTCCTCGGCCCGGCGTTCATCGCCTGCATCGCCTACGTCGACCCGGGCAACTTCGCGACGAACATCGCCGGCGGCGCGAAGTACGGCTACCTGCTGGTGTGGGTGATCGTCGCCGCGAACCTGATGGCGATGCTGATCCAGAACCTCACCGCGAAGGTCGGCATCGCGACGGGCAAGAACCTCGCCGAGCTCTGCCGGGAGCATTTGCCGCGCCCCGTCTCGTGGGGGTTGTGGGTGCAGGGGGAGCTCATCGCCATGGCGACCGACCTCGCGGAGTTCATCGGCGCCGCGATCGCGCTCAACCTCCTCTTCGGCGTCCCCCTGTTCGCCTCCGGGCTCATCACCGCCGTCATCGCCTTCGCCATCCTCGCGCTGCAGGCCAAGGGCTACCGTCGCTTCGAGACCGTGATCGTCGCGTTCCTGGGGATCATCCTCGCGGGCTTCCTCTACGACACGCTCAAGATCGGCTTCGACGCGGGGGACACCGCGAAGGGCTTCATCCCGGGCTTCGCGGGGACCGACTCGGTGCTGCTGGCCACCGGCATCCTGGGCGCGACGGTCATGCCCCACGTGATCTGGCTGCACTCCGCGCTGACCCAGGACCGCATCCCGCTGCGCGACGAGGCCGACAAGCGGACGATGCTGCGCTTCACCCGCATCGACGTCACGATCGCGATGGTCCTCGCGGGAGTCGTCAACCTCTCGATGCTCCTCATCGCCGCGAGCCTGTTCCACGGCAGCGGGATCGCGGTCGACACGATCGAGGAGGCCCACGCGGGCTTCTCCCGGCTCGTCGGCCCCGGGGCGGCGCTGGCCTTCGCGCTCGCGCTCCTGGCCTCGGGCCTCGCCTCGTCAAGCGTGGGGACCTACGCGGGCCAGGTCGTGATGCAGGGGTTCATCGCCCGGGCGATCCCGATCGTGCTGCGCCGCGGCGTCACGATGGCCCCCGCCCTCGTCGTCCTGGCGGTCGGCCTCGACCCGTCGCGCTCGCTGATCATCTCCCAGGTGGTCCTGAGCTTCGGCATCCCGTTCGCGCTCGTGCCGCTCGTGGTCCTCACACGCAACCCGCGGGTGATGGGGACGTTCGTCAACCGCGGGTTCACCACGGCGGTCGCCTCGATCGTGGCGGCCACGATCATCGCTCTGAACGCGTTCCTGGTCTACCAGACGTTCTTCGGCTGACGCGGCCGTCCAGGCTGCATCCAGACCGGCGGGCCACTCTGTGCGGCATGGCCACCACCACCGCGACGACGACGACGCCCGCTGCCGCCCCCTCGACGGGCCGCCGCATGCTCAACAAGGTCCCCGAGGTCACGTTCTACTTCTGGGTCATCAAGATCCTCTGCACCACGGTCGGCGAGACCGCGGCGGACTACTTGAACACGAACCTGGGCTTCGGGCTGACCAACACGACCTACGTGGTCGCCGCGCTCCTGGCGATCGTGCTCGTCTTCCAGTTCCGGCTGCGTCGCTACTTGCCGACCGTGTACTGGCTCGGGGTCGTGCTGATCAGCGTCGTCGGCACCCTGATCACCGACAACATGGTCGACAACTTCGGGGTGGCGCTCACCACCAGCACGATTATCTTCGCAGTCGCACTCGCGCTGACCTTTGCGGCTTGGTACGCGAGCGAGAGGACGCTCTCGATCCACACGGTCTACACGTCCAAGCGGGAAGGGTTCTACTGGCTGACGGTCCTTTTCACGTTCGCGCTGGGAACCGCCGCAGGCGACCTCGTCGCCGAGAAGATCAACTTGGGCTACTGGAAGTCCGCGCTGGTGTTCGCCGGCGCGATCGCGCTCGTCTTCTTCGCGCACCGAGTGCTCAAGCTCGGCGCCGTCACCGCGTTCTGGATCGCGTACATCCTCACGCGGCCGCTAGGCGCGTCGATCGGCGACTACCTCTCGCAGGCCAAGGCCGACGGGGGCCTCGCCCTCGGCACGACGGTCACCAGCATCATCTTCCTCACGCTCATCGCCGCGGTGGTCGCCTACCTGACCGTGACTCGCACGGACGCAACGGAGCGCGTGCGCGGCAAGCCGGAGGGTGACGTCGTCACTAGGTGACCAGCCCCCGCCGCAGCGGGTGCGCCAGCGCGGCGCTGATCGCTGCGGCGACGAGGAACAGCAGCCAGCCCCGGGGCGCGATCGTGTCCCAGGCGCCGCGGAACACCGAGGCGCCGTGCGTCACCAGGAACGGGTGGATGCAGTAGATGCCGAGGGACGACTCCGACACCGCGCGCACCCAACGCGGTGCCGCGCGGCGGACGCCGAGCAGCCCCAGGGTGATCGCGTCGGCGGCGACCACGAGCGACGGGCGGGCGTAGGGGGAGAGGATCGTGGCGTCGGTCGCGAAGGCGTCGCCGTGGGCCAGCAGCGCCCACTCGGCGGCCGCCAGGACGACGTATCGAACGCTTCGCGCTGAAGACGAACGCCGGGGCGCCGCCCAGGTCGACGTGGCCGATCCCCGCTGTCAGCGACCGGACCGCGACCCAGAACGCGGCCAGCCAGGCCAGGCGGCGCAGGCGCGGGGCGACGCGTGGGCCCCGTGCCTCGCCGGCGCGGGCGTAGAGCACGAACGAGGCTGTGAGGAAGAACGGGACGGCGCGGGCCTTCTCGGCAGGGGACGTCCGGTGCGTCGCGAAGACTCCCCGCATGACCCTTGTGGTGGTGGCACTCCTCGTGTGGCTCGTCGCCTGCGCGATGGTGGTCAGCCTCCTGCGCGCGGCAAGCGCGGGCGACCGGTCCGCCGAGCCGGGCTACGACGACGGCCGGGGCCGCGCTGTGCGTGCGCCGGCCCCGAGGTCGGGGGTGGCGGTGCTCCGGCCGCGCTGAACCGCGGATGACGTGTTCCACGAGGCGGTCGTCCAGCGGCCGTGCCGGACCCGCGGGAGGACGCGCCTAGCCCGAGGGGAGCCGGACCACGACCCCGTCCGGTCCCGCGGCCACGTCGCCGCCGATCGCCCGGGCGAGACGCCGCGAGAGCGCCAGCCCGAGCCCGGCCCCCGCGACCCCGCTGCCCGCGCGCCCACGGGCGCCCGGGGCGAAGACGGCCTCGGCCTCGTCGGCGCCGATGCCCGGGCCGTCGTCCGTCACGGTGACGAGCACGTCGCCCTGGCCGGCCGCGACGGCCACACAGGCGCGGGAGCGCCCGTAGCGGATCGCGTTCTCGATCACGGGGGTGAGGATCTGCGCCGCCAGCGCGTCCTCGACGCCGATCCGCGGCTCGCCGCCGGCCGCGTCCAGCTCGAGGGCCACGCCCTCCGCCCCGGCCGTGTCGCGGAGCGCGGCGACGACCGCGCCGGCCACCGCCCGCGCGTCGCTCGTGGCCACCGTGGTCCGCGCGTCGGCGCGCGCCGCCTCGACGAGGGTGTCGACCACGCGGGTCATGCGGTCCGTGCCCGCGACCACCTCCTCGAGCGCGGTGCGCAGCTCGGCCTCGGGCCGTGGGTGGCGCAGCGCGAGCTCGGCGGTGCCGCGCACCCCGGCCAGCGGGGTGCGCAGCTCGTGGGCGACCTCCGCCGAGAAGCGCTGCTCGTGGCGCAGGCTCGCCGTGACGCGGTCGAGCAGCCGGTCGAGCGTGGCGGCCAGCGCGGTGAGCTCGTCGCGCGGGGGCCCCAGGCCGAAGCGGCCGTCGGGGTCGTGCGCGCTCCACTCATCGGCCTGCGCCGTCATGCGGCCGACGGGCTCGAGCGCGGCCGTGATCGTGCGCCCGGCGACGACGACCACGAAGCCCAGCAGCAGCAGATCGAGCACGAGCGTCGCGACGAACGCCGTGCGCTCCGTGGCCTCGTAGGGGCGGCGGGACACGCTCACCACGACGGTGCCGAGGCGCGGGCTGCCGCCCCGCCCGAAGGCCGGCCGCGCGAGGATCTTGAGGTCGTCCGGGATCTTGCGCGCGTCGGTCGCGCCGGAGACGACGAGCGCGTCGACCGCCCGCTGCACCCGTGACGACCCCGGCGCTCGCAGGATCGCCCGTCGGCCGTCGAAGACCCACGCCCGCTCGCTGAGGCGGGCGTCGTCGAGTGGGTCCTCGACGGTGAGGCGGCCGTTGTCCAGCGCGAGCGTCGACAGCCGTGCGTCCGCGCGCGAGCGCAGCAACGCGTCGGCGTCGCGCTCGAGCCGCACGCCGAGCAGGAGGTTGAAGGCGGCGGTGAGCACCGCGAGGCCGACGGCCACCGCGAAGGCCGACGCGAGCACGAGCCGGCGGCGGATGTCGAGCGGCAGGCGCACGGGCACCCGCAGGAGTCTGACGCGAGCGGCCGGGGCCGCGGGGGGACGTCCAGGATGGGTCCAGGCGCCAAGCCCACCCTCGGTGCATGGATCGTGCCCCGGACGCCTGCCCGCCACGTACCCTGGCCGACATGACCCTGCTGATCACGGTCGTGGAGGACGACCACGCGCTGCGGTCGACGCTGGTCCGCGGTCTGCGCGAGGAGGGGTACCGGGTGTCGGCCGCGGTCACGGGCGCCGATGCCCTCGCGCTCGTGGAGAACGAGACCCCCGCGGCGATCGTGATGGACATCGGGCTCCCGGACGCCGACGGCCGCGATGTCTGCCAGGCGCTGCGGGCGCGGGGGGTCGACGCGCCGGTCCTCTTCCTCACGGCCCGCGACGCGCTCACCGACCGGCTGTCGGGCTTCCACGCCGGCGGCGACGACTACCTCGTCAAGCCGTTCGCGTTCTCCGAGCTGGTGGTGCGCCTGGGCGCGCTGGTCCGGCGACGGGTCGCCGAACCCGTGGCGCCCGGGGCGCTGCACCTCGACCCGACGGGGCACAGCGTGCACCTCGGCGACGCGGTCGAGTCGCTCACCCCTACGGAGTACCGGGTCCTGGCGGCGCTCGTCGCCCGCGCGCCGAAGGTCGTGCGCCGCTCCGAGCTCGTCGCCGCGGCCTGGCCCGAGGGGGCGATCGTCCACGACAACACGCTCGACACCTACGTCAAGCGCGTGCGCCGCAAGCTCGCGGCGCTGGGGGAGGGGCACGAGGACGCGATTACCACCGTCTACGGCACGGGCTACCGCTTCGCCGCACCCGACGCGGGCACCGCCGCCCCGGCGGCGGGAGACGACCCCGAGCCGTGAACGCGGTCCTGCTCGCGCTGGGGGCCGCGGTCGCGGTCGCGGTCGAGCTGCTCGAAGCGCTCGCGATCGTCGTGGCCGTCGGGGCGAGCCGGCGCTGGCGGGACGCGGTCCTCGGCGCGGTGGCGGCCACCGTCGCCTGCCTGGCGGCCGGCGTACTGCTCGGCCCGGTGCTGCTCGCGCGCGTGCCGGTCGACGGCCTGCGGGTCGTCATCGGCGTGCTGCTGCTGCTCATCGGCCTCGAGTGGCTGCGTAAGGGGACCCTGCGGCTGGCGGGCCGCAAGTCGCGCTCCTCGGCGCTGAAGGAGTACGTCGAGACGCGCGAGGCGCTCGAGCACGTGCCGCTGCCGCCGGAGGGCGAGCCGGACTGGGCCGGCCGGGCCGTGGCCTTCAAGGGCGTGATGCTCGAGGGGGTCGAGGTGGTCCTCATCGTCAGCGCGCTCGCCTCGCGCCCCGGCTCGGCGGCGCCGGCGTTGGTCGGCTGCGGGATCGCGGTGGTGCTCGTCGCGGCGGCCGGCGCGCGCCTGCGCGGCCCGCTGGCCCGCCTCCCGGAGACCGAGCTCAAGCTCGGCGTCGGCGTGCTGCTCACCGCCTTCGGCACCTTCTTCGCCGCCGAGGGGCTCGGGGTCACCTGGCCCGGCGGGGACGCCGCGGTGCTCTACGTCGCCGCGGGGCTGGCCGCGGTCGCGCTCTGGCAGGTCGCCGCACTGGCCCGGGCCCCCGCGTGATCGCCGTGCTCGCCACCCTGCGCAAGCTCGTGCTCGGTGAGACGTGGGCGGTGCCCGTCGGGGTCGCGCTCACCGTCGGTGTCGCCGGGGTCCTTTCGGCCGTCGGCCCGGGCTGGTGGGACGACGCCGGCGGGTTCGTGGTGCTCGCCGGAGCGCTGGCCACCTTCGTCGTGGCGCTTCGTCGCGGGCTGCCGCCGCGCGCCCGCGGCTCCCGCGGGCTGCGAGGGTAGGCGCGACCGTGCCGACCCGCGCCGGAGCGCTCACCGAGGGGGAGCGCTGGAGCCGACACGAGCTTCAGCGGCTCCTCGACGCCCGCTTCTCCCCGCCCGCAGTCGCCGGGTTCCTCGTAGCGTCGCAGCGCCGGGCCGGCGAGCAGCGGGCCGCTCGGCCCGCCACCGCGCGGCGGATGCGGCGCTGGCTGGCCGCGGGTGCGGCGGCCTACGCCGGGCGGGCGGCGCTGGCCGGCGAGCCGGACGCGCTGCGCTGCCTCCGCGGGGACCTCGCGTGGTGGGCCGCGACCGGGGTGATGCTCGACTGGCACCTCGGCATGCTCGAGACGGAGGACGGGCGCCCGCGCGAGCTCGGCCCCGCCGACGCCGCGACGCTCGCACGGACCTGGATGGTGCCGCTGGCCGCGCGCGGTGCCGGCCCGGCGCTGTGCCTCGCGGCGTGGGCCACGGACGGGCTCGACGGGCGCCTCGCCCGCGCGACGAAGCCCACCCGGCTCGGACGTGACCTCGAGGGGCTGGTGGACACGTGCTTCGCGGTGGCCGCCCTACGCGGCGCGGTGCGCGCCGACACGATCCCGCCGGTGGCGGTGGCGGGGGAGCTCGCCCGGCTCGGTGCGGGCTTCGGCTATGCGCTGTGGATCTACTTCGGCCGGGCGGACGCCCCGGACCCGGCGGTGACGCGGGCCGCCCGCCTGACGACGCCGGTGCGGGTCGCCGGGCTGGTCGCGGCGGGGACCGGGCGCCGCCGGACGGCCGGGGCCCTCGTGGCGCTCGGCTCCGGGTGGAGCCTCGCCGTGGTCGCGCGGGCGCTGCGGGCAGGCTGACCGCCGAGCAGAGCCGGAGCCCCGACCCTGTGTCCCACCTGCGTCAGTGCGGCGCGACGGTGCCGTCTTCGGGCTCGAGCGCCCGGCCCTCCTGCACCCAGCGCTCCAGCCCGCCGGCCATCGACCAGGCGTCGAAGCCCGCACCGCGGAACGCCTCGGCGGCCATCGCCGAGCGGGCGCCCAGGCGGCACTGGAAGATGAGGGTGGCGTCCTTCGCCAGGTCGTCCGAGCGCGAGGCCAGGCGCTCGAGCTCGATGTGCTCGGCGCCCGGGACGCGGCCGGCCTCCCACTCGTAGCCCTCGCGGACGTCGACGAGGACGGCCTCGCCGCTCGCGAGCGCCGCTTCGGCCTGCTCCGGGGTGACCTCGATGCCGGGTTGGGAGGGGAACGCGGGGCTCATGCCGCCCAGGATCGCAGCCCGCGGACGCGGCCGCCCGGTTGCTCGCGGCAGGGCGCCTCGTTCAGGGGCGCAACCCGCGCAGGCGCACGGGCGGGCCCGTCGCGACGTCCTGCCGGACGATGCGGGCGGCGTTCGCGGCCCACGCGCACAGGATGCGGCGGGTGTCCCGGGGGTCGATGACCTCCTCGATCGAGAAGCGCTCGGCCGAGCGGAAGGGCGACAGCACGGCGCTGAGGCGGGCGTCGATGTCCGCGCGCAGCGCGGCCCGCGCCTCGGCGCCGCCCGTCGCCTCCGCGGCCTCGAGCTCGCGCCGGTAGGCCGCCTCGAGCCCTCCGGCGATCGGCAGCGAGCCCCAGTTGCCGCTGGGCCACGCCCAGCGCTGGTTCAGCCGGGAGCCGTCCCCGTGCGCGGCGCCTGCGATGCCATAGCACTTGCGCACGATGACCGAGGCCCACGGCGTCTGCGCCTGCATCACCGCAGCGAGCATCCGCGCGCCGCGGCGCATCGTCCCCGCCCGCTCGCTCTCCGTCCCGACGACGAAGCCCGGCTGGTCGACGAGGTTCAGCACGGGCAGGCGGAACTGGTCGCAGAGGTCGACGAAGCGGGTCGCCTTCTCCGCGGCCTGGGCGGTCAGGCCGCCCGCGTAGACGTTGGGGTCGGACGCGAGGACGCCGACGGGCACGCCGTCCAGGCGGGCGAGCACGGTGATGGTGGAGCGACCGAAGCGCGCCCCGAGCTCGAAGACCGAGCCGCGGTCGAGTACGAGCTCCAGGACGCGCCGCATCTTGTAGGGCTTGCGGGGGTCACGCGGGACGATCGAGAGCAGCTCCTCCTCGCGGCGGTCGGCCCGGTCGGTGGTGGCGACGACCGGCGGCGCCTCCCACACCGAGCTCGGCAGGTAGGAGAGGAAGCGCCGCATCTGCGCGAGCGCGTCCTCCTCGTCGGCCGCCTCGTTGTCCACGGCGCCCGCCCGCGTCTGGGCGCGCGAGCCGCCGAGCTCCTCCTTGTCCGGCGTCTCGTCCATCGCCCACGCCACGACCGGGGGGCCGGCGACGAAGAGCTGCGCGGTCCCGCGGGCGATGACGGAGAAGTGCGACAGCACGACCCGCGCGGCGCCGAGGCCGGCGCACGGTCCGAGCGCCGCAGCGACGACGGGCACCCGGCTGAGGTTGGCCACGTCGAGCTCGAAGCCCGGCAGAGGCGGCACGTAGGAGAAGCCCATCGACTCGAGCGTCTTGACCGAGCCGCCGCCGCCCGTCCCGTCCACGAGGCGCACGAGGGGAAGGCGCAGGTCGTGGGCGGCCCGCTCCGCCCACACCATCTTCTCCCAGATCGCCGCATCGGCCGCCCCGCCGCGCACCGTGAAGTCGTCAGCCTGCACGACGACGCGGCGGCCGTCGACCGCGCCCTGCCCGACGACCATGTTCGCGGGCAGGAAGTCGTCGAGGCCGCCGTCAGCGCCGTAGCTGCCGACGCCGGAGGCCGAGCCCGTCTCCTCCCAGGTGCCGTCGTCGAGCAGGGCCGCGATGCGCTCGCGCACGGTGCCGCGCCCGGACGCGTGCTGGCGGGCGACGCGCTCGTCGCCGCCCATCCGCCGCGCCAGCGCCTGGCGGCGGCGCAGCTCGGCGAGCTCGGGCTCCCACGAGTCGGGCGGCGTGGGTGCGGCAGGCGGGTCGGGCACCCGGCGGATCCTGCCATCATCGAGCGATGAAACGACGCGGCGGTGCCTGGGCGGCGGTGGCGCTGCTCGCGCTGGCGGGCTGCGGCGGCGGGAAGGCGTCGGAGGCCCCTTCGACGGCAGGGACGACCGGCGCCCGGACCACGCCGAGCACACCGCCCGGCTCGACGCCGGCCCCCGCCACGCCCTCGCCGCTGCTCCCCCGCGGCGTGCCGGACCACGCCAGCGGCCAGGCGGCCGACCGCGGCGACCTCGCCGTGGTCAAGCGCTGGCTCGCGGCGCTGACCCGGGGCGACATCGAGGCCGCGGCGGCGACCTTCGCCGACGGGGCGGTGGTCGTGAACGTCTCGCCGCCGCTGCGCCTGCGCAACCGTCGCGATCGCATCGGCTTCAACCGCACGTTCCCCTGCGGCGCCGAGGTGGTCGACGCCTCGACGGTGAAGGGCTACCTGGTGGTGACCTACCGCCTCACCGACCGCGCGGGCTCCGCCTGCGACGGCCCCGGCGGGACCGCCTTGGGGGCCATCAAGGTGACCCGCGGGCGGATGACGGAGTGGTACCGCCTGCCCGATCCGCCGCAGGCCCCGGACGCCAAAGCAGGCCCGGTGGTCTGACCGGGCGTCGAGGCCGGACCCCAAGGGGTCCAGTTCGGGCGCGGAAGTGCCGAAGCGGGGAAAACCGTGCGTGTCAATCCCCTGCTCCGGTTCTCGGTGCTGAGCGCGACCTGCCTGATCGTGCTCGGCCTCGTGCTGGGCCACTTCCTCGCCGGCGGCATCCGCCACCGGGCGCTGGTCGACGCGCGGCACACCGCGGCGCTGCTGGCCGACGAGGCGATCCGGCCGTTGCTGCGCCCGGCCGACCTGCGGGGCGGGACGATCTCCAAGGCGCGGCTCGCGCGCCTGAACGCCGTCGTCGCCGCGGTCCGGCGCAACGGCAACCTGACGCGCGTGAAGGTGTGGTCGCGCCGCGGGCGTCTGGTGTACTCGGACGACCCCGCGACGATCGGCAAGCGGTTCGCGGTCGAGAAGAGCCTCTCCGGCGCGTTCGCCGGCAAGCCCTACGTGGGCGTCACCGACGGGACGCTGACCGAGCAACGCGAGGAGCGCGGGCTCGGCAAGCTCGTCGAGGTCTACGTCCCGCTGCGCTTCGGTGACGGCGACACGCCCTCCGGGGCCTTCGAGATCTACGAGCCCTACGCGCCGATCTCGGCTGCCATCACGCACGACCTGCGCACACTCCTCGCCCTGCTGGCCGTCGGGCTCGGGCTCTCCTGGCTCGTGCTCTTCCGGCTCGTGGCCGGCGTCTCGCGCGCGCTGCAGTCGCAGGTCGAGCGCTCCCGCTACGAGGCCGAGCACGACCCTCTCACCGGGCTGCCGAACCGCCGCCTGCTCTACGAGCGCCTCGCCGCAGCGATCGAGCAGTCGCGCCGTGACGGGACGTCCTGCGCGCTGCTGATCATCGACCTCGACGGCTTCAAGGAGCTCAACGACACGCTCGGCCATCCCGTCGGCGACGGCCTGCTGCGCGACCTCGGCCCGCGCCTCGCCGGCGCCCTCGGCGACGAGGCGCTCCTCGCCCGCCTCGGCGGCGACGAGTTCGCGATCGTGCTGAGCGGCTCGGGGCAGGACGAGCCGGCGGGTGTCGCCCGGGCGCTCGAGGTGGCGCTCGACGAGCCGTTCAAGCTCGACGGCCTGCGCGTGCGGGTGGCGGCGTCGATCGGCGTCGCGCGCTTCCCCAAGCACGGGCACGACGTCGCGGCGCTCATGCAGCGCGCCGACGTGGCGATGTACCAGGCCAAGCGGGCCCGGGTGGGGTGGGCGGAGTACGACTCGGAGCGCGACGTGCACTCGCGCGAGCGCCTCGCGGTCACCGACGAGCTGCGGCTCGGCATCGAGCGCCGTCAGCTCGAGGTCTACTACCAGCCCAAGAGCGACCTCTCCGACGGCCGGGTCGTCGGCGTCGAGTCGCTGGTGCGCTGGGACCACCCGGTCCGGGGGCTCCTGGCGCCGCGCGAGTTCCTCGCCCAGGCCGAGCAGGCCGGGCTCATGCGGCTGCTCACGATGCACGTCCTCGAGCGGGCGCTCGAGCAGCAGCAGGAGTGGGCGCAGATGGGGCTCGACCTCACGGTGGCCGTCAACCTCTCGGTCCCGGACCTCCTCGACGCCCGCCTGCCCGACGACATCGCCGAGCACCTCGCGCGCTCTCGCGTCGAGCCCCGCATGCTCACGCTGGAGATCACCGAGGACGTCGTCATGACCGACCCGCAGCGCTGCGCCGCGGTGCTGCAGCGTCTGGCCGCGCTCGGCGTATCGCTGTCCCTCGACGACTTCGGCACGGGCTACTCGTCGCTGGCGCACCTGCGCACCCTGGCCGTCGACGAGCTGAAGATCGACCGCTCGTTCGTGTCGTCCATGCGCGACAACGCCAGCGACGCGGCCATCGTGCGCTCGACCATCGAGCTCGCCCGGGCGCTCGGCCTGCGCGTCGTCGGCGAGGGCGTCGAGGACGGGGAGACCTGGAAGCAGCTCGCGGGCTACGGCTGCGACCTGGCCCAGGGCTACTTCGTCTCACGGCCCGTCACGGCCGAGGAGCTCACCCCCCGGCTGCTCGCCGCGCTGGCGGCGACGTCGCCGCAGGCTGCCGTCGCCGTCGGCTGACCCGGCCCTAGAGCCGCGGGTCGGCCGGATCGACGTAGCGGTCGCGCACGACGGCGCCACGCGAGCGGTCGGCCCAGATCGTGAGCATCAGGATCGAGATCACGAGGCCGAGGACACCCACCACCATCAGGATGACGCCCACGGTGTCGAGCGCGACGCCGGACACGTTCGCGGTGACGGCGTACTTGAGGATCGCGCCGACCGCGATGAGAAGGATGCTCGTTCCGAGTTGCATGCGGCGGGAGTACCCCTCCGCCCCCGAGCGCAATCGCCCGCCGCGACTTGCATACCATCGGGGGATGGACAGCGCTCTGGCCGATGGCGTCTACGACATCCCGGAGGAGCTGCGCGACTTCCGCGACACGATCCGCCAGATCGTCGACGAGAAGGTGCGCCCGCGGGCGGCGGAGATCGACGCGACCGGCGAGTACCCGTGGGACCTGCGCAAGCTGCTGGGGGAGAACGACATCCTCGCGCTGCCGTTCACCGAGGAGTTCGGCGGCACCGGCACCGGGACGCTGATGCTGCAGATCGCGGTCGAGGAGATCGCGAAGGCCTGCGCCTCCACGGCCCTGATCCTCATGGTCCAGGAGCTGGGCTCGCTGCCGATCACGCTGTTCGGCACCGACGAGCAGAAGCAGCGCTTCCTCCCGCGGCTGGCCACGGGGGAGATCTCGCCGGCCTTCGCCCTCTCGGAGCCCGAGGCCGGCTCCGACCCCGCCTCCATGCGCACGTTCGCCGTCCAGGACGGCGACGAGTGGGTCATCAACGGCGCCAAGAACTGGATCACCAACGCGACGATCGCCGACTACTACGTCGTCATCGCGAAGACCGACCGCGAGACCAACCGGATGACGGCGTTCATCGTCGAAGCCGACCGCCCCGGCTTCGATCCGGGCAAGCTCGAGCACAAGCTCGGCATCAAGGGCTCCCCGACCGGTGCCCCGGTGCTCACCGACGTGCGGGTGCCGGCCGAGAACGTGCTCGGCAAGGTCGGCAAGGGCCTCTCCGTCGCGCTGGCCACGCTGGAGCGCACGCGCCTCGGCGCCGCGGCCCAGGCCGTCGGGATCGCCCAGGGCGCGACGGACTTCGCCAACCAGTACGCCAAAGAGCGCATCGCGTTCGGCAAGCCGATCAACCAGATGCAGGGCATCCAGTTCAAGCTCGCCGACATGGAGACGCACACCGCCGCGGCGCGCGAGCTGCTCTACAAGGCCTGCTCGATGGCCGACCGCAACGAGCCGGGGCTGGGCAAGTACACGTCGATGGCCAAGCTCTTCGCCTCGGACACCGCGATGGCCGTCACCCTCGAGGCAATCCAGGTGCTCGGCGGCTACGGCTACGTCCAGGAGTACCCCGTCGAGCGGATGATGCGCGACGCGA
>JBBQZE010000015.1:0-23581 GCA_038207985.1 Solirubrobacterales bacterium
CTTGCAGCGCTGGCGCGGGGATCAGGTCGAGGTGGCGCGCGTTATCGATCACGGTCATGGTCATGGTGGGGTTGGCGTCCGCTTCGCGCCATGTCTTACGTCGATGCAGTCGCGTAAGGACGGACGCCGACACGACGCCAAGACGACATGAGCGACAGCAAGCCGATCGCGTTCGTGCTGTCAGGGGGCGCGAGCCTCGGCGCGATCCAGGTCGGGATGCTCCGGGCGCTCTACGAGCACGCAATCGTCCCCGACCTGATCGTCGGCACGTCCGCCGGCGCGCTCAACGGCGCGTTCATCGCTTCGCGACCCCAGACGGTGGCGACCGCCGACGCTCTCGGCGACGTCTGGCGCGGCCTGCGGCGCGGCCAGGTGTTCCCGCTGAACCCGCTGACGGGACTGCTCGGCTTCATCGGATCGCGCGATCACCTCGTCCCCGACTCCGGCCTGCGCAGGCTGGTCACACGACACGTGCCACGCGACCGCCTCCAGGACATGCCGTTGGAGCTGCACATCGTCGCCGTCGACGTGGTGACCGGCGAAGAGCTGCGCCTGTCGTCGGGATCGGTGATCGACGCGGTGATGGCCAGCGCCGCGATCCCTGGCGTGCTCCCGCCGGTGGCGTGGGGCGACCGCGAACTGATGGACGGCGGCGTCGCGAACAACACCCCGATCTCCCACGCCGTCGAACTCGGCGCGCAAGAGATCTACGTTCTCCCGACCGGCCACGCGTGCGCCCTGGCACAGCCGCCCCGCGGCGCCCTGGCCCTCGCGCTGCAGGCCCTCAGCCTGCTCATGCAGCGGCGCCTCATCGACGACATCGAAAAGCACCGCGACCAGGCCACGCTCATCGTCCTGCCGCCGCCCTGCCCGCTCACGATCGCCCCGATCGACTTCGGTCACGCCGACATGCTCATCGAGCAGGCCCATGGCGACGCGCGCGAGTTCCTCGACGGCGGCGGTGCGACACGTCCGCCGATCCGGATGCGCATGCACCGCCACGACACGCCCCGGGGTAAGAACCGCGCCGCGAGCGACGCGAAGTAGCTGCCATGCCGTCCTCCGAGCAGCCAGCCGCAAGCGACTCCGTCGTCGCGTGGCGCACGACGCGTCTGCGTCACGCTGGTCTGCCGGCCAAGCAGGCAGGGCAGATCGCGGCCGATTGGGGCTATGACCTCCACGCAGTGCTGGAACTTGTCGACCGCGGGTGCCCGGTCAAAGTGGCCGTGCGGATCCTCGCGCCGCTTCACGACGGGCCGACATGATGCTGAAGGCGAGCCCCGTCGCCAGCGACCGCGGCGCTGTTAGCGTCCGTGACGAGAGCGCATCACTCGTGCCGCCTTCCCACCCCAGCACAGCAGCTCCGCAGACCGCTCCAGACGCCGTGTCGCAGGAGTGGCTGCGCCGGCTTCGCGCGCAAGGAGCCGAACGCGACCGAGCGATCAGCGACCTGCACGAGCTGCTACTCGGAGCCGCTCGCTTCGAAATCCGGCGTCGCGCAGCGGCGATGCCTCACCTGCGCGGCGGCGATCAGGACGACCTCGCCCACCACAGCGCCGACGACGCGCTCGTGGCCATTCTGCGCAAGCTCGACTCCTACCGCGGCGAGAGCCGCTTCACGACCTGGGCGTACAAGTTCGCGCTGCTCGAAGCCGCCGTCAAACTGCGCCGCCGCGCGTGGCAAGGACGTGAGGTCCCGATCAAGTCCGACTACTGGGGCCTGATGGCCGACCGGCGCGCGACACCTGAGCAGGAGGCCGAGAGCGCTGAACTGATGCGCGCCGTCGGCAAGGCGATCGAGCAGCAGCTGACGCCCCACCAGCGCGAGATCCTCGCCGCGATCACGCTCAACGACGTCCCGATCGACGTGCTCGCCGAACGCCTGAACACGACGCGCGGCGCGCTCTACAAGACTTTGCACGACGCCCGGCGCAAACTCCGAGCCTGCCTTGCCGAGCAGGGACTCCACGTCGGCTCCTTCAGCGAAGGCCACGGCTCATGACCTCCGGGCAAGATCCCGACCGCGGCCTGCTTACACGCCTGCTCGGACCCGCCGAGGCCGAGGTCAGCTGCGAGGACTGCTTCGAGTTGCTCGACCGCTACGTTGAGCTCGAACTCGCCGGCCGCGACGCCGACGCCGCAGTGCCCGGCCTCGGTCCGCACCTAGAAGGCTGTCCCGCGTGCCGAGACGACTACGACAGCCTCCACGCCTTGCTGGCCGTCGAGTTCTCCGGCTGACCACTGGCGCCGAGCGCCACGACGGATGCGCCCGCAGCCAGAAGCCGGCCGAGGCGACCGGACCCGCGGCGGTGCACGGTCATCGGCCAGATATTGGCCCTCGGCCCGAAGATGCTGCAGCGCCGTGTCCTCATCCAGCGACGGGGTTTCCCTTCGCCACTCACAGCAGCCGTTCGTCCAGACACTTTTCCCTGTGATCTGGACGAACCTGGTATCGCTGGTGGTCATCGCCGAGGCGTGGCGGCTCAAGACGACGCGAGGCGGCTATGACGGCAGCGATGGGGCAGCACCCGAAGCGACGACCGTTCGATCTGTCGCGGGGGTGGATCCAGGCGGCGGCGCTGGTGATGCTCGTGGGCTTCTTCATCCTCGGGCTCCTTGCCTACCGCACGTACATGGCCAAGCCGCCGGTGCCTCAGCGCGTGGTCGACCCGCAGGGTCGGGTGCTCTACACGAACAAGGACATCCAGACGGGCCAGCAGGTCTTCCTGCACAACGGCCTGATGGAGTACGGCTCCGCCTTCGGGCACGGCGCCTATCTCGGGCCGGACTTCACCACGGACTACTTGCGCCGCTCGGCGGACTTCGTCAAGGCGAGCTACGGCGGCAGCGCCTCCGACAGCGCGGCGCGCCGGACCATCGAGGATTTCCGTACCAACCGCTATGACGAGAAGACGGGCACGGCGCGGCTGACCGCACCGCAAGCGGAGGCGTTCCGGCGCCTGGTGGGCCACTACAGCCGCTTCTTCTCCGACCCGAACACCGACCACGGTCTGCGCCCCAGCGCCATCACCGACCCGACCGAGCTGCGGCAGCTCACGAGCTTCTTCGCGTGGACGGCGTGGGCGGCTTCCACGCAGCGCCCCGGCCACAGCTACACGTACACCAACAATTGGCCGTCCGAGCCCCGCGTGGACAACAAGCCGACGGCGAACGTCGTCGTGTGGTCGGTCCTCTCGCTGATCGCGCTGCTCGGCGGCATCGGGCTTCTGTTCGCCGCGTTCGGGCGATGGCAGTTCCTCGGCTGGCACGGACGCGAGCAGGCCGCGCTCTCCTTCCGCTCGCCGGGCGACGTGGCCCTGACGCCGGGTCAGCGCGCGACGGCATGGTTCTTCTTCGTGATGGCCGCGCTGTTCCTGCTGCAGACCGTCGTCGGGGCGGCCACGCAGCACTACCGCGCCGAGATCGACGGGTTCTTCGGGCTCGACCTCGCCCGGCTCTTCCCGTACAACCTCATGCGGACCTGGCACGTGCAACTCGCGCTGTTCTGGGTGTCCACGTCGTTCGTGGCGGCAGGCATCTTCCTGGCGCCGATGATCGCCCGGCGCGAGCCCAAGCACCAGGGCAAGTTCGCCTACGCGCTGCTCGGGGCGCTCACGGTCGTGGTGCTCGGGACGCTGATCGGCTCCTACCTGGGCATCCACGGCGTGCTCCAGCGCGGCGCGAGCAACTGGTTCGGCCTGCAGGGCTTCGAGTACCTCGACCTCGCCCGACTGTGGCAAGTGCTGCTGTCCATCGGGCTGTTCTTCTGGGTCTTCATGCTCTTTCGGGTACTGCGCAAGCGCCTGCGCTCCGAGCACCCGGGCAACATGCCGTGGCTGTTCTTCCTGGCCGCCTGCGCGATCCCGGCCTTCTACGCAGTCGGCCTAATCGCGCGCACCGGCGACAACTTCACCACCACGGAGTTCTGGCGCTTCTGGGTGGTGCACCTCTGGGTCGAGGACTTCCTCGAGCTGTTCACCACGGTGATGGTCGCCTACATGTTCGTGCTGCTCGGCGTCGTGCGCGAGAAGGTCGCCCTCACCGTCGTCTTCCTCGACATCATCCTGTACTCGATCGGCGGCGTGGTCGGCACCATGCATCACCTCTACTTCTCCGGTGAGCCGGCCGAGCACATGGCGCTCGGCGCGTTCTTCTCGGCCGCGGAGGTCATTCCACTGACGTTCCTCACCGTGGAGGCGTGGAGCTTCCTGCAGCTCGGGGCCGCCCAGCACTCGAAGTCGAGCACGCCGTTTCCGCACCGCTGGGCGGTCATGTTCCTGGTCTCGGTGGGCTTCTGGAACTTCGTCGGCGCCGGGATCTTCGGCTTCCTCATCAACCTGCCGATCGTCTCTTACTACGAGATCGGCACCGCGCTGACGGCCAACCACGGACACGCGGCGATGATGGGCGTCTACGGGATGCTCGCGATCGGCTTGGCGCTGTTCTGCCAGCGCTACCTCATTCCCGCGGACAAATGGCCGGAGAAGTGGGCGAAGATCGCCTTCTGGTCGACGAACATCGGCTTGGCGTGGATGTGTTTCGCCACGTTGCTCCCGCTCGGAATCCTGCAGCTGTACAAGTCCGTGGACTCCGGCTACTTCGAAGCGCGCGAGCTGAAGTTCGTCAACAACTCGACCAACGCGCTGATCGAGTGGCTGCGGCTGCCGGGTGACGTCATCTTCATCACCGGGGGTGCGCTCCCGACGCTCTACATCGCCTATCTGGGCGTCCGCCACACCGTCAAGCGCACGACGTTGGAGGAGCCGGACGACATCTTGTTCACCATCGTGACCGAGCCTCCCGGAACGGCCGGGATGCGCGACGACGAAGCTGCGGCGGCGAAGCTCACGTGAGCGTGGAAGTCCTGCTCGCCGGCGGCTACGCAGCGCTGATGCTGCTTAGCGCCTTCGTGCTCGAGTGGCTCTCCTCGCACACCCATCGCCGCTCGCTGCGCTACCGCACCGCGGGCTTCGCGTACGACGCCACGCACGACCACTGGCGCTGCCCGGAGGGCGAGCACCTGTGGCCCCACGAATTCGATCACGACCGGCGCCTGGTCCGCTACCGCGCCAAGGCCCACGTCTGCAACGGCTGCCCGCGCAAGGACGCATGCACCGACTCGGACCGGGGCCGCGAGATCGTGCGGCCGCTCGACCCGTGGCCGCACTCCGAGGCTGGACGCTTCCACCGCGCGCTCTCCTTGCTGCTCGTCGTGGTCGCGGGACTCGTCCTGTCCGTCGAGGCCGTACGCCACCATCGGCCCGACGAGGCGGCCGTGCTGTTCGGGCTGCTTGCCGCCACGGTGCTGGCCGGGCGCTGGATGGCGCATGATCTGCGCGTGCATCCCTCCGGGTTCCCCGTTCCCGCGCCCTCCCACGGGCTGCGCCTGACCCGCCAGCGCCCCGAGGTCTGACCCGATGCTCGCGATCGTCGTCGGCGTCGTGGTGCTCCTCGGCCTGCTCGCAGTCGTCACCAGCCTCAAGGTCCTCCGCGAATACGAGCGCGGCATCGTCTTCCGGCTCGGGCGGCTGGCGCCCGTCCGCGGGCCGGGACTCATCGCCCTGATCCCCGTCGTCGACCGCATGGTCCGCGTCGACCTGCGCACCGTGACCTTGACCGTTCCGCCGCAGGAGGTCATCACGCGCGACAACGTGCCGGCCCGAGTCGCCGCGGTCTGCTATTTCCGCGTGGTCGACCCGGTCGCGGCGGTCACCGAGATCGAGGCCTTCGAGCCGGCGACGTCGCAGATCGCGCAGACCACCCTGCGCTCCGTGCTCGGTGGCGCCGACCTCGACCAGCTGCTGGCCGAGCGCGACCGCCTCAACGACCAGCTGCGCGTCATCATCGACGAGCAGACCGAGCCGTGGGGCATCAAGGTCTCTACGGTGGAGATCAAGGACGTTGAGATCCCGGAGGCGATGCAGCGCGCCATGGCCCGCCAGGCCGAGGCCGAGCGCGAGCGGCGCGCCAAGATCATCAACGCCGAGGGCGAGTTCCAGGCGGCCGAGAAGCTCGCCGCGGCGGCGAAGATCATCGGCGCCGAACCTCCCGCGCTGCAGCTGCGGTACCTCCAGACGCTGCTGGAGATCGGTGCAGAGAACAGCTCGACGATCGTCTTCCCGTTGCCGATGGACATGATCAAGCCCTTCCTGGAGCGCTGAGGCGCGGAACTCTGGACGCTGATCCGCTTCGCCCACCTGGTCGCCATGGCGCTCTTCGTCGGCGGCCAGCTCGTGCTCGTGATCGCGGTCGTCCCCGTCATGCACCGCCTGGGCGACGAGGCGACCACGCGAGCGCTCGCCCGTCGCTTCGGCGTGGCCAGCGCCATAGCGCTGTCCGTGCTGATCGCCACCGGAGCGGCGATGGCCTCGCACTACGGGCTATGGCACAGCGACGTGCTGCGCCTCAAGCTTGCAGCGCTCGTGCTCGTGCTCGTCCTCACCGGCTTGCACATCGCCACGCCGTCGACGCGAGCGATCTCCCTCTTGGTGCCCGCCGCCTCGCTCGTGGTGGTCTACCTCGGCATCAAGCTGACCTACGGCTGAGGTCGAGGCGGCGGCGATACGACGGAGACGACATCCGTAGACCCACGACGTACGAGCCGGAGGACTACGGACTCCTGCGCGTGGCCGCCGCGGATTGCAGCCCGCTCCGGCCGGAGGAAGATGCTCAAGAGGATCGGGGCATCGAGTTCGTCGCGGACTTCGCCGATATCGGCGGCGGCCACGAGTTCTTCGGCTACCGCCAATCGATCTGACGCCAGGGAGACGCATGCAGAGCTGGGACACCTCCACGCTGGAAGCACCGCCGAGCAAGCCGAAGATCGTCTCGTCTGCCGGCGCGCGCGTGATCGTGCTGCACCGGACCGTCGGCAAGCGCCTGCAGGAGCACGAGGTGCGCGCTCGGGCGGCTGAGCATGCGGAGCGACGCGGCGCATGACCGAGCGCTTGCCGGAGCACCTCGATGACGTCTACGAGCTCGTGCCCGGGAGGACGGTGCCAAGCGCCATGAGGGCCGGGGCGTTGGGCTTCGCACGGCTGACGGCCTGCTCGATCGCCAGCCGGAACGCCGCGGCCTGGGTCACCGACTTCCTCAGCGCTGCGTACTACCGCCGCAACGTCGCAGAGCGCGACGTGGACGACCTGCGGCTGGCGTTCGCCACGCTGATCACGTACTGGTATCGCCACGCGGCCGATCGCCAGCTGCATCTGAGCGACGTGTCGGCGTTCCACCAGGCGTTCGGCTGCGACCGCTTCGACGGCGAACGTCCCGGGACCCTGGACCGCCAGCAGCTTCTCGCGGGCGCCGAACGCCTGCTCGGCGCCGGATTCGCCGACGCGTACGCCGACGACGGCCGGCGCGCTTGGGGGATCGTGTTCGAGACGGCGCAGGAGCGGCAGGCCTACGAGCCGGTCAAGCGGATGCGCCTGGCCACGCTCGGACCGCTCACCCCCGCACGGGCGCCGCGCGAGGAGCGGCGATGGCACGCGCGCCCTCCGGTCGAGATGGCGTCGGCGGCCGCAGCGATCGCCGCGCTGTGCGCCCCGGAGACCTGGCCCGACTACGCCAGCGAGATCGCGCGCTTCACGCCGCTGCGCGCCGGGGGTCTGGTCGGTCAGACCTTCGAGATCGATCTCGCCGCGCGAGCCGGCGACGGCCAGCTGATGTTCACCCGCGGCTACGCCACGATCACCCGACTCGTCACAGCCGAGGAGCCGGCGGCGCTGGCGTCGTGGCTCGCCGAGCTCGACGAGGGTCTGTCGACGGCCGGCGGCGCCCCGGCGCGCGCGCTGCCCGAAGGCGGGGTTCCGCTATTGGGCCTGACCCTCACCGCTCACCAGGGCCACTTCATGGGCAGTGGGGACAACCTGATCGTGCTCTACACCCATCACGGCAGGGCGTGGGCGCGCGCGGCCAGCGTGTGGGATCCGCCGTCCTGGCACGACCACCAGTCGCACCGGCTCGCCGGCAGGCAGGCCCACGACGCGTTCTGGGGCGAGGGCGGCCTCCCGCGCTCGAGCATGCTCCACCAGCTCGCCCAGCTCCTCGACGTCGGAGCACCGGGCGGCTGAGCCGGGGGCGACCCCAGCGAGTCATCGTCGTCCCTTGGTGCCCGGGGGACACGCGAACACGACAGACCCGAGGCCGCCACCACCCGACCGGCTCACGATCTCGACATGCATCGGCTGCGGCGCGATGGGGCCTGCTCGGTTCGAGTCCGCCGTAACGATCGATTCTTCACGGCACGACTCCCGCTCAAGTCAGAACCAAGGAAAGGTCAACGCCCCAGCGGGGTCTACGCTGCCGCTGTGCGCTCCCGGGTGTGGTACGCGACGATCGCCGTCCTGGTCCTGGCGGCTCTGGTCATCCAGATCAAGATCGCAGTCCAACTCTCAGCCACGCCACCAAGTCACGGAGTAGGCGAACTCAAGGGCGGCCCGCTGTTCACCCGCCTCTTGCGTGTGTTCAGCTTCTTCACCATCCAGGCCAACATCCTGTCCATGATCGTGTCGGCGGTACTCGCGCGCGCGCCGAATCGGGACAGCACGGCCAGGCGCATCTTGTGCCAGAGCGCCCTGATCGGAATTGCGATAACTGGCATCGTCTACTCGACGGTCCTGGCGCGAGTGCATGAGCCCGAAGGCTGGGACCAGGTAACCACGAACACCGTCTTCCACTACATCGTCCCGATCATGATGGTGATCGGATGGCTCGTGTTCGGCCCACGCCCTCGGATGAATCGAGCCGTCGTCTTGGGGGCACTGATATGGCCCCTGCTGTGGCTCGGCTACACACTCGCCCACGGGGCCGCATCCACGTGGTATCCCTATCCGTTCGTCGACGTCACCACCCACGGATACTGGCGGGTGGCCTTCAACTGCGTGCTGGTGTGCCTGGTCTACTTGATGGTCAGCGCGCTGTTCGCCTTCGGCGACCGCAAGCTATCGGCAACCGACGGGCGGGCTGGTGGTTCCCTCGATTGAAACGAGGGAGATGGAATCAAGGCTCTGTCCTTGACAGAACGCACCTCCGTCTCTTCGCGGCCCGCTTGGCACCACCGGCGTGGAGATCTCCACGCGGCCGGACGGCAGGCACGTTGTCGCCGTCACGACCGCCCAGGGCGCCGAGCGTCGGCTCGAGCGCGTGAACGGCACGACGCGCGATCCGCTCGCGATCGGGGTGGTCGGCGACCGCCACGAGGATCAGCGCGCCGCTGGCGTCGTTTCCGGCGAGCTGTCCGTGGACGACGGTCTCCAGCTCCAGCGCGGAGGTGGGCAGCCGTGCGCCCTCGGCGATCTTCAGCGCGAGCTCGCGGGCCGTGACCTGGTCGAGGCCGGCGCCGGCGCAGAGCAGGATTCTTTGTGGGGCCCTCGGCTCTGCGGCGAAATCGCAGCACCGAAGCGGACTCTGGCTGACCACAGCGGGCACGCCGTCCCGGTCGGAATGCCCCCCGTTCTCAAAGGTAAGGAGGGATTATCGAGGTAAGGAGGGATCATCGGTTCGAGTCCGATATACGCTGCGCCGTGATGGCCATCGCCGGGAAGCTCGACGAAACCGCGCCGTTCTTGGACCAGCTCGCGCGCGAGCGCCAGGAGTACTCGCTGCCGCCGCGACTGCACGAGCTTGCCGAACTGCTCACCCATCGCGCGCTAGAACTGCTCTTCCCGCACTTCGCGGCAGAGGTCGGGGGGCGCGCCGGCGACATCGCCGAGGAGGTCGCGGCGCTGCAGACGTTGCTCACCGAGGCGCTGTGCCTCCCGGGCGCGGACTGCGGAGAACCTGACGCGGTCGTCGCCGCCTTCCTCGCTGAGCTGCCGACGATCCGCGCGGCGTTGCTGCTCGATGCGGAGGCGATCTACGACGGGGATCCCGCGGCGGATTCGCTGGACGAGGTGATCCTCGCCTACCCCGGCTTCTTCGCGACGGCCGTCTATCGGATCGCGCACCAGCTGCGGCAGTCCGGCGTCGCGCTCGTCTCGCGCGTGCTGAGCGAGATCGCCCATCGCGACACGGGCATCGACATCCACCCCGGCGCGAGCATCGGGGCGCGCTTCGCCATCGACCATGGCACCGGCATCGTCATCGGCGAGACCGCCGTGCTGGGCGCCCGTGTGAAGCTCTACCAGGGTGTCACCCTCGGCGCCCTGAGCGTTGACAAGCGGATGGCGCGCGTCAAGCGCCACCCGACGATCGGCGACGACGTCGTCATCTACGCCAATGCGACGATCCTCGGCGGCGACACCGTGATCGGCGACGGCAGCCGTATCGGAGGCAACGTGTGGCTGACCCAGAGCATCCCTGCCCACTCCGTTGTCACGCCCACCGCACGTGTCGAGCGCCAGACGGCCCAGCCCGGTGACGAGCTGCTCGATTTCAATCTATAGCGACCCAGATCGGAGACCGCCGTGAAGGCAGCGAACATCCTCGAGACCATCGGGGACACCCACCACGTTCGGATCAACCGGCTCTATGCAGACCGGCAGGTCGACGTGTGGATGAAGGCCGAGCGGGCCAACCCGGGCGGTTCGATCAAGGACCGCATCGGCTTGGCGATGATCGATGACGCTGAGCGCCGCGGGATCATCGGGCCCGACAGCACGATCATCGAGCCGACCTCGGGCAACACCGGTATCGGCCTGGCGATCGTGGCAGCCGTCCGCGGCTACAAGCTGATCCTCGTCATGCCCGAGTCGATGTCCCTCGAGCGTCGGCGCCTGCTGGCGGCCTACGGCGCGCAGCTCGAGCTCACGCCGCGGGAGGGCGGGATGAAGGCCGCGATCGCGCGCGCGGGCGAGCTCGTGGAGCAGATCGACGGGGCCTGGATGCCACAGCAGTTCGAGAACCCGGCGAACATCCAGATCCACCGCGAGACGACGGCAAAGGAGATCCTGGACGACTTCCCGGGCGGCGTGGACTTCCTCATCACCGGTGTCGGAACGGGCGGACACATCACCGGCGTCAGCGAAATGCTCAAGGAGCACTTCCCGAAGCTTCAGACGTTCGCGGTGGAACCCGCTAAGTCACCGCTCATCAGCGGCGGCGACCCCAGCCCGCACCGCCTGCAGGGCATCGGCGCCGGCTTCATCCCCGCGAACCTGCACACCGCGACGCTCGACGGCGTGATCCAGGTCTCCGAAGAGGACGCCTATGCCTACACGGTGCGCGTGGCGCGCGAGGAGGGCATCTTCGTCGGCCCGTCGTCGGGCGCCACGCTGGCCGCGGTTGCGCAGAAGCTGCCTGAGATCCCCGACTCGAGCACGGTCCTGATCTTCTGTTACGACACCGGCGAGCGCTATTTCTCCGTCGAGGGACTGTTCAGCGCGGACGGCACCGCGGTGCAGGTGGGGACGCGGTCGGAGCCGGCCGCCTGAGCCTGCGCGCAAGTCGATGATGAGCCGCACGGCTCCGCCCGCCCGGCGAGCGCCTGGGGTCGACGCAACAGATACCCGCGCGTCGCCGGTCTCGAGCGGCGCTTCACCGTCCTCCCGGGCCACGGCAATTCATGGACGGGTGACCTCGCCGCGATGTTCCCCCGCCGTCGGCCCATAGTCTGCGCGCAGACTCCGGATGGTGCCAGCCCTCTCGACCCTCGCCGCCGTCCAGCGTCGCACGCTCCGCGTGCTCGTGGTGGCGCAGGTCCTCGGTGGGCTCGGACTGGCCGCCGGCGTGGCGGTCGGGGCGCTCATCGCCCGGGAGCTCCTGGGCGGTGACGCGCTGACGGGTCTCCCGCTCGCGATGGCTACGGCCGGCGGTGCGCTCGCCGCGGTGCCGCTCTCTCGGCTGATGGAGCGCCACGGCCGCCGGCCCGGCCTCGCTGCCGGGTACGGGCTCGGCGCCGCGGGCTCGGCCGTGGTCGTGCTCGCGACGGCTCTGGAGAGCTTTGCTCTGCTCGTCGCGGGAATGGCGCTGTTCGGTGTGGGCAACGCCGGAAGCCTGCTCGCGCGCTACGCCGGAGCGGATCTCGCGCCGGCCGATCAGCGCGGGCGGGCGGTGAGCACGATCCTCTTCGCGACGACGTTCGGCGCCGTCGCCGGCCCGAACCTCGTCGACGTGACGGGTCGCGCCGCCCGGGACATCGGTCTGCCCGTGCTCGCCGGACCGTTCGGGCTCTCCTTTTTGGCCTACGCGGCGGCGGCCGCGGTCGTCGGCCTCGCTTTGCGCCCGGACCCGCTCGTGGTAGCACGGCGCTCGCAGCCGGCCGGGGGCCAGCGCCCGGAGCCGTCCGGCGGCTGGGCCGAACTCTTTCGGGGCCCGGCGCTCCCGGGGGTCGCCGCAATGATCGGCGCCCAGCTCGTGATGGTCTCCGTGATGACGATGACGCCGGTGCATATGCGCGCGCACGACCACGGCCTACGGGTCATCGGCCTGATCATCAGCGTGCACATCACGGGCATGTACCTCTTCTCCCCGTTCGTCGGCGTGCTCTGCGACCGCGCCGGACGCCGGGTCACCCTGCGCCTCGGCGCGGTCGTGCTCATCGCCGCCGGCGCTCTCGCGGCGCTGGCCGACCCAAGGTCGAGCGGTGCACTCGCGGTGGCGCTCTTCCTGCTCGGCCTGGGCTGGAGCCTCAGCCTCATCGCCGGGAGCGCGATGCTCACCGACGCGGTCCCCCTCGAGCGGCGCGCCCGCGTGCAGGGCAACGCGGACCTGCTGATCGGGCTCGCCGGAGCGTCCGGCGGGCTCGGCTCGGGCGTTGTGCTCGCATTGACGAGCTTCGCGGTGCTCGGCGCTCTCGCCGCAGGCGCGGCCTCGCTGCTGCTGGTCGTGGGTTGGCGCGCTCGCCCCGTGCCGGGCTGAGCGCTATCACCAAGAGTGCTGGCGGCCGTTGTCCCGGGACTGTCTCGAGAGCTGTGGTGGATTTCAAAGGCCGGGCCTCCGGGGTGGTGGCCCTAGGCCGCCACCCCGGAGGCTGTCGGGTCAGGCGGAGACGGGGGAGAGCTGGGAGCTAAGGGCGCGGCCCGGGACGCGGGAGGTGGCGCGAGCGGCGAGCACCTGCGCGGGGATAGCGACGAAAAGGACGACGGCCTCGACGAACATGTTCGCCAGCCCGATCGGCTCGGTCCAGTTACCGATGTCGCCCGTGGCGTTCGGCAGGCCGATCGTGCGGTTCACCAGGAAGCCGGCCAGGGCGGAGGCCACGAGTGCGATCGCGGCGGGCAGCGCCAAGCGGGAACGGGTGAAGAGCAGCGCTCCCGCCAGGGCGACGCTGCTGAGGATGAGGCCGACGTACATCCAGAAGAGGTACCGGGTCTCGGTGTACTTGCCGACCGCGTCGATGACGTGGATGAGCGCGAGTCCGAGCAGGCCGAGCGCGACGGTGGCGCGGGCGGCCGTGTCGCGCATCGCGCTGGTCGTATCCGGTGAGGTCGTGGCGGGGTTTTGCATCGTAGGGTCCTGTTTCGCTAGGGAGCCGGAAGTGCTGCACCACCGATGCGGTGCTCCGCGACCGCGAGATGACGCGCGGGGTAAAGCTTCGGCAAAGGTTCTTCGCGGCGCTTCGCGTCGCCGACCCGGCCGGCAACCTCGAAGCGGACCTGTCGCTGCCCCCCGGGGTCCCAGGGATAGGCGGCGTTTGCGTCAGGTGCCGCGACGGACTGCGCGTGCTCCGAGGTGCTTCGCGTGCGGCGCGGGCGCGAGGCTCACGGCGGCGTTGTCGCTGCTACCCGTCCACGGCCAGGGCCTGCAACGGGCCGAGCAGCCGTTCAGAGCGCCGTGAGGTCGCAGGCAGCTCGACGAGTCCGTGTGTCAGCGGCTCTCCGCGGTTTTGGCGTTGCCGTTGCTCGGCGGCGATGGGGCGCCACAACTCGTCGATGACGGTGCTGAAATCGCCCGCGACGTCGTCGATCTCGCGGTTGAGATGGGCGGCCCACAGCCGCAACCGCGTGTCGCGAGCGAGTGCCGCGTCGCAGGTGACGATGTTGACCTCGCTGTCGTTGTAGAAGGAATGCGCGTTGAGGTTGGCCGAGCCAAGCGTCAGCCAGCGGTCATCGACGACCGCGACCTTCGCGTGTACATACACACGATCGCTCGTGGTACCGGACAGCGCCCGGATCGTGGCGGCCAGAAAACGCCCCTGATCGCCGTCGGCCTCGGCAAGCCGCGCGAGTTGTCCGCGCGTGTCGTCCTCACCGATGTTCGGTCTGCCCGGCAGCACGAGCACGACGCGACAGTTGGCGGTCGGCGGTCGGCGCAGCTTGTCGGCAAGGATGCTCACGATCTCCGTCGACCACAGAAACTGGTTCTCGAGATAGATCAGGTGCTGCGCGGAGCGGAGGGCGCGCAGGTATGCCTCGATGATGCGAAAGTCGCCTCGGGGCGCGACGTCATAGAGCTTCTCTGGGACGGTTCGCACGATCTGCAGCTCCACGTCACCGGCGGTGACGACGTCCGCCGGCTGGGCCTGCAGGCGCTCACCGGTGACGGCGTGCCAGCGCTGGGCGACGTGACGGCCGACATCGGCTACCGCGGGTCCGCGGAGTCGTGCGGCGACGTCATGCCACCCCATGCGCCCGCGTCCTGGGTGCTCAGGCGTGTCGTACCGATCACCGTCGAGGTTCGTCAGGTCGATGCCGCCGACGAAAGCGATCTCGTCGTCGATCACCACGACCTTCTCGTGGTGGCAATGCATCGGACGCTCGTGACGGTCCAGAGCAGCCTTGATCCGCGTCCCGTGGACGAGCTCATCACGCCGTTTGCGCCCCGCCGTTCGACTCGACGCCGACATGGGGACCGGGGCCCCGGCCCACAGCAGCACGCGGACGTCGACCGACTCGGCCGCGTCGCCCAGCAACTGTCGCAGCAGCACCGGGGGCTCTTCGCGCACCAGCGCGAACCCCGGCGTCATGGACCAGCCGGCGATGAGCACGCTGCGACGCGCACCGCGGATGGCCTGCTCGAGCGCCGCGAAGTACGCCGCGCCACCGATCAGCACGTCGACGGCGTTGCCCGTCCGTGGCGGCGGGTCGCCTGCGGCCCACAGCCGCCCGTCATCTGGCGGCGAATGTTGCGCCGAGCGCCCGAGCCTGTTCAGCCTGCGCGCATGATGCGCGCTCGTCAACCGCTCAATCGCGGTCCCGGCAACGCGGTCACCAACTCGGAGCAGATCTACCGGCACCGCGCAGACGATACGACCGCCACGCAGGCGAACACTCAAGGTCACCCGTCGCCCCCGGCCTCGCGTACGATGCGGGCGCGCGGTGGTCACGCATAAATGAACCGCTACCCAACGGGATCGGCATGAGATCAGGAATCGGCAGTCTCATCTACGTCGTGATCGGCGTGATTGTCGCGTCGTCACATCACTACTTCACCCACGCCGACCACCTCAAGCCGCTGCTGTCGGCGCTGCTCGCGGTCGCGCTATGGCCACTGCTGCTCCTGGGCATCAACCTGCACATCAAATAGCCCGCCGCAGCGCGGCGACATACGACTGAGATCACGTAACGCCGGCGCACCGCGGAGCTGCCGGCGGGCACGACGTCCCGCGGCCACATCGTGTTCGACTTACAGGAGCGCGTGAATCATCGCGTCGGCGATGAAGCGGCCGTATCGATCGGCGCTCCATCCTCGGCGCAGCACGAGCAGCTCATAGAGCTCTGGCGAGCTGAAGGTCCACAAGACGTCGGCGGCCTCGGTAAGGGTGACGCCGGCGCGCACGTGGCCGGCATCGTGCAGGCGGCGGGCGTTCTGGGTCATGCGGTGCAGGCGATCAGCGTCCATCTCCTGGACGAGTGTGCGCGTTGACGGGTCGGTGACGGCGGCGTCGCGAATCAACAAGAGGACCGGCGATACACGCGGCCCGACCTCCGCGGACAGCGCCCCCCATGCCCGGACGATCGCGCGAGGATCCGCGTCGGGCCCGTGGAGTTGATCCGATCGGCGTTCGGCCGACACCGGCCCGGCGCCCTCGAGAGCGCGGGTCCGGATCGCTCGCACGAGCCCGGCCTTGCCGCCGAAGGACTTGTAGATCGTGTCGACCGAGACGTCAGCGGACGCCGCGATCGCAGTGATCGCGGTGGCCGCGTAGCCGTCGCGCAGGAACATCCGCTCGGCGCAAGCGACGATCCGGGTGCGCTTGCGCTGCGCCTCGACTCGGCGTCGACTGGCGTCGTAGGAGCGTTTGCGCTTGACATTGCCGTTTTCGAGGTCCATCGTGGAAACAGTTCCAGTCTACTAGAACGAAAGTGCCGGTGACATCGATGCAAGCCGCCCTAGCGCTGGTCGACCGGTTGGTTCAGGCCACCAACGACCACGACGTCAACGCAGTAGCCGCGTGCTTCGCGGAGGACTACGAGAACGAGACCCCAGTCCACCCGGCCCGGGGCTTCCGCGGACGCGAGCAGGTGCGCCGCAACTGGACCCAGATCTTCGAATTCGTCCCTGACCTGGCGGCCGAGGTGGTGAGAAGCACCGCCGACGGCGACACGGCCTGGACGGAATGGGAGATGACAGGCACGCGACGTGACGGCACTGCCCACCACATGCGCGGCGTTGTGGTGTTCGGCGTGCGCGACGATCTGGTGCAGCGGGCGCGCTTTTACCTCGAGCCGGTCGACCTCGCCGACGGCAGCGTCGATGACGCCGTCAGTGCTCAGGTCGCGCGGCGATGATCCTCATTGCCGGCGGAACCGGGCGACTCGGTTCGCGGGTAGTGACGCGGCTGGCGGCGCGCGGCCTGGACGTACGGGTGCTCACGCGTGATCCGGCCCGAGCACGCCACCTCGCGGGTGTCGCCGCGATCGTCACCGGTGACGTTCGAGACCCGGCGAGCCTCGAGTCGACGCTGCGGGGCGTGACGACGGTCGTGTCCGCCGTGCATGGCTTCGCGGGGCCCGGACGCGTGTCGCCGGCGTCCGTGGATCGCGATGGCAACGCCAACCTCGTCGATGCCGCCGCGGCCGTGGGAGCGGATGTCGTGCTGGTGTCGGTCCTCGGCGCGTCCGCGACAAGCCCGATGGATCTGTCTCGCGCCAAGTACGCAGCCGAACAGCACGTGCGAGCCAGCGGGGTGCGCTGGACGATCGTCCGGGCGGCCGCGTTCGTCGAACTGTGGGCGGACATCATGAGCAAACCGATCGTCTTTGGACGCGGCGAGAACCCGATCAACTTCGTCTCGGTCGGCGACGTCGCAGCGGTCGTCGAGCGCACCGTCATCGATGCTGGCCTGCGCGGGCAGACGATCGAGGTCGGAGGACCGGAGGACCTCACGTTCAACGAGTTGGCCGAGGTGCTGCAACGGACGCGCGGCTCTACGGCGAAGGTGCGCCATGTCCCGCCCCGGTTGCTGCACGTGATGGCCCCCTTCGACCGCAAGGCCAGGGCCGCGATTGCCATGGACACCACCGACATGCGATTCGACGCACGTGCCGTGGCGCAGGCCTTCGCCGGCCAGCCGATGACGCCCATCGAGGCGGCGCTGGCTGGGGCGACCAGTAGCCGCTGCGGCGATAAGCGACGCTGAGCTCACAGAGCCGGGCGCGGAGACATGGCTGCTGTGGTCTGCCGTCAGATCCGGCTGATGCCGCGGTAGAGGAAAAGCATGCCGACGAGGATGGCGATGGCGCCGAAGACCCTCGAGCCCCAGCGCTCGACCGCTCGGCGCACAGCGGCCAACGGCTCTTTCGCCCGCTCACCGGCGATCGCCCTGACCGCGACGACGGTGATCAGCGGGAGGGCGTAACAGACGTTGTAGATGACGATCAGTCCTACACGCTCGGACGTCGCGATCGAGGCGCTGATGACGGCGACGATCACTCCGAGGTAGGGGAACGCGGTGGGCAGGTCGAGCGCCGCGATCAACGCGCCGAGCGCGACCGGTGAGCGGTCCTCGAACTTCCGCGCCTCAGCGTCGGGGTCACTGTCGTGCTCGTGGTGGACGAACAGCCCGATGCCGACCATGACGGCAACCGCGCCGCCGACGATCTGCCCGACGTGCACGAGCGTCGGCGAGGCTCGCGAGACGAGGCCGTGCAGCGCGGTCCCCGGGCCGGCGAGCATGACGAGTCCCGCCGCGAGGGTGACCACGAAGCCGCTGGCGACGTACAGCACGACGCTGCCCAGCGACCGCGCGGCCTGCAGTACCGCGATCGCGAACGGCACGGGGTTGATCGAGTCGGCGAGGCCGACGCCGAGGACGAGAAGCAGCAGGCCGGAGCTCATGCCCTGTATCACCTACCCCTCCGGGCCGCTCCTTACGTCACAGCAGATGGCGCGCTGTCGCCGAGCACGTCGCCAGCCCATCACAGGCGACTTGAAATCCGTATGTCGGGCGCGCCCTGTGAGCCGGGCTGGGTCCGTCGGAGACCGGGTTTGGCGGTTCCCTCTCGGCGCTGCGCCCGGGTCGAAGCGGGTCAAGCAGCGGCTAGTGCACATCTCGCGCCGACATCAACGGGGCGGGTCGCGTTCAGCGACTGCCTCGTCCCCGTGATGCTGGTCGGCGCGGATGGTGGCCCAGGAGTCCCACGTGATCCGGAGGATGACCAGGGTGATAGCGAGGCCGATCAGTGGGTCGGCGACGGTGAGGCCGAGGGCGACCACGATCGCGCTGGCGACGACCGAGAGGCTGACGAAGCCGTCGATGCGGGCGTGGTTGCCGTCGGCGATGAGGGCGGGGCTCTCGAGTCGGTGGCCGGCGCGCAGGCGGACCTGCGCGGCCGCCTCGTTGCCGAGGAAGCCGACCACTCCGGCGAGGGCGAGGACCCACAGGTGGTCGAGCGTCTGGGGGTGGATGAGCCGGTTGATGGCTTCGACGGCGGCGACGGCGGCGGAGACGAAGATGGTCGCCACGACGAAATAGCCGGCACGCTTCTCGGCCACGCGTGAGCGCAGCCAGAACGCGATGCCCAGCGGAATCGCCGTCAGCGCGTCGCCGCCGTTGTGGATCAGGTCTGCAAGCAGCGCGACGCTGCCCGTCGCGACGAAGATGATGATC
The DNA here is from genome assembly GCA_038207985.1 of Solirubrobacterales bacterium. Taxonomy (GTDB): domain Bacteria; phylum Actinomycetota; class Thermoleophilia; order Solirubrobacterales; family Solirubrobacteraceae; genus Paraconexibacter. The sequence goes on from JBBQZE010000015.1 coordinate 18,932, forward strand.
TGCGCGGTGGCGGTGAGCAGCAGGACACCGAGGCTGAATGAGACGGCTCGCAGCCCCTCGCGCGACTGGGTGATCGAGCGATCGATCATCCCGTGGGAATGGCCGTGACCGTGGGAGTGCCCGGCGTGGTCGTCGGCATCTGCCGCGTGCTCGTGTGCCTGGCCGAGGGTGCCCTTCCCGCTCATCGCGACACCACCGCTCGGTCAATGCTGGTGCTTCGCTCGGCGTGGCCAAGGCGGAGGTGCTCGACGTGGGAGATGGCCTGCTCGAGCAGCTGGCCGACGTGGTCGTCGTACAAGTCGTAGGTCACCTGGCGGCCGTCGCGGCGGCCGATGACCAGCCCGAGGTGACGCAGGACGCGCAGCTGCTGCGACACGGCCGCGGAATGCATCCCGACCTCGGCCGCAAGCTCGTTGACGCAGCACGGGCCGACCGACAGGCGACCGAGGATCCGAAGCCGACTCGGGGTCGCGAGCGCCTGCATCGTCTCGGCGACCGTCGCGGCGAACGCGGCGTCGAGCTGGTGGGCGGAGGCCGAGAGGTGACCGTGCGACATCCCTCGGCAGGATAGCTGCACGAACGTGCAGATGTGCAGCTGCCTAAGTAGTTGTGGCGGCTGCCCTGCGGGCTACCCCCGTTGTCCTGCGTGCGCAGCGCCGACATCCTGTGCTCATGCAGATCAAGCACGCGATGTGCGGCTGGCGCGGGGCCCGCCGAGCGACACCGACAAGAAGCTCGAGCGGTTAGGCATGACCCTTCGGACCCGGCTCGACCCTCGTTCCGCGCGTCGGTCGCATTCGGCCTCAAGCGCCTGGCAGCTGACTGCGGTCCGCGCGTCCTCGCGTCTGATGCGGTCGGTCGCGGGCCGGACCATCGTCGGGCGTGGCAGGTCGCGCTCAGATCCGACGGCCGGGCGCTTCACCTCCTCGGACGTCGCCGCAATCGTCGATGCCGCCTACGCGCGGTTCGAGCATCTCGTGCCCGATCTTCCGCGCGAGCCGACGGTGGGGAGCCGCCAGAACGTGATGCTTGCGGCGCTGACGCTGTCCTTCCTGGAGGCGCTCGAGGAAGCAGGCGTCGAGCGCGACTACGCGATCGAGCTGACCGGCGATGTGTGCTGGCGCTTCTACCGGCAATGGGGGCGGGTGACGAAAGCGGCGACCCGCCTGCTGTCCCGCGACCCGGTCCGCCGGCTGCGGTTGAGCGTCGACGCCTTTTTGACGTTCCCGTTCGGCCGACCCGGTTACCGCTTCGACGACGTGGCGCAGCTCGACGGGCGCTCGCTGGACATGCAGCGCTGCCCCGTCGCGGACTACCTCGGACCACGGGGCGCCGCTGATTTGTGCGCGGGTTCGTGGTGCAACCTGGACTACGCGCTGGCCGAGATGTGGGACGCGCGCCTCGAGCGCTCACAGACGCTCGTCGGCGGCGCGAGCTGCTGCGACTTCCGCTTCCGCGTTGACCCCGTCACCGACGCTCGCTCCACCGACGGCAGGCCGGGTCTCCGGCTGCCGATGATCGCCTAAGAGAGGAACGCGATGTACATGTGGCACAACACCCCCTGGATGTGGCTCTCGATGACGCTGTTCTGGGGACTTCTGGCAGTCGGCGTCTTCTACCTCCTCAAAGGCCCGCACGGGCCATCGCTGCCGCGTCGCGCGGGCGCCGCGGAGATTCTCGAGGAGCGCTACGCCCGCGGGGAGATCTCGGCCGAGGAGTATCGCGAGCGCGTCACGACGCTCGAAGCGACGCGCCCGGCGCCGGGCACGTGAGACAGATGAGCGCGCGCGGACACGCCCCGCCAACGCGGCCGGTCACCGCTCGCGATGTCGAAGCCGTCTACGACCGAGCTGCACCGAATTACGACCGCTTCCGCGAGCTGTGGCTGCACCTCGCCGGCGGTGGCGCAGAACACGCGATGCTCGCCGACGTCTTCCCGCTATTGCACCCCGGCACGCGGGTCCTCGACGCCGGATGCGGGACCGGGGCGTTGTCACGCAGCATGCTCGCGGTCTGCCCCGAAATCGAGCTGACGATGATCGACGTCTCACCGGCGATGCTCGAACAGGCCGCCGATCTCCCGGGCGTACACCGGCAGGCAAGCGTCCTCGCGCTCCCACTCGCAGACGACAGCTTCGACCTCGTCGTCAGCGGCTGGGTCATCGAGACCGTCCCCGACCCGCGGCGTGCCGTGACCGAGATGCTCCGCGTCCTCGCCCCCCAAGGACGCCTGATCTACACGTTCTGCTCGCTGCCCGACGGCTGGTTCTCCAAGGCCGGCTCGGCGCTGCTGCGAACTGCTGTCACGCGCCGCTTCGCTGGAACGTTCCTCGACGAGCAGCAGATCCCCTGGCATGACTGCGGACGCGCTCACCGCCAAAGCTTCGGCGGCGGACTGACCACCGAGATCTCACTCGCGACGTGCTGCTCGGTAGAACCCGCCATCCTGCCAGCAACGGCTTCAGCTTCGTAGGCTGGGCAGAAGGAATACGTGTGCCCGTCAAGCTGCTTGGTGACGGCACCGGCCTCCGTCGAAATCAGCCCGGCTCAGTCGCCGAACCCGCCTTGCGCGACGACGGCGATCAGGGCGCTCATACCGCGAGATGGGTTGTCAGCTCGACCGGGTTGCGCAGGCAGTAGACGCCCGGGCAGTGCTCGTCAGCGATGCGTTTGAGCTCCTGGAGCTTCTCGCTCGGGGCGTCGGCGTCGACTTCCAGGTACCAGTCGATGCCTTCCACGGGGGCGTTCTCGGTGACGCCGAGGGCGCGGCTCATGTCGATGTCGGCCTCGGCGCGGGCCCGCAGCGAGCGCAGCCGTATGCCCTGCCGTGCGGCCTCCTGGGCATAGGTCATGGCGTAGCACGCCAGCCCGCCCCAGAAGCAGTAGGCCAGCGGGTTGGGTGCGGAGCCGGTGCCGCCCATCGGCGGCGGGAAGTCGGCCTCGAAGACGAATGGTTCGCCGTTGGGTAGTGGGATGACGGCTCGGAATTGGGGCTGGCCCTCGGCGGTCTGCCATTCGCCGTCGAAGCTGACGTGCTGTTTGAGAGCGCTGGGGTCTTGTTCGGCCTTGGCGATCGTCTGATCGAGGGCGTCGCTGTTGACGTTGTGCATGTGGCCGTCCTTTCGAGACGTGGGTTCAGTTGGCGGGCGGGCCGCCGAGGAAGGCGGCGGAGACGAGCAGGTGGGTGGCGACGCCGCACACCACACACGCCGCCGGCATGGCAGCGGTGATGCCGAGGTCGAGGTTGCGTCCGGCGAGCACGTGGACGGCGAGGCCGAGCAACGCCCGGCTGGCAAGCCGGGCGCGGTCCAGGTGTCTGCGCCGCCGTCGACGATCGTCAGGGTCTCGGTGGAGAACCGGTCCGACGCCGATCTCCCCGTCACGGTCTCCGTGCGGCGAGCGAGGCGAATCAGGCGTGGCCGAAGCGGACGTGGGGCAGGATCCGGTGCAGGGGCTTGGGTAGCCACCATGCCCACTTGCCCATGAGGCGCAGCAGCACCGGGACGAGCAGCAGACGCACCAGGGCGGCGTCGAGCAGGACCGCGATGCCGAGGATCACGCCCATCTCCTTGGGCGGCAACGGACCGCTGAGCGCGAAGGTGAAGAAGACCGCGACCATCACCGCCGCGGCGGCGAAGACCACGCGTCCGGAGTGCGCCACGCCGCCGATCATCGCCTCGTGGGCGTCGTGGGTGCGGTCCCAGTGCTCCTTGGCCGAGGAGAGCAGGAAGACGGTGTAGTCCATGGAGATGGCGAAGACCATCGCGAAGAAGAACACGGGCGCCCACGCGTCGAGGAATCCCTGGGGCTCGAAGCCGAGCAGGCCGGAGATGTTGCCGTCTTGAAAGATCAGCTTGGCGACGCCGAAGGCGGCGCCGGTCGCGAGCAGGTTGGTGAGCACGGCCGCGGCTGCGAGCAACGGGGCCTGCAGCGCGACGAGCAACAGCAGGAAGCCGAGCGCGAGCACCACCCCGATGACGAGCGGCGTCTTTGCCGAGAGCGCGGTCTCGAGGTCGTGGTTCTCCGCCACCGCGCCGCCGACCAGCGCGCCCTCGGGGAGCGCGCCGCGCAGACGATCGACGGTCGTGCCGATCGGCTTGCCGGACGGGTCGCCCGTGGGGATGGCCTGCACCATGCTCCAGCCGCCCGCGCCAGGCTGGGGCGGCAGGACGTGCGCGATACCCGGGTCGGCCTTGACCGTGGCCATGACGCGCCGGGCGACCCCGTTGGGCGCGACGATCTGCAGCGTGCCGGGGGCACCGGTCCCGAATGCCTGCTGAACCTGGTCGTAGCCGGTACGCGAACTGTCGCCGTTGGGGACCACCTTGATCGAGGGCATGCCGGTCTGCAGGTCGAGCACCGGGATCGCGAGCGCGAGCAGCGCGATGACGGCCACGGTGCCGTAGGCGACCGGCCGCTTCCACAGCCGCTGGCCCCAGGCCGCGAATCGCGGCGAGCGGTGCTCGCCGGAGTGCGCCCAAGGCAGGCTCCCCTTGTCCACCCGGGGGCCGAGCTTGGCCAGCACCGCGGGCAGCAGCGTCAGCGTCGCGGCGAGGATGAAGCCGACCGCGAGCATGATCCCCAACGCCATCGAGCGAAACGCGGGACTTGGGACGAGCATCACCGCGGTCAGCGAGATGAGGACGGTCA
>JBBQZE010000016.1:0-23577 GCA_038207985.1 Solirubrobacterales bacterium
CCGGCCAGCCCGGCGAGGCAGCTCGGCAGCCAGGTCCGCGAGTCGTGGACCGGGACGACCGCGGTGCTCCTCACGCCGCGAGGTGGCGTGCGCGGCGGCGGCGCGCCAGGGCGGTGGGCCCCGGCTCCTCCGCGGCCGCCCGCATCGCGGCGTCCACGTGGGCGCTGAGCCCGCTGCGGAAGTGCTGCACGTCGAAGCGGTGCGCGCTGGCGACGCACGCCTCGGGGTCGACCGCGAGCGCGTCGAAGGCGCGGACGGCCGCGGCGAGGCAGTCGGCGTCGACGGTGTCGTAGAAGACGCCCGTCTCCCCCTCGAGCACCGTCTCCAGGACGCCGCCCTCACGCAGTGCGATGACGGGCCGCCCGGAGGCCTGCGCCTCGACGGCCGCGATGCCGAACTCCTCGGCGGCGGTCACGACGAGGGCCTTCGCGCTCGCGAGCGTCGCGGTGACCTCGCCGTCGTCGAGGCGGCCTGCGAAGTGCACGGTCGGCCCGGCCAGCGCCTTCAGCCGCGCGGCGTCGGGGCCCTTGCCGATGACGACGAGCGGGAGACCGAGCCGCGTGAACGCCTCGACGGCGACGTCGATGCGCTTGTGGCGCATGAGCTCGGAGAGCACGACGTAGTGGTCGCCGACGGTGCCCGGGGCGAAGCGCCCGGTCTCGACGGGCGGCGCCAGGATGGCGGCCTCCCGCCCGAAATAGCGATGGATGCGGCGGCGGGTGACATCGGAGTTCGCGACGTAGGCGTCCACGCGCCGGGCGGCCAGCGTGTCCCATGCGCGCCAGCGTGAGAGCAGCGGCCCGAGCAGCGGACGCAGCGGCGCGGGCGTCTCGGCGAGCGTCTCGGCCCGGGCGTTCCACGCGTACCGGAACGGGTTGTGGCAGTAGCAGACGTGCACCGCGCGCTCGTCGGGGATGACCCCGTGCGCCCAGGCGCTGGAGGACGACAGGACGAGGTCGTAGCCGCGAAGATCGACGCGCTCGATCGCCGCGGGGTAGAACGGCAGCAGGGCGCGGAACGTGCGCGCGGTGGGCCGCAGGCGCTGCAGCCCGGTCGTCTGCACGTCGCGGCCCGCCCACACGCCGTGGGTGCCGCGCTCGTCGTAGACGGCCGTGAAGACGTCCGCCGTGGGGTAGAGGTCGCAGATCGCCGCGAAGACGCGCTCGGCTCCGCGAAGGTCCAGCAGGAAGTCGTGGACCAGCGCGATCCGTGCGGGCGTTCGGTCCTCCATCCGCGGCGAGCGTACAGAATCGTCCCCGCCGTTAACGTTGGGAGCGTGGTCTTCGCGATCGACGGCCGCGGGCTGGCGGGTGCACCCCGCGGCGTCGCCCGGTACGCACGGGGCATGCTCGCCGCCCTGCGGGCCGGCCACCCCGAGGACGAGTACCGGCTGCTCGAGGGGACTGCGCGCGGCACCCGCCGGGCGGACGCGGTCCGGATGGCGCTGACCGGCCGTCCGCGACTCGAGGAGCTCGTCGGCGGCGCGGACGCCGTGTGGGCGCCGGCGCCGCGGCCGCTCGCGGTCGGGCCGACGACGGGCCTCGTGCTCACGGTGCACGACCGGTCCTGGGAGGAGCGACCCGGTGACTTCACGGCCTACGAGCGCCTCTGGCACCGCGTCGCGCGGCCGCGACGCCTGGCCGCCCGCGCCGACCGGCTGCTGTTCGACACGCGCGTCGCCCGCGACGACGTCCTCGCCGCTTGGGGGCTCGACCCGCTCCGCGCGCGCGTCGCACCGCCGGGCGTGGAGGCGCCCTCGCCTGCCGGCGGCGGGCTCCCGCCCGGCGTCACGGCGCCGTTCTTCCTCTGGGTGGGCGCGCTGGAGCCCCGCAAGGGCCCGGACGTGCTCGCGGCAGCGTGGGCGCGCGCGCGGGCCGCCGGCCTGCGGGCCGAGCTCGTGGTGGTGGGCCAGGGCCGGGAGCAGGTCGCGCTCGACCTGCCCGGGGTCCACCGCTTGGGCGGCGCCGCCGACGCCACGCTGGCCGTGCTCCTCCCCCGGGCTCTCGCGCTCGTGGCGCCGTCGCGCGGCGAGGGCTACGGGCTGGCGCCGCTCGAGGCGCTCGCCCACGGCACCCCGGCGGTGGTCAGCGACTTGCCGGTCTGGGCCGAGACGCTCGGCGCGGCGGCACTGCGTGTCCCGGTCGGCGACGCCGACGCCCTCGCGGACGCGCTGCTGCGGCTGGAGCGCGAGCCGGAGCTGCGCGGACGGCTGGCCGCCGCGGCGCCGCCCCGGCCGACGTGGGGCGCTGCGGCCGCCGTCCTCCACGGTGCGCTCCATGAGGCGGCCGGCGTGCGGGGCGCCCGGTGACGGTCTCGGTCGTGGTGGTCCTGCACCGCTCCGGCGTGGAGCTGCGGGGTCTGCTGGCCTCCCTGGACCGCCATCTGCCGGACCGCCAGCTCGTGGTCGTCGACACGGCGCCCGATGCCGACGACGGCGGGGCGGTCGCAGCGGCCCACGGCGCCGAGATCGTCGAGCTCGCCACCAACCCGGGCTTCGGGCCGGCCAACAACGCCGGCGTCGCGCTCGCCCGCCACCCGGTGACGCTGCTGCTGAACCCCGACACCGTGCTGCCGGACCGCCGCGTCCACGCCCTCCTCGCCGCGGCGCGGGAGCACGACGCGCTGCACGTCCCGGCGCTGCAGCACCCCGACGGCAGCCCCCAGCGCTCCGCCCACCCGGTGCCCGGCCGGGCCTGGCAGCTGCTGCCCGCCGCGCTCCCGCCCCCGTGGCTGCCCGGGCGCCTGCGCCGCGCGGCTGAGCCCTGGCGGCCGGACGGACGCGGCCCTCGCCGCGTCGGCTGGGCCATCGCCGCCGCGCTGACGGCCCGGACCGCGACCCTCCGGGAGCTCGGACCGTTCGACCCAGCCGCGTTCCTGCACTTCGAGGACCTCGACCTCTGCCTGCGCGGGGCCGCCCGGGGCGTGCCCACCGTCCTGCATCCGGAGGTGGTCATCGAGCACCTCGGTGGGCACAGCACGAGCCGCGACCCGCGCCGCCTCGACGCCGAGGCGGCCCGCCGCCGCGCGGTGGTCGCCGCAGAACTCGGCGCGCGGGCGCTGGTGCTCGACGACGCGGCGCAGGCCTTGACGTTCCTGACCCGCAGCGCCCGCCCCGGCCCCGCGGGTCGCCGCGCCCGCGCCCAGCTCGCTGCGCTGCGCTCCGCACGCCGCTGACTGGTGAGCCTCAGAAGAGGCCGAGCTGGCCCGGGCCCGCCACGGGGCCCGGGGGCCCGGGCGCCGGCGCCGGCTCGGGTTCGAGGGGCGGTGCCCCGCGGGCGACGAGCTCCGGGAGCCGCGCGAGGTCCGCATGCAGCTGCGCCGTCGTGCCCGGGGCGTAGGCGGCCGCCGCCGGGTGGAAGACGGGGTACAGCCAGACGGGGACGCTGCCGAGCAGGCGGGCCTCCTCCACGCCGCGGCGCTCGCGGATCGGCGCCGCCTCGCCCCGCAGCACCTTCGTGACCGCGCCGCCCAGCGCCACGACCACGACCGGGCGCACGAGCTCCACCGCGGCCAGGAGGTGGTCCTGGCAGCTGGCGACCTCGGTGGGCGACGGCTCGCGGCCCCCGGGCGGCCGGCACTTGACGAGCGACGTGAACCACGCGTCGGACGGCTGCACGCCCGCGGCGGTCAGCGCGTCGTCGAGCGCCTGGCGCGCTTGGCCCGTGAGCGGCGACCCGAGCTCGTCCTCGCGGGCGCCCGGCGCGTCGGCGACGAACAGGACGTCTGCCGAGGGGCTCCCGCCACCCCACACGACGCGCCTCCGGGAGGCCGCGAGCGCCGGGCAGCGGGTGCACGAGCGCGCGCGGGCCGCCGCCTGCGCCAGCGCGGCTCCGTCGCCCTGGTGGTCGGCCACGAGCGGGAGCGTACTCCGCCGCGATCCGGGTACCATTATATCCGTACCGGCCGTCACCCACAGGGGACGGACCACCCGCAGCACCGCAGCACCCAGCACTTCGACCGGCATCCCCAGGGAGCTGGACCGATACCCGCCATGACACCGTCGCCCGTCTCGGACCGCATCGCGGTCGTCGGCCCAGGCCGCCTCGGCCGCGCGCTCGCCGGTGCCCTGGCCGGCGCCGGGCTCGACGTCGCCCTGCACGGGCGCGGCGCGGACGGCCACGGCGCGGAGCTCGTCCTGCTCTGCGTCCCGGACGCGGAGATCGCCGCGGCCGCGGCTGCGATCGCCCCCGGACTGCTCGTCGGGCACTGCTCAGGACTGACCGGGCTGGACGTCCTGGCCCCGCACGAGGCGTTCGGCCTCCACCCGCTGATGACCGTCACGGAGCAGGGGGCGACCTTCGCCGGCGCGGGCGCCGCCGTCGCGGGCTCCACCCCGCGGGCCCTCGCGGCCGCCAGGAGCCTCGCGGGGGCTCTCGGCCTCCAGGCGTTCGAGCTCGCCGCGGGCGACCGGGCCGCCTACCACGCCGCCGCGAGCGTCGCGTCGAACTTCCTGGTGACGCTCGAGGGCTGGGCGGAGGCGCTGTTCCCGGCCGACCGCGCCCTCCTGGCGCCGCTCGTCCGCGCGGCGGTCGAGAACTGGGCGGCCCACGGAGCCGGCGCGGCGCTGACGGGCCCGATCGCCCGGGGCGACGACGCCACGGTCGTCCGCCAGCGCGCCGCGGTCGCCGAGCGGACCCCGGAGCACCTCCCCCTCTGGGACGCGCTGGCCGACGCGACCGCCCGCCTCGCGTCCCCGCAGCCCGCGGGGGGCGGAGCATGAGGACGCTGCGCACCGTCGCCGAGGTGCGCACGGCGCTGCGGCCCGCGCGCGAGGCCGGGCGCAACATCGGCCTCGTCCCGACCATGGGCGCCCTGCACGAGGGCCACGTCTCGCTCATCGAGCGCGCCGCGAAGGAGTGCGACGAGGTGGTCGTGTCGCTGTTCGTCAACCCGATGCAGTTCGGCGACCCGGACGACCTCGCGGCGTACCCCCGGGACGAGGACCACGACGCGCTGCTCGCGGCCGAGGCCGGCGCGGGGCTGCTCTGGGCGCCGTCGGCCGCCGATCTCTACCCCGCCGGCTTCGCCACGCGCGTCGTCCTCGAGGGCCCGCTCGTCGAGACGCTCGAGGGCGCGCACCGCGGGCCGGAGCACTTCGCGGGCGTCGCCACCGTCGTCACCAAACTGCTAACCGCGGTCGCCCCGGACGTCGCCTTCTTCGGGCAGAAGGACGCCCAGCAGGTCGTCGCGATCCGCCGCCTGGTGGCCGACCTCGGGCTTCCGGTGCGCATCGAGGTCGGCGCGACGGTCCGCGAGCCCGACGGCCTCGCGCGCTCGAGCCGCAACGTGCTCCTGCCCCCGGCCGACCGTCCCCGCGCCGTCGCGCTCCACCGTGCCCTGACCGCGGTCGCCGAGGCCCACGCCGCCGGCGAGCGCGACGCCGCGGCGCTCGCCACCGCCGGCCGCGCCGCCATGACCCCCTTCGACGTCGAGCCGGAGTACCTCGCGCTCGTCGCCCCGGAGACCCTCGCCCCCGTCGCCAGCGTCGAGGACGAAGCCCTCGTCGTGCTGGCGGCCACCGTCGGCGGGGTCCGCCTCATCGACAACCAGCTCATCGGAACCCATCCCAACGGGAGGACGTCGTGATCCGCACCATGCTGAAGTCCAAGGTCCACCGCGCGACGGTGACCGACTGCGACCTGCACTACGTCGGCTCGATCACGGTCGACCCCGAGCTCCTCGAGGCGGCCGACATCCGCGAGCACGAGCAGGTCGCGGTCGTCGACGTCGACAACGGCGCGCGCTTCGAGACGTACACGATCGCCGGAGCGCGGGGCTCCGGAGAGGTGAAGGTCAACGGCGCCGCCGCCCGCCTGGTCCACCGCGGCGACACGGTCATCGTCATCTCCTACGCGCAGTACGACGAGGCGGAACTCGAGCGCTACGAGCCGCGCGTCGTCCACGTCGAGGCGCAGACGAACCGGATCATCACCGTCGACGACGCCGTCGCGACCCTCCTGGTGCGGTCATGAGCACGTTGCCCTCGAACCTGCAGGCCCCGGCCGACGCGTCGCGCCTGCCCGTGACCCTCCCGACGATCGCCGAGAAGCAGCGTCTCGGCGAGAAGCTCGTGATGGTCACGGCCTACGACTACCCCAGCGCACGCGCCGCCGAGTCCGCCGGCGTCGACCTCGTCCTCGTCGGCGACTCCGGCGCGATGACCGTCCTCGGCTACCCCTCGACGGTCGCCGTCACCACGGACGAGCTGCTCATGCTCGCCAAGGCCGTGCGCCGCGGGCTGCGGACCCCGTTCCTGATCGGCGACCTCCCGTTCGGCTCCTACGAGGTGTCCGACGAGCAGGCGGTCGCGACCGCGTTCCGCTTCGTCAAGGAGGCGGGCTGCGACGCCGTGAAGCTCGAGGGTGGCGGCCCGACGTCGGTCGCGCGTGCCCGCGCCATCGTGGGCGCCGGGATCCCCGTGATGGGCCACGTCGGGCTGACGCCGCAGACCTCGACCGCCCTCGGCGGCTACAAGGCCCAGGGGCGCAGTGCCGCCGCGGCCTCCCGGATCGCCGGCGAAGCGCTCGCGCTGCAGGAGGCGGGCTGCTTCTCGCTCGTCTTCGAGGCGATCCCGAGCGCGGTCGCCGAGCTCCTGGTCGCCCGCATCGACGTGCCCGTCATCGGCATCGGCGCGGGACCGGCGACCGACGGCCAGGTCCTCGTCTTCCACGACCTGCTCGGCATCCGCGAGGGGCGCGGCGCGCGCTTCGTGCAGCGCTACGCCGACCTCCAGGACGAGATGGCCGCCGGCGTCGCGGCCTTCGCGGCCGACGTCCGCTCGAAGGCCTATCCCGCGCCCGAGCACGGCTACGCCATCGACGCAGCAGAGCTCGCGACCTTCCGGGCGGAGCTCGAGGCCGCCTAGACCCCGCTCAAGTCCTCGGGCCAGAACTCGGGCAGGATCTCGCCGTCCCCAGGGGTCAGCGGCCCGAACGCGAGCAGCTCGAGCCCGTCCGGGCCGCCCTCGAACGCCCGCTTGACCGCGGGGGCGAGCCGGATCGCGTCCAGCCGCGTGAGGTCGCGGACCTCGTCGTCGAGCTTGACCCGCCCGGACCCGGACAGGACCACGTAGACCTCCTCGGCGTCCACGTGGACGTGGCCGAAGCCCTGGCGCCGGCCCGGCTTGATTCTGTGCAGGGAGAGGCCCGTCGCCTCGGCGCCGACCGCCTTGGTGGCGAAGCGGGCCTCCATGCGATCGCCCATCCCGTGCGCGGCGGCCGAGTCCTCCACGGCCTCCAGGTTCTCGATCGACCAACTGCTCATGGTGCGTCCTCCTGCCGCGGCGCGTCGGAGAGGATCCGCACCACCTGCGCCGCGATCGCGGTGGCGACGGCGTCAAGATCGGGGCGCTCGGCCCGGCTGGTCGCCTGCACGGCGGTCAGCTGCGTGCGGGCGGCCAGCGTGCGGTGGGCCGCGCCCACCTCCGCCTCGATCTGGCGCCCGTGCTCCCGGAGGCGGTCGGCCGAGGCCTTCAGGGCCGCGGAGAGCGCGCGGCTCTCCTCCAGCGCGGCGTCCGCCTCGCCGCGGGCGGCCGTGAGCAGCGCCGCGGCCTGGTCACGCGCGGCCCGGCCCTGCTCGCGGGCGTCGGCCCGCGCGGCGGCGAGCTCGGCCTCGGCGCGCTGCTTGACGTCGGCGGCCTGCGCCTGCGCGGCGGTGACCAGCGCCCGGCCCTCCTCGTGCGCGCGGCGCATCGCGAGCGCCAGCGCCTCCTTGGCCTCGGCGTCGCGGCGCGCCAGCAGCGCGTCCACCTCCCCGCCGGCGGACTTACGGACCCGCTGCGCCTCCGCGCGCGCCTGGCGCTGCTCCTCCTCGGCGGCCGCGCGCAGCCGCGCACCCTCTTGGGCGGCGAGCGCCTTGGCCTGCGACGCCTGCTCGCGCTCCTGCTCGACGGAGCCACGGGCGGCCGCGACCTCCGCGGCGGCCTGCTCCTGCGCCTGATGGACCTCGGCGCGCGCCTGATCACGCGCCTCGGCGACCTCGGCCTGGGCCCGCTCCCGGGCCGCGGCGAGCTCGGCCTGCATCGCGGCGTCCGACGCGGCGACGCGCTGCTCGGCCTCCGCGGCGACGGCAGCGCGCTGCTCCTCCACCTGCGCGGTCAGCGCCGCGCGCTCGGCCTCGAGGTGCTCGCGCCCGGCGGCGACCTCCGTGGCCGCCTGCTCGCGGATGCTGGCGGCATCGGCTTGGGCGCGCTGGGTCATCGCGGCGCGCTCGACCTCGAGCTGGGCCAGGAGCTCCTCGTGTTCGGTGTCCCGACGGTCATGGTGGCCCGCCAGCTCCCCCTGGGCCGCCGTGACCTCTGCGCGGGCGTCGTCGAGCGCGGCGGTGAGCGTGGCGACCTCCTCGCGGAGCGCCGCCAGGGCCGCTGCCCCGTCGTCGGCGCTGCCGCCGCCGTCCTGCGCGCGGCTCGTGAAGGACTCGTGGCGCACCGTGAGCTCCCAGCCCGGGCTCCCGTCGGGCAGGTGCACCTGGCGCTCGCCGAGCACCTCGACCTTGCCGAGGCGGACCGTGAGGTCCGCGAGCAGGCCGGAGCGATCGGGGCCGGTGACGGTGACGGTGCTCCCTGGGACGCTCACTGTCCCGAACGTACCGGGAAGGTCCGCGGAAGGGGACGCCGACGGGGACCGGCGTTCACACGGCTTTCACGTACGCTGCGCGCCATGGGGCGTCTCGCGCAGCTGTTCGTGCCGAAGGACCGAGGGTTCTTCGACTCTTTCGAGGCAGCGGCCACGACCGCGCTCGAAGCGGCCGAGCTGCTGGACCAGATGCTCGCCGAGCACCCCGACCACCCGGAGCTGCCCGCCCGGATCCGGGAGCTCGAGCACGAGGGCGACCGGATCACGCACGGCCTGGTCCACCGGCTCAATACGACGTTCGTCACGCCGATCGACCGCGAGGACATCCTGCAGCTCGCGTCGGCGCTCGACGACGTGACCGACCTCGCCGAGGAGGTCGCCGACCTCTTCGGGCTCTACCGCATCGAGGCGCCGATGGTGCAGGCGCAGGAGCTGGCGCACCTGCTGATGCTGGCGTGCCGCGAGATCGCCGCCGCGATGCCGTACCTGCGCTCGTTCGGGGACTTCGGCCCGCACATCGTCGAGATCAACCGGCTGGAGAACGAGGGCGACCGCATCTCGCGCGAAGCGGTGGCCTCGCTCTTCGACGCCGGCATCGACCCCATGGTCGTGATCCGGTGGAAGGACGTTTTCGAGCGCCTGGAGGACGCCATCGACGCGACCGAGCGAACCGCCAACGTCCTCGAGGGCATTCGGATCAAGAACGCCTGACGTGGGGAGTGACGTGCTCCTGGTCGTCGTCGTCGGGACGGCGCTGGCCTTCGACTTCACCAACGGCTTCCACGACACCGCCAACGTGGTGGCGACGGCGATCTCGACCCGCGCGATCGGGCCGCGCCTCGCGGTCACGATCGCCGCGGCGCTCAACTTCGTCGGCGCCTTCCTCTCGCTGCACGTGGCCGCGACGGTGGCCAAGGACATCGTGGAGCCCAGCGTGGTCACCGAGCCGATCGTGTTCGCGGGGCTGATCGGCGCCATCGCCTGGAACCTCGCCACGTGGTACTTCGGGCTCCCTTCGAGCTCGTCCCACGCGCTGATCGGCGGCTTGGTGGGCTCGGCCCTGGTGGCCAAGGGTCCCGGCGCGATCCTCGGCGAAGGCCTCGTGGGTCGCGTGATGGTGCCGGCGGTGATCGCCCCGATCCTCGCCTTCGGGGTTGCGGGCCTCGCGATCCTGCTCGCCTACCGGATCGTCGGGCGGGCGAACCCGGGGCCCGTCAACCGCGGCTTCCGGATCGGCCAGCTCGCCACGGGGGCGGTGCTCGCCCTCTCCCACGGCACGAACGACGCCCAGAAGACCATGGGCATCATCACCCTCGCCCTGGTCGCCAACGGGAACCTCTCGGCCGACGGCTTCGACGTCCCGACGTGGGTGATCATCGCGTCGGCCTCCGCGATCGCCCTCGGGACCTACTCGGGCGGCTGGCGGATCATCCGGACGATGGGCACCAAGATCATCAAGATGGACCCGGCCCAGGGCTTCGCCGCGCAGGGCGCGGGCGCCGCGGTCATCCTCGCCGCCTCCAGCGCGGGCTACCCGCTGTCGACCACCCACGTCATCTCCGGCGGGGTCATGGGCTCGGGCGCCGCCCGCCGCCTCAGCGCGGTCCGCTGGGGCGTCGCGGGCAACATCATCCTCGCCTGGGTCCTCACCCTTCCGGCCGCCGCCGCGGGTGGGGCACTGATCTACGGCCTGTGCAGCATCCCGAGCAACCGCACCGTCGGGCCGATGGTCGTGGCCGTCGCCATGGTGGTCGCCTCCCTGATCTTCGTCGTCCGACGCCTGCGACGTGGCTCCACGCTTACGGCGGTGGAGGCGTGATCGCCACGCTGGTGGACGTCGGCGCGCTGTGGCGCACCGCCTGGACCGCCGCGGTCGCCGGCATCCTCGTCACCGTCACCTGCTCGGTCGCGGTGCTCGGGGTGGCGAGGGCCAGCGAGCACCACCGCGTCCACGCCGAGGCCCTCGCGGGGCGCTGGGCCGTGGTCGGACTGCTCGGCGCCCTGGCCACCGCCGGGGTCATCGTCTACGGGCTCTGGCTCGTCACCCGCTGACGGCGCGGCTGCAAGGCGGGTTGCCGGTCCACGTAACGCCGTGGCAATCGGCGCAAGGCGTGGAATGGTGGATCGATGCCCCGCACCCGCACCCTCGTCGTGCTCGCCGGCCTCGCGCTGTCGGCCACACCCGCGACGGCCGCTGCCGCCGTCCCCCACGTCGTCGTCCCGGGCGAGACGCTCTGGGGTCTGGCCGCAGCCCAGAACATGACCACGCGCGCGTTCGCCGCCGCCAACGGCCTCGGCCCTGACGCGGTGGTCGTCATCGGGAGCACGGTGCACCTGCCCACCGTGACCGAGGCCGCGATCGCCCTCGCGCAGACGGGCGTCTCACCGGCGACCGCCGTCTCTCCGGCGTTGCCCGTCGCCTCCGCGCAGGCGCCCCCCGCGCTCGGCGGCTACACGGTGCGCGCGGGCGACACGCTCTCCGGGCTCGCCGCGCAGAGCCGCGTGCCCGTCGCCCAGTTCGCGCAGATGAACGGGCTCGAGGTCAGCCGGCCGCTCCTCGCCGGCACCGTCGTGAAGCTCCCGACCGGCGCACCCGCCCCCGCGGGCGCCGCCACGCCCGCGCCGGCGCGCGTCGTCGCCCCGGCCTCGCCGACCGCCACGCCCGGCCGCGTGACCGCGTCGGACATCGCGACGGTCGCCGGACAGCAGGGCGTCCCGGGCTCGCTCGCCAGCGCCGTCGCTTGGCAGGAGTCCGGCTTCAACAACGCGATGGTCTCCTCGGCGAACGCCCGCGGCGTGATGCAGGTCATGCCCGGCACGTGGGACTGGGTCCAGTCCAACCTCGCCACGCGCCGCCTGGACCCGTCGTCGGCGCAGGACAACGTGCGGGCCGGCGTCCTCTACCTCGGCTCGCTGCTGCGCTCCACGGGCGGCGACCCGGCGCTCGCCGTGGCCTCCTACTACCAGGGCCTGAGCTCCGTGCAGCGCATCGGGATGCTCCCCGAGACCCGGCGATACGTCGACAACGTGCTCGCGCTGCGAGGCCGCTTCGGCGGCTGAGTCCCCCCGGAACGCGCCGAGGGGGCCGATGTGGCTCCCTGGGGACCACATCGGCCCCCTCGCGGTCAGGCGTAGGTGATCGTCCGCAGGACCTTCGCGGGGCTCCCCGCGGCGATGGAGAACGGCGGCAGGTCGGTGGTCACCACGGAGTTCGCGCCGATGACACAGCGCTCGCCGACCGTCACGCCGCTGGTGATCACGACGTTGGCCCCGCACCAGACGTTGTCGCCGACGCGCGTGGGGCCCTTCGTGGAGAAGCCCTGCCAGGGCACGGGGCGGTCCGGGTCGTCGAAGCGGTGGTTGCCGTCGGTCACGAAGCAGCCGTTGGCGAACATGCAGTGCTCGCCGATCTCCACGAGCTCGACCGCGGCGACCTGGACGCCGAGGTTGAGGAACGTGCCCCCGCCGATGCGGATGCGGGCCTCGCCGGGGCAGGTCAGCCAGACGCCGGGCTCCAGGAGCACGTGCTGGCCGAGCTCGAGGCGCCCTGCGCGCAGGGCCTCGAGCACGTCCCCGTGGATCGGCCAGCGGCAGAAGGCCTCGCGCTTGGCGAACTCCGCGTGGATGCGGGCGCGGTTCCACGGCAGCGACGAGCGCTCGTACCAGCGCCACTTCTGCGCCCAGAGCTTGGCCTGCGCCCGCGTCATCCGCCCGATCTTGGCAGCCGCCGCGTGATCCTGTCCGCCCCGCGGTGTTCACTGCGTGACCCAACCGTCCGAAAGGAGCCGGCGACCATGGAGACCAGCTGGAACATGCTCAGGGCCGCCCGCGTGCGGCACGGAGGCCTCGCCGGGCGTTAGCCTTGGCGCCTCGATGCAGCCCCGGCTCCCCGGTCCTCTGCGCCGTGTCGGCGCGCCGATCCTCCGCCTCCAGTCCGACGACCGGCTGGTGGCCCTCGCCCGCCTGGGCCACGACGCGGCGTTCACCGCCATCGTCGAGCGCCACCGCCCCGCGCTCGTCCGCCACGCGGGCCGCCTCGTGGGTCCGGCACGGGAGGAGGACGTCGTCCAGGTCGCCCTGGTGCGCGCCCACTCCGCCCTGCAGAGCGACCACCGCGAGCTCGCGCTCGAAGGCTGGCTGCACACGATCGTCCACCGCAGCGCCCTGAACGCCCTGCGGGGCACGGACGGCCGCCAGGACGTCGCGCTGCCCGAGACCCTGCCGGTCGAGGGAACGGCCGAAGTCGCCGAGCGGCGCGAGCGCCTGCGCACCACGCTCTCCGCGGTCAACGAGCTTCCCGAGCGCCAGCGCGACGCCATCCTTCTGCGCGAGATCGAGGGGCGCTCCCACGTCGAGATCGCCGCCGCGCTCGGCGTCAGCGTGGGCGCTGCCCGACAGTACCTCGCCCGCGCGCGGACGAGCCTGCGCGCCTCGGTGACCGCGATCACGCCGTGGCCGCTGGTCGTGCGCATCGCCGAGCTCGCCACCCCAGGCCATGCCTCCGCGGAGGCCGCGGTGGGTGCCGGCGTGCTCGCCGCCGCGCTCAAGGTCGGCGCCGGCGTCCTGGCGGCCGGCGCGGTCGCCGGCACCGTCGTGGCCCCCTCCGAGCTCCCCCTCCCTCTCCGCCCCGGTGCCGTCCTGGCCGAGGCGGCCCCTGGGCTGAGCCCGATGTCGGGCAATTCCGACCTCCCACCAGGGGTGTCCACCTCCGCGCGTCTCCTCCCCGCTGGGCTCGTCTCGCCCTCGGGCACCCCCGACCACCCGGGTCCGCCGTCCTCGGCGCCCGTCGCAGTGGCGCCGGTCGCACCGAGCGTCGCGGGCATCCCGATCGCAGCTGCCGTCCCGCCGCCGGCCCCGGTCCTGGTCGTCCGCCCGATCTTGGTGGTCCGCCCGATCTTGGTGGTCCGCCCGTCAGAACCGGCCTCCCAGCCTCCCGCGTCGCTCGCCGACGCGGTCCTCGCATCGTCGTCCGCTCCCGGGACGACGCCCACGGAGGCGACGGGACCCACGGGCCCTGTGGGCCCGGTGGGAGCGAGCGGTGCCACGGGCGCCGCCGGCTCCACCGGAGCCACTGGAGCATCGGGTCCGTCGGCCGCGCCCGGCGCAGCCACGCCGTAAGGGGCTGCTGGACGCACGTTCGAGCAGATCCTCAGGGATCTGTGATGTTCCGACCGCACCGAGGTGGAGTGCGCCACCGCCACGACCGCCGCCGCGACCACGCGCTCCCGCGGCGACGCCGAGGGAAACAGCGGCGACCAAGGTCACCACGGTGACCGCGGCATCGCCGGCGGAGCCGGCTGATCGCGGTGTCCGCTCGCACCGGCAGCGCGACCGCGGCAGCCGCAGCAAGAAGGCGGGCCGGGCACCTCGCCCCGAGCGACGGCTCCGAGCCGGACGACCACGCCGACGACCCGGGAGCAGAGCGCGACGACGCCCACGGCTCACCGAGCTCCGACCGTGGAAGCCACCGCGACGGAACCGACGACGCCACACCGGATCGCTCCGGCCCGGACGGCTCGGGCACCGGCTCCGGGTCGGACGAGAGCGCGGCGGGCGAGACCGGCACGCCGGCTTCGGGGCATCGCGCGGCGACCGTGGCGGACGACGACAGCGGGGACGGTCTGTCGGGTTCGCCCGAACCGAGCGGCTCGGGCTCGTCGGGCGACGGATCCGCGTCGCTGCTCCCACCACTCCGACCGCCACGCGCTTGACCTCGGACCGCTCCGGGTCCGGCGAGCCCGGAGACCTCGCGATTTCGTCATCGGGCCGCGGCGACGGCACCCCCGTCGCCACGCCCCCGTCCGGCTGAGGCGCGCCTCAGTGCCCGGCGCGGTCGAAGCCGCGCAGGTCCGCCAGCAGGCCGACCAGGCGGTCATCCGCGACCGCCGCGTAGGCCCGCGGGCCCAGGGCCACGACCTGCGGCACCTCGGCCTCCGCGAAGACGATCGCGCAGAGCGACCGACCGGCGTCCCAGCGGACCTCCGCGCCGCCGCCCTGGGTCGGGTCGCCGGGCAGCAGGTCGACGCGGTGCGGCGTCGCCCGCGCCGGCAGCGCCCAGTCGACCCGGCCGCGCTGCCAGAAGCGGTGCTCCTCGAGCAGCGTGGCGCCCTGCAGACGGCCGTCGTCGCCCACGTCGAGGAGGACGGGACCGAGCACGAGGCCACCGCGGCCGGTCGCGTCGAGCGCCCGCCGCGAGGTCAGGCGGAGCGTCGCGCCGTCGAAACGCGGGATGACGTCGGCCGCCGCCTCGCGGGTGACGCGGACCGGTGGCCCCCCCGGGCTCAGGCGGTCGCCTTGACCTTGCGCGCGCTCGGCGCCCGCGGGGTGGCGCGCCGGGCGCGAGGTGCCTTGGCCGTCACGAGCTCGGCGAGGAACTGGCCGGTGTAGGAGCCCGCGACCCCCGCGACCTCCTCCGGGGTGCCCTGCGCGACGACCTGGCCGCCCTCCTCGCCGCCCTCCGGGCCCATGTCGATCACGCGGTCGGCCGTCTTGATCACGTCGAGGTTGTGCTCGATGACCACGATCGAGTTGCCGGTGTCGACCAGGCGGTGCAGGACCTCGAGCAGCTTCTGCACGTCGGCGAAGTGCAGGCCGGTGGTCGGCTCGTCGAGGATGTAGAGGGTGCGCCCCGTCGCCACCTTGGACAGCTCCGTGGCGAGCTTGACGCGCTGCGCCTCGCCGCCCGAGAGCGTCGTGGCGGGCTGCCCGAGGCGGATGTAACCCAGGCCGACGTCGTTGAGGGTCTCGAGCCGCCGCCGGATCTTGGGGATGTTCTCGAAGAACCCGACGGCCTCCTCGACCGGCATGTCGAGCACGTCTGCGATCGACTTGCCCTTGAAGCGGATGTCGAGCGTCTCGCGGTTGTAGCGCTTGCCGTGGCACTGCTCGCAGGGCACGTACACGTCCGGCAGGAAGTGCATCTCGATCTTGATCTGCCCGTCGCCGCGGCAGACCTCGCAGCGCCCGCCCTTCACGTTGAACGAGAAGCGCCCGGCCTTGTAGCCGCGGACGCGCGACTCCTGCGTCTTGGTGAAGAGGTCTCGGATGACGTCGAACAACCCGGTGTAGGTCGCGGGGTTCGACCGCGGGGTCCGGCCGATCGGCGACTGGTCGACCTGGATGATCTTGTCGAGCTGGTCGAGCCCGAGCACCGCGGTGTGGGCGCCGGGCCGCTGCCGGGCGCGGTGCAGCTTGTTCGCGACGGCCTTGTAGAGGACCTCGTTGACCAGCGTGCTCTTCCCCGATCCGGACACGCCCGTCACGCACGTCAGCGTGCCGAGCGGCACGCGCACGTCCACGCCGCGCAGGTTGTTCTGCTTCGCGCCGCGGATCTCGACGTGGCCGGACGGCTTGCGGCGCCGGGCGGGCACCGCCACCGTCCGGGTCCCGGCGAGGAACTGGCCGGTGAGCGACTCCTGGACGTGGGCGATCTCCGCCGCCGTCCCGGCCGCCACCACGTGCCCGCCGTGCTCCCCGGCCCCCGGCCCCATGTCGATGACGTGGTCGGCGGCCTGCATCGTCTGCTCGTCGTGCTCGACGACCAGGACGGTGTTCCCGAGGTCCCGCAGGCGCTCGAGGGTCCCGATGAGCTTCGTGTTGTCGCGTTGGTGCAGGCCGATCGACGGCTCGTCGAGGACGTAGAGGACCCCCACGAGCGCCGAGCCGATCTGCGTGGCGAGACGGATCCGCTGGGCCTCCCCGCCCGACAGCGTCGCGGCGGCGCGGTCCATCGACAGGTAGCCGATGCCGACGTTCTCCAGGAAGCGCAGGCGCTCCTCGATCTCGCGGAAGATGAGCCGGGCGATGTGGCGGTCGGTCTCGCTCAGATCGACCTCGTCGACCCACGTGAGCGCGCGCCGCACCGACAGCGAGCAGAACTCGTGGATCGCGGTGCCGCCGACGAGCACGGCACGCGACTCCGGCCGCAGCCGGGAGCCCTTGCACAACGGGCACGCGCGCACCGACATGAACTCCTCGATCTTCTCCCGGGTCGTCTCGGAGTCGGTCTCGCGGTAGCGCCGCTCGAGGTTGGTGACGATGCCCTCGAACCGCGCCGCGTAGGCCCGCTCGCGGCCGAAGCGGTTCTTGTAGGAGATCCCGACCCGCCCGCCGTCGAGGCCGTGCAGGAACAGATCCTGGTGCTCCGAGGGCAGCTCGTTCCAAGGCTGGTCGAGGTCGACCCCGTAGGCGTCGGCGATCCCCTGGGTGATCTGCTCGTAGTACTGCGACGCGGAGCCGGCCCAGGGAGCGATCGCCCCCTCGCCGAGGGACAGGTGCGGGTCCGGGACGATCAGGTCGGGGTCGATCTCCATCTGCGAGCCGAGGCCCGTGCACCGCTCGCAGGCGCCGTGGGGGGAGTTGAACGAGAAGATCCGCGGCTCGAGCTCGGGCATCGACGTCCCGCACTTCAGGCAGGCGAACTTCTCGGAGAACTGCAGCACGCGAGCCGGTTCGGCGCTGCCGGAGGCGGGGAGCAGCTCGACCTCGAGGATGCCGTCGGCCAGCGCGACCGCCGTCTCGACGGAGTCGGCGAGGCGCTTGCGCACGTCACCGCGCATGACGAGGCGGTCGACGACGATCGCGACGTCGTGCTTGAGCTTCTTGTCGAGCGCGAACTCCTCGTCGAGGCGCTTGAGCTCCCCGTCGACCTTGACCCGCGCGAAGCCCTCGGAGCGGGCATGCTCGAGGAGGTCGCGGAACTCGCCCTTCCGGCCGCGCACGACGGGCGCGAGCACCATGAAGCGCGTCCCCTCCCCCAGCTCCATGACCTGGTCGACGATCTGCTCCGCGGACTGGCCGGCGATCGGGGCGCCGCACTTGTAGCAGTGCGGCTTGCCCACCCGCGACCAGAGCAGTCGCAGGTAGTCGTAGATCTCGGTGACGGTGCCCACGGTCGACCGCGGGTTCTTCGACGTGGTCTTCTGGTCGATCGAGATGGCGGGTGACAGCCCCTCGATCGAGTCGACGTCGGGCTTGTCCATCTGGCCCAGGAACTGCCGGGCGTAGGCCGACAGCGACTCGACGTACCGCCGCTGGCCCTCGGCGTAGATCGTGTCGAACGCGAGCGAACTCTTGCCCGACCCGGACAGCCCGGTGATCACCGTCAGGGCGTCCCGCGGGATGGTGACCGAGACGTCCTTGAGGTTGTGCTCCCGTGCGCCGGAGACGACGATCTGATTCGAGTGGGCCATGGGGTCGCCAGAGGGTAGCCGGGCGAACAGACGTTCCCACCACCACGGGGCTAGCGTGATGGGCGTGCCCCGCTCGCTGCGCGCAATGCTCTGGCCCTCCCTTGCCCTGGTGCTGGCGGCCTGCGGCGGCAAGCAGGCGGCGCGCACTCCGGCGAGCTCCGCGCCGACGCCGCAGCTCTCGCCCCCCCAGGCGGCCGAGCCCGTCGACGGCCCCCGGGTCACACGCCGCCCGCCGGGCATGGTCGTCCGCGTGGGCGCCAAGCCGGAAGGCATCGCCGTCGACCCTCGGACGCACCTGGTGGCGGTTGCGGTCGAGTCCCCCGACCGCCTCGTGCTCGTCGACGACCGCACGGGCCGCGTCGTGCGCCGCATCGAGCTCCCCGGCTCGGCGCGGCACGTCGCGCTCGCGCGCCCCGGCGGCCCCTTCCTGGTGCCGGTCGAGACCGCGAACGTGCTCGTCGAGGTCGACCCCGCGACGGGCCGCACGCGCACGACACGGGTCGGCGACCACCCCCACGACGCCGTCGCCTCGGGCCCGCGGGTGTTCACCGCGGACGAGTTCGGCTCCACGCTTTCGGTGGTCCGCGACGGCCGGCTGGTGGGCTCGACGCCGGTGGACGCCCAGCCCGGCGGCGTCGCCGCCGCCGCCGGAAAGGTGTACGTCACCGCCGTGCGCGCCTACACCGTGGAGGCCTACTCCGCGCAGGATCGGCCGCGAGGTGAGGGCGCGCAGAGCGCCGGACTCGGGCCGTCGCACGTCGTCGTCGGTCCCCTGGGCCGGCTGGCCATCGCCGACACCCGCGGCCAGGCGCTCGTGGTCTACGACACGAAACCGCGCCTCCGGTTCCTGGCCCGGCTGCCCCTCCACGGAACCCCGGTCGGCATCGTCGGCGACCCGGAGCATGGAGTCGTGTGGGCCGCTCTGAGTGAACGGGCCCGGGTCGTCAGGGTCGACCTGGGCGGGCGCCCTGCCGTCGGGCCCGGCGTCGCGACGGCCCGCGACCCGTTCTCCGTCGGCGTCGACACCGCGACGGGCCGTCTGGCGATCGCCTCCCGGTCCGACGGCACGCTCCAGCTCGTCGACCCGGGGCGGTAGGCCCGACCTCAGCCGAGCAGTTTGAGCGCCTTGCGCCAGGCGGCGAGCGCGGGCTTGTCGACCGGGCGCCCGTCGGTGCCGAGGCGGCGGAGGCCGCTGTACTCGAACGAGTTCGGCCCGCCGGGGACGTCGGTCATCCACGTGTACCAGTACACGCCGTCGAGCCCCAGGGCCAGGCGGTTCTTCGCGAGGAGCGGGACGATCGCCTTGACGCGCGTGGCCTGCCCGGCCTCCGAGAACTCCCAGCCGTAGTTCGTCGTCGACCGGCCCTTGCCTGACGACCACGAGATCTCCGAGAGCAGCAGCGGCTTGCGCGAGTCGCCCGCCAGCCGCATGACCTGCCGTGAGCGCTTGACGATTTCCAGGACGTTGCCGACCTCACGCGAGTACGGATGGATCGCCGCCACGTCGAACGAGTTGCGCCCGCCCGCCGCGTACAGCTTGCGGAGGTCGGCCCACGCCTTTCGCGTCATGCCCGCGGCGACGACGACGCTGTGGGGGTCGGCCTTCTTGAGCGCCTTGCGGGCTGCCTTCAGCAGCCGCACGTAGCCCGGGGCCCAGTTCGGATCGTCCCAGTAGGTCGTGAGGTCCGGCTCGTTCCAGATCTGCCACTTGCGGATCGAGAGCTTGGCGACCTCCGGATGCTCCCGCCACAGCGTCCCGGACGGCCCGTAGCGGGCCACCAGGCGGGCGAGGAAGCGGGCGTAGGTGGCCGGGTCGGCCGGCGGGGACGAGCCGACGTTCGGCCGGGCGGCGGCCCACGAGGGGGTGCGATGCACCACGGGCAGGACGGAGAGCCCCTTGCGGGCGGCGTCGAGGACGAGTGCGTCGAAGCTGCCGAGCTGCAGCTGCCCCGCCTCGGGCTCGAGGTCCGACCAGTAGGCCGCGGCCCGCACGCTGCGTGTCCCGGTCGCCCGGATCGCCGATGCCTGCGCGCCGAGCCCGCCGCCCGCGGTCAGCGCGGGGCCGTCGACGGCGACGCCGAAGAACCCGCGCGGGACCTTCGCCGACGCCCCGGAGGGGGCGGCGAAGGCGAGGAGCACCAAGAGCGCGACGACGAGGACCCGGGACGGCATCGCCTGCAGGCTAGAGGCCACCCACCGCGGTGGCGGCAGTTGCCGGACCGTCGGCGCCCGGAGCTGCAGCTAGCCCTCGACGGTCGCGTACACCTCGTCGAGCAGCGTGGCTCGGTCGGCGAGGTCGAAGTTGTCCCGCAGGTACTGATCGGTCTCGTCGCGCGACTGCCCGTTGAGCGCCATGTTCAGCGCGATCAGCCGGGCGCCCTCCACGTCGCCCTCGTCCTGGGAGCCCTCGGGCGCCCCGGCGTCCTGGGCCGCTGCGGCGGGCTCGTCGGCATAGTCGTCCGCGGACACGGGCACCGGCGGCGCCGGCTCCTCGAAGCGGGCCGCGCCGTCATCGGCGTCGGCGAACGCCTCCGGCTCGGCGTCGTCCGGCGGCGCGTACCCGAACGGCTCGGCCGCGGCCGGCGGCTCCGGGGGCTCGGCGAAGGCCCCGGCGTCCGGCTCCGGCGGCTCGTAGACGGCCTGGACCGGGGCCGGCGGGTCCGGGGCCAGCTCCGGCGCGGCGGCGGCGCCGGTGGTGGCCGCGCTGCCGTGGAGCTCGCCCAGGCTGCCCTGCAGCGAGGAGAGGTCGGACGTCAGACGGTTGGCACCCGTGCGCAGGCTCTGGAAAAGGGCGCCGAGCTCGCTCTCCATCGAATCCACCCGCTCGAGCATCCCCGAGGTCGTGCCGCTCACCTGGCCGACGTGCTCCTCGGATCGCTGGACGGCCTCGTCGCGGACGCGGCGCGCCTCGGCGTCGGCGTCGGCGCGGATACGGGCGGCCTGCTCCTCGGCGGACCGCTCGATCTCCGCGGCGGAGCTCTCGGCGGCGCGCACGATGAGCATGACCTGCTCCGAGGCCTCGACCGCGAGGGACTGAACGCCGACCGGCGCGGGCGCGCCGGCGGCGGTCCGCTGGGCGCGGACGAGCTCGGACTCCAGGCGCTCGACCTCGTCGGCGAGCGCACCGAGGTGCGCGTCGACCGCCTCGGGCTCGTAGCCCCGGCGGCTGATGGGGAAGTCCTTCTTCTCGATGGCCTGACGGTCGAAGGCCAGAGCACTCACCTCTATCCGGGACGATGGATCCACCAACGGGGTGGCGAGCGCGTCAGCCTAGCGAAAGGCCCCGCGGGCTGCGCACGAGGATCCCGTCGCGTACGAGCCCGTCGACCGCGGGTCCGAGCCGATCCTCCGGGATCTCAGCGGGGAGGCCGGTGCCTGCCGCGAGCGCGGCGACGATCCGCCCGCGGACCCAGCGGTTGGAGTCCTCGAAGCGCTCGCGTGGCGCGCCGCGCGGCGCCGGCGGGGCCACGCGGCCCGCCGAGACGCACCATCGGGCGACGGGGCAGGCGCCGCAGTCGGCGACCCGCGCCCGGCAGACCCTCGCCCCGAGCTCCATCGTCGCCTGGTTCCACTCGGCCGCCCGGCCCGGCGGCAGCAGCTCCGGAGGCGCACCGCGGCCGAGGCGGCCGGCGACGCGGGTGACGTTGACGTCCACCGCGGCCACCTGCTCCCCGAATGCGAACGAGGCCACCGCCGCCGCCGTGTACTCACCGACCCCCGGGAGCGCCCGCAGGCCCTCGGCGGTCGTCGGCCAGCCCCCGGCCGCGACCACGGCGCACGCGGCCCGCAGGCGCAGCGCGCGGGCGTTGTAGCCGAGCCCGACCCAGGCGCCGAGCACCTCGGCGCGCTCGGCGGCGGCCAGCGCCGCGGGGCTCGGCCAGCGCACCAGCCACGCCTCGTGGCGCGGCACCACCCGCGCGACCTGCGTCTGCTGGAGCATGACCTCAGAGACCAGGATCGCGTACGGGTCGGTGGTCCGCCGCCACGGGAGGTCGCGCGCCGTCGCGCGGTACCAGCCGAGCAGCGCCGCGCGCAGCGGCTCGAGCGCGCCGGGCACTCCGGCCTCAGGCGGGCTCGATCGTGACCCCGGTCGTCTCGTGCATCGCCTTGAGCTCGCGGTTGAGGTCACGGATCTCGTCCCGCAGGCGCGCGGCGTACTCGAACTTCAGCTCGTCGGCCGCCGCGAGCATCTCCTCCTCGAGCTCGATGATCGTCTTCTCGAGCTCCGGCAGGGCCATGCCGTCGGTCTTGACCTTCTTGCGGTCCGAGCGGCGACGCCCCGTCGGGGTCTTGCCCTCCGCCTGGAGGAACTCGGCGATGTCCGAGATGCCCTTGACGATCGAGGAGGCGGTGATCCCGTGCTCCTCGTTGTAGGCGACCTGGATCGCGCGGCGACGGTCGGTCTCCGAGAGGGCGGCGTCCATCGCGGCCGTGCGCTTGTCTGCGTACATGATCACGCGGCCGTCGACGTTGCGGGCGGCGCGGCCGATCGTCTGGATGAGCGAGGTCTCTCCGCGCAGGAAGCCCTCCTTGTCGGCGTCGAGGATCGCCACGAGGCCGACCTCGGGGAGGTCGAGGCCCTCGCGCAGGAGGTTCACGCCGACCAGGATGTCGTACTCACCGAGGCGCAGATCGCGGATGATCTGGATGCGCTCGAGCGTGTCCACCTCGCTGTGGAGATAGCGGACCTTGAAGCCCATCTCCAGCAGGTAGTCCGTCAGGTCCTCGCTCATCTTCTTCGTGAGCGTGGTGACCAGCACGCGCTCGCCGCCGTCGACCACCGTGCGGCACTCGTTCATCAGGTCGTCGATCTGGTTGCGCGTCTGGCGCACGTCGACCGGCGGGTCGACGATGCCCGTCGGTCGCACGATCTGCTCCACGATGTTCTTGGAGTGCGCTCGCTCGTACTTCCCGGGGGTCGCCGACACGAAGACGATCTGCGGCGTGATCTCCAGGAACTCGTCGAACTTCTGCGGGCGGTTGTCCATCGCGCTCGGCAGCCGGAAGCCGTAGTCGACCAGCGTCTGCTTGCGCGAGCGGTCCCCTTCGAACATGCCGCCGATCTGCGGCACGGTCTGGTGGCTCTCGTCCAGGAAGCAGACGAAGTCGTCGGGGACGTAGTCGATCAGGCAGTAGGGCCGCGAGCCGCGCGGGCGCCCGTCGAGGATGCCCGAGTAGTTCTCGATGCCGTTGCAGAAGCCCATCTCCTTGAGCATCTCCATGTCGTACTGGGTGCGCTGGCGCAGGCGGTGGCTCTCCAGCAGCTTGCCCTCCGCCTCGAGCTCCGCGCAGCGTGCGTTGAGCTCGCGCCCGATCTCGGTGACCGCCCCCTCGACGGTCCCCTCGCGCACGTTGTAGTGCGACGCGGGCCAGATCGCGACGTGCTCGAGGTCGTCCTGGACGAGCTCGCCGGTCAGGGGGTCGAACTCCTGGAGGCGCTCGATCTCGTCGCCGAACAGCGTCGCGCGGTAGGCGGTCGAGTCCGAATAGGCGGGGAAGATCTCCAGCGACTCGCCGCGCACCCGGAACGTCCCGCGCCCGAGCGCGACGTCGTTGCGCTGGTACTGGATGGAGACGAGCTTGCGCAGCAGGCCGTCGCGGTCGATGGTCTCTCCGCGCACGAGGTTCTGGAGGTTGTCGTCGTAGGTCTCCGGCGAGCCGAGGCCGAAGATCGCGGAGACGGACGCGACGATGATCACGTCCCGCCGGGCGAACAGCGCGGCCGTCGCCGCGTGGCGCAGGCGGTCGACTTCCGCGTTGATCGCGGAGTCCTTCTCGATGGAGAGGTCCTTGCTCGGGACGTAGGCCTCGGG
>JBBQZE010000017.1:0-22306 GCA_038207985.1 Solirubrobacterales bacterium
CGGCTCTTGGCCGAAACCGCCACCAGCGGCACGTCGCCGCCGTACTCCTCGATGACGATGCCGGCCTCGGTCAGCTCGGTCTTCACGCGGACGGGGTCGGCGTCCGGCTTGTCGATCTTGTTGAGGGCGATGATGATCGGGACCTCCGCGGCCAGCGCGTGGTCGATCGCCTCGATCGTCTGCGGCTTCACGCCGTCGTCGGCGGCGACCACGATGATCGCGATGTCGGTGACCTTCGCGCCGCGGGCACGCATGGCGGTGAACGCCTCGTGGCCCGGGGTGTCCAGGAACGTCACGACCTTGTCGGCGTGGTGCACCGGGTAGGCGCCGATGTGCTGCGTGATGCCGCCGGCCTCGCCGCCGACGACGTCGGCCTTGCGGATGGCGTCCAAGAGCGACGTCTTGCCGTGGTCGACGTGGCCCATGATCGTGACCACGGGTGGGCGGCCGACGAGGTCCGCCGGGTCGTCTTCGAACGCCGGGGCCTCCGCGTCCTCGTCGCCGACGGACGTGATGTCCACCGTGCGATCGAACTCGTCGGCGATGATCTGGATCGCGTCGTCGCTGAGCGTCTGGGTCAGCGTGGCCATCTGGCCGAGGCCCATCAGCGTCTTGATGACGTCGGGGACCGGGACGCCGAGCGACTCGGCGACCTCCTTGACGTTCGAGCCCGAGGCGACGCGGACGGTATCGATGGCCGACTGGGCCTCGACGTCGAGCGGCGCGATCGTGTCGTTGTAGGTGCCGCGGCGGCGACGGCCTCGGCGCTGGCGGCGCGGGGGCTGGTTCGGGCCGCCACCGGGACCGCCGGGGCCGCCCGGGCCGCGGCGGGCGGCTTGGGAGTCGATGACCACGCGGCGGCGGCCGGCGGCGCCGGTCCCACCCGTCGTGGTGCGGGGCAGGTTCGCCGACTCGTCGCGCTTGGGGCGCTTGGGCGGCTCTGGGACCGCGAGGATCCGGGGGCCCGCACCGGGCGGCGGCTTCTCCTTGGAGGGCGCGAGCGTCGGCTTCTCCTCCTTGTCCGCGGCGGCGGGCGTGGCCTTGCCCTTCTTGCCCTTCGCGGGTGCCTCCACGGCGGCCTCGGGGGCGGCCGGCGCGGCGTCGGTGGCGGGGGACTCGGCGGCGGGGGCCTCGGCGGCGGGCGCCGGGGCGGCGACCTCGGCGGCGGGCGCCGCGGGCTGCTCGACCGCGGTGGCCGCGGGTGCGGCGGCGACGACGGGCGGCGCGGGGGCGGCTGGCGGTGCGGCGACGGACGCTGCGGGGGCGGGCCGCAGGGGCGTCAGCGGGATCGGGGCGGCGGGCCGTGGGGTGAACTCCGGGCCGCCGATGACCTTCGGGCCGACGGACGTGTCGGCCGGCGCGGGCGTGGCCGCGGGGGGCGGCTCGGCGACGGTCACGCCGCCGCCGTTCGTGGGCGCCGCGACGTCGCCGTTGGCGGGCGCGGGGGCCTCGACGACGGCCGCGGCCGCCTTCGGACCGCCACCGAAGTCGAAGCCGGCAGGGGCCGACGCCGCCGGGCCGAGCCCGAGCGCCTGCACGACCTGGTCCTCGTCCACGAGCGCGGACGCCGCCGTGAGCTTGATCCCGGCGTCGCGAAGCTGCACGAGGAGGTCCATGGCGGACATCCCGTGCTCCTTCGCGATCTGACTTGCCTTCTTCTCAGCCACTGTTCGTCGATTCTAGAAGGTTGGGGGAGATCTGGACGGTGCGCTTGAATGCGCGGTGAAAGGCCCGGCGGCGCACGGCGACGGCCGTGCAGGCCGCGTTGCAGGTGTAGGCGCCGCGCCCCGGCCGCCCTGCCGCGGGACCGCGGACGACGCTCGGCGCGCCTTGCGAGCCGCTGCCGCCGACCAGTACGAAGCGCTGCAGCTCCGGCTGTGGCCGGAGCGCTCCGCACCCTACGCAGCGGCGGGTGGGAACGTGCCCGCGCCCTACGACGGCTGCCCCGCCGCCGGGTCCTCGGCGAGGCCGGCCTCGGCCGGCTCCGCGACGTCGGCGGCCAGCGCGTCGGGCTCGCGGGCCTCGGGCGCGGGCTCCAGGTCGGGGTCGTCGGCGGGGGCCGCCGCCGCCTCGGCCGCCCTGATGGCCGCCAGCGAGGCGATGGCCTTGGTGACGAGCTCGTGCACGCGTTCGTGCTCGGTCGCGCCGTCGGCGAGCTCCGCGAGCTCCGGCCCGGTGAGGTCGGCGATGACGGTGGCGTCTGTCGTGTCGAAGCGCGCGAGGGCCTGGTGGGCGTCGAGCCCGCAGAAGTACGTCTGGGGCAGCGACGCGTTCGGGCAGCGCCGTCCCGTGCCGAGGATCGCGTGGCAGCGGCCGTCGTCCTGCGCGCGCTGCTCCCCGTCCTCGCCGCCCGTGTCGCCGCTGGTGTCCTGGGCGAAGTCCGTCTCGGACTTGATGTCGATGCGCCACCCCGTCAGGCGCGCGGCCAGTCGGGCGTTCTGTCCCTCACGGCCGATGGCCAGCGAGAGCTGGTCGTCCGGCACGATGACCGTGGCCTGGCGGGCGTCGTCGTCGACGAGCACCTCGCGTACGCTGGCCGGCGAGAGCGCCTTGGCGACGAAGCGGGCGGGCTCGTCGTTGTAGGGGATGATGTCGATCTTCTCCCCGCGCAGCTCGGAGACGACCATCCGCACGCGGGAGCCGCGCGGGCCGACGCAGGCGCCGACGGGGTCGACGCCGTCAGCGTGCGAGACGACCGCGATCTTCGAGCGGTAGCCCGGCTCACGCGCGACGTTCTGGATCTCGACCAGGCCGTCGGCGATCTCGGGGACCTCGAGCTCGAAGAGCGCCTTGATGAGGTCCGGGTCGCGCCGCGACACGATGATCGAGGGGCCCTTGGTGGAGGCCGAGACCTCCTTGATGACCGCCTTGACGCGCTGGTTGTGCTCGTAGCGCTCGCCGTCGACCTGCTCGCTCTTGGGCAGCAGCGCCTCGACGCGCTCGCGCAGCTGGATCAGCGTGTAGCGGGCGTCCTTCTGCTGGACGATGCCCGTGACGAGCTCCCCGACGCGGTCGCGGTACTCCTCGAACATCATGTCGCGCTCCGCCTCGCGGATGCGCTGCAGGATGACCTGCTTGGCGGTCTGCGCGGCGATGCGGCCGAAGTCGTCGGGGGTGACGTCCTGCTCGGGGATCTGCTCGGCGTACTCCGCGAGCTTCTCCGCGTCCACCTCGACGTTCTCGGGCTCGACGAACTCGCCTGTCTCCTCGTCGAGGTAGGTGTTCTCGTCGATCGTCTCGACGATCAGGTGCGCCTCGAGGCGGTCCGGGACCAGCAGCTCGATGACGCGGTAGTCGCCCGTCTCGGGGTCGAGCTGGACCCGCGCGTACTTCGCGGAGTCGGGCTGCTTCTTGTAGGCGGACAGCAGGGCGTCCTCGAGGGCCGCCTGGAGCTTCTCCGGGGCGATGCCCTTCTCGCGCCCCAGGGCACTCATGGCTTCAAGGATCTCGCGTGACATTCCGGCTACTCCTCGATCAGGTTGGAACGGTGGATGTCGGCGTAGGGGATCGCGATGACGCCGGTCTCGGCGGCGATCGTGATGTCCGTGTCCGTGGCGCCGACCAGCTCGCCGGTGAAGGACTTGTGACCCGCGACGGCGTCGCGCGTGCGGACCTTCGCGCGCCGACCCAGGAACCGCCGGAAGTGGGTCGGTTTGGTGAGCGGCCGCCGGCTGCCGGGGGAGCTCACCTCGAGCGCGAAGCGCTCACGGATGGACTCCAGGGCGCGCGTGACCTGCTCGCAGACTTCGAGGGTGACGCCGTCCGGGTGGTCGACGAACAGACGCAGGGTGCCGCCCCCGACGACCTCCGCGAGCAGGACCTCGACATCCGGTGCGGCGGACGCCAGCGTTGCTTCGACTTCGGCTTGGATGCTCGTGCTCACTGCGTCTCTCCCCTCTCCAGAAATGCGCGAAGGCGGGCCTCCGCCCGCCTTCTCGTCCTGCTCGCGCGCCGGTGGGACCTCCCACCTGCCCGCAACGAAAGCTGTCGGCCGACGATACCAACCACGGCCCCCTCAGGGGGCCTTCCGGCTCAGGCGGCCTCGGCCTTGCGGCGGGCGCGCTCGCGGTACAGCCGGTAGTCCGCGCGCTCCGGCCGCAGCGTTGCGGCGAGGGTCAACGGCGCGCGCGCCTCGGCGTGCCGCCCGAGCTGCTGCAGGCAGCGGCCGAGGCAGAAGAGCGCGTAGTCGTCGGTGGGCGCGCGCTGGATGACGGCTTCGAACTCGTGCACCGCCTCGGCGTAGCGCTGGGCGCCGAAGTAGGAGCGGCCGAGCGCCTCGCGCACGGAGGACTTGTCCGGCTCGAGTGCCCGCGCGCGCTCCAACGGCACGGTCGCGGCGTGGAAGTCACCCGCCTCGAGCAGCCGGGTCCCGCTCGTGAAGAGGTCGTACGCGTCGGGCATGACGGGCCCGGATTGTAGGACGCGCAGGGGCGGTCCGGCGTCAGCGCCGGCGCCGCAGCCGGGGTGGCAGCGCCCACCACGCGCGCGCCCGGCCGGCCGGCCCGAGGCCGGTCCCGAGCTCCCGCCGGAGCGCGGCGCGCTCCTGGTGGGACGGCCCGTCGCCACCGCCGGCGTAGCGGGCGCGGGAGAGCTCGCGCACGTAGCCCTGCGCCGTGGGTGCGCCGACGAGGGTGCGCTCGAGCGCTCGCAGCGTGAGCCCGGGCGCGGCCGGACGGCCGCTGCGCCGGAGCGCG
Source organism: Solirubrobacterales bacterium (assembly GCA_038207985.1). Lineage (GTDB taxonomy): Bacteria > Actinomycetota > Thermoleophilia > Solirubrobacterales > Solirubrobacteraceae > Paraconexibacter. The sequence goes on from JBBQZE010000017.1 coordinate 4,695, forward strand.
CGGCGCAGCTCGTCGACCGGCGCGAGCGGCTCGTGCGGGCGCCGCCACCACCAGGCGCCGCCCGCGAGCGCGGCGGCCACGAGGCAGGCGAGGCCGGCCCACGGGAGCACGGAGCCCCCGCCGGAGGACGCCGAGGTGCCCGCGCCGCTGCTTCCCGAGGACCCCGCGGCCCGCGTGACGTCCGCCCGCGCCGACGCGTCCGAGCCACCGTCGCCCACGGTGTCGCCGCCGTCGCCCGAGCTCTGGGAGTTCGGCGGCGCGACCGTGGGCGTCGGGTCGAAGGTGACCCAGCCGATGCCGGGGAAGAACGCCTCGACCCAGGAGTGCGCGTCGAGGTCGCGCACGACGTAGGTGCCGCGGGAGGCGTCGAACTGCCCGGGCGCGAAGCCCGAGGCGACGCGGGCGGGGACGCCGGCCATCCGCAGCAGCAGGGCCATCGCCCCCGAGAACTGCTGGCAGTACCCCTCCTTCGTGTCCCACAGGAACGCGTCGAGGGGGACGCGGCCCTGCCGCGGGGTCTCGGTGTAGGAAGCCCCGCTCTGGACCCGGCGCCGGATGCTGCGCAGCAGGGCGAACGGCGAGGTCGCCCGGGCGCGCAGCTCCTGGGCCAGCGCCCACGTCCGCCGGTACCCCGACGCGGCCAGGATGTCGGTGCCCCCGACGACCCCCGCGCGGCGCGGCAGGTAGGTGATCGGCCGCGGGTCCGTGGAGCCGAAGGGCGCGAACTCGACCACGGTGGTGTTGCCCGCGCCCACGCCCGGGCCCCCCACCCGCTGCGGCAGCTCCATCGTCAGCGCCGACCGCACGTAGTCCGGGTAGACCGTCCCGGCGTCGCGGAGCTCCTGGCTCGTGGGCTTCGGGACGTAGACGGACGCGGAGTAGGTGTCAGCGGTCTTCAGCGGGCGTCCGACGGTGCGGAAGCTGCCCGAGCCGGCGGGCTGCGCGCGACGGGACTGGTCGAAGATGCGGCTGGTCCACCCGGCCGTGGCGTATTGCGACGAGCGCAGCGCCCGCACCGTCACTGCGATGTCCTCGTACCAGTCGGGGCGGTCGCGGGGCAGCGGGGTGTCCACGAGCGTCGGGGTCGCCGAGTCCGCCTGGAGCCAGCGCTCGCCGTCGAAGCGCGGGAGGCTGACCGTCTTCCAGTAGGCCGCGGTCTTCGCCTTGACCCGGAGCAGCTCGCGGCCGTCCCGCGGCCACCTGAGCGGCGAGTAGCTGTGGTTCCAGTCGAAGACGTCCTGCTTGCCCCGGGCGATGTCCTGGCCGAAGGAGCGGTAGTCGACTATCGGGCGCGCGCCGTCGAGCTGCGGGGCGATGATCGCGGCGAGCGCCATGGTGACGGCGGCGACCGCGGCGGCGGCGACCCGGGGCCGGGCGCCGCGGATCGCCGCGAGGCGGTCGGCGCCCAGGAACACCGCGAGCAGGAGCGCCCACTCGAGCCCGGAGGCGAACGGGGACGTCGGGTCGCGCTCGACGATCGCCACGCCGTAGAGCAGGCCGAGAGCGACCGCCGCGCCGAGGGATCGTCGCGCACGGCCGCATGGCGCCCCGGGCGCGAAGGCGAGCACGGCGGCGACGACGCCGAGCAGGCCGGCGCCGGTCATCACGATCCAGCGGACCCAATCGTCAAGCCCGCGGTAGGGGATGTTGAGGTCCGGCAGCGCGCCGATCCCCTCCCCCACGCCGTCGGCGAGGACGCCCCAGTTCCGCCACCCGAGCAGCTGGACCGGCATGCCGGCGGCCGGCAGGGCGGCGCACACGCCGGCGAGGCAGGCGACCCCGACGGCGGTGCGACGCAACCCCGTGTGGCGCAGGCGCCCGGCGGCGGCCGCGACAGCCCCCACGGCGAAAGCGAGGGCGGCGCCCTGCAGTGCCACCCGGTGCCCCTCCGGCGCGAGCTGGCGGCTCCAGGCCAGCGCGCCCTGCACGACAAGGGCGGCGAAGGCGAGCGCGCGCAGGGCGCCCGGCCAGCGGGCCGGGGCCGTGGCCGGAGCGGCGGGCCCGCGGTCGGCCACGGGCGGGCGGGCACGGGGCGCGACGGGGCGGACGGCCGTGGCGGGCGTCACGCCGCCTCCTGCCGGCTCTCGCGCAGCGCGTAGCCCGTGCACCCGGCGACGGCGAAGAGCGCCCGGCGCCCGGCGGGTTGCGGGCCGGGGACGACGAGGATGCGCAGGCCACCGGAGCCGCCTTGGAGCGCGCGCGGCGTGCGGGTGACGGGCCGGGCGCTCACGTAGACGACGGGCCCGGCGCGGCCCGCGAGCCCGGAGGAGGACGGCGGGCCCTGGTCGCGCACGTGCGCCAGCCGGACGTGGGCCCGCGGCCATCCGGTCAGCCCGGCCTCCAGGGCGAACGGGCGCCGGTCGCCCGGCAGCAGCAGCCCGCAGCCGCCCTGCCCCGCCAGCGCCACCGCGAGCGAGGCGACGGCGCGGACCGCGGCGTCGAGGCCGTCCTGGCCCGCGTCGCCCTCGGCGCAGCGGGGGTCGAGGACGACGAGCGGCCGGGAGTCGGCGTCGGCCAGCAGCTTGCGCTCCCAGAGCTCGTCGGTGCGGGCGAACACCGACCAGTGGATGCGCGAGGCCGGGGAGCCCGGGCGGTGCGGACGCAGCCCGTCGAGCTCGAACTCCGCCGCCATGCGCGGTCGCCCGGCGCGCGGGCTGAGGATGCTCCCGTCCGCGGCGCCGGGGGGCGCGGTCACCGGGTGAATGCGCGGGAGCACGAGGAGCTCCACAGGCGGGCCCGCGGTCACCGAGCGCGACGCCAAGGAGAACGGGTCGCGGACGACGACGCGCGGCGGCGCGAGCGTCCGGGGGCCGCGGCGCGCGAAGCTCGCGTGGATGCGCAGCGCCATCGTGCGCTCCCCGAGCGCGAGAGGGACAGGGGCGGGCAGCAGGTCGTCCTCGAGCACGCCCGTCGGCAGCGGCGTGAGGCCCGCGCGGACGACGAGCCGGACATCGACGGGCTGGTCCTCCATGACCGTCAGCGCGGTGAGCGCGCGCTCGACGCGCAGGCCCGCGGTGCCGGCGTGCACCCAGGCCGCCGCGGCGGCCCCGAGGAGGACGAACGCGGTCCCGGGCACGTAGAGCGACTCCGCGTCGAAGAGCGCCGCCGCCACCAGCAGCACCGTCCCGATGCCTGCCGTGACCGCCGCGGGGCGCACGCGGCTCCGTCAGAACGCCGGCGTCGCGGCCAGCGCGTCGGCCACGACGCGCTCGACGGTCGCGTCGAGCGCCTCCGGGGCGAGGACGAGGCGGTGGCTGAGGACGAGCTCGGCGAGCGCCTGCACGTCGTCCGGCAGCGCGTGGTCGCGGCCCCGCAGCAGCGCGCGCGCCTTGGCCGCCCGCAGGAGCATCAGGCCCGCGCGCGGGCTCGCGCCGAGCTCGGTGCGCGGGTCCTCACGCGTGGCGCGCAGCAGTGCGACGACGTAGGCGCGCAGCGCGTCGGAGGTATGGACGCGGCGGGCGGCGTCCTGCGCGGACAGCAGCTCGGCCGGGCCCCCGACGGGCGACACGTCGTCGGTGCGGTCGCCGGACTCGTGGGTCGCGAGCATGTCGACCTCGGCCTGTCGCGACGGGTAGCCCATAGACACGCGCGCCATGAACCGGTCGACCTGGGCCTCGGGGAGCGGGTAGGTCCCCTCGAACTCGACGGGGTTCTGCGTGGCCAGGACGATGAAGGGGCGCGCTAGCTCGTGCGTGTGCACGTCGACGGTGACCCGGCGCTCCTGCATGCACTCCAGCAGGCCCGACTGCGTCTTCGGCGATGCGCGGTTGATCTCGTCGACGAGGGCGACGTTCGCGAAGATCGGGCCGGGACGGAACTCGAAGCGCTCCTCGCGGCGGTTGTAGACGTTCGTGCCCACCACGTCGGCGGGCAGGAGGTCGGCGGTGCACTGGATGCGCGCGAACTGCAGGCCGACCGCGCGGGCCAGCGCGCGCGCCAGGGTCGTCTTGCCGACGCCCGGCAGGTCCTCGATCAGGATGTGGCCCTCGGCGACGATGCACACCAGGAGCTCGTCGAGCAGCCCCGGACGCACCTCCACGGCCCCGCCGACGGCGGCCTTCAGGCCGGCGGCCAGGCGGACGGCGGCGGCGACCTCGTCGGCCTCGACGCGCGGGCCGCCGTGGTCCAGCGACGTCACGGCCGCGCTCCGGCGGCGCTGGTGCTGCTGCGCAAGCGCTCCACTGCGGAGAGGATGGCACCCGCGACGTCCGCCTTCGCCGATCGTGGCACGTGCTCCTCCCCTCCCGCGCTGACGAGCGTGACCTCGTTCTCCGGCGTGTCGAACCCGATCCCCGCGCGTGCGACGTCGTTGACGACCACGAGATCGAGGCCCTTGCGGTCGAGCTTGCCGCGCCCGTGCGCGATCGCGCCGTCCCCCGTCTCGGCCGCGAAGCCGACGAGGACCTGCCCGGCGCGCCGCGCGGCCGCGAGGGAGGCGAGCACGTCGTCGGTCGGCTCCATCGTCACGACGAGCTCGGAGCGTCCGGCCTTCTTCAGCTTCTCCCCGACGGGCGCGGCGGGGCGGAAGTCCGCGACCGCTGCGGCCATGAGCAGGACGTCGCAGGCGGGGAACGCCGCCTGGCACGCCTGCTGCAGCTCGGCGGCGGTCTCGACCTCGACGTAGCGGACGCCCTCGGCGCGGGGCAGCGCGACGTTGGCGGCGACGAGCGTGACCTCGGCGCCGAGGTCGTGCGCGGCCGCGGCCAGCGCGACGCCCATGCGCCCGCTCGAGCGGTTGCCGACGAAGCGCACGGCGTCGATGGGCTCGCGGGTCCCGCCCGCCGTGACCAGCACGCGCACCCCCGCCCACGGCGAGCCAGACCCCGGCGCCCGAGCCTGCGCCTCGAGCACGCGAAGGATCTCGGCGGGCTCGGCCAGGCGCCCCAGTCCGTGCTCCCCGGGGGAGCCGAGCCGACCCTCCGTCGGGGGGATGATCACGACGCCGCGCCCGGCCAGGGTTGCGACGTTCGCGGCCGTCGCCGGGTGGGCCCACATCACGTTGTTCATGGCGGGCGCGACCAGCACCGGGCAGGTGGCGGCGAGCGCGGCGGAGGTCAGGAGGTTGTCGGCCAGGCCGTGGGCGAGCTTGGCGAGGGTGTTCGCGCTCGCGGGTGCGACGACGAAGACGTCGGCGTTGGCCACGAGCGCGAGGTGCGACAGCGGCTCGTGGTCCGGCGGCGCCTGGTCGGGGAAGGCCCCGCGGGCGGGGTCGCGCTCCCACTCGCTGGTGAGCACCGGCGCGCCCGTGAGCCCGGCGAAGGAGGCGGCGCCGACGAAGCGCTCCGACGTCGGGGTCTGGACGACCCGCAGGACGTGGCCGGCGGCGGTGGCCAGCCGAACGAGCTCGAGCGCCTTGTAGGCGGCGATGCCGCCGGAGACCCCGAGGAGGATGCGCATCCGGGTGCCTCGCGCCCGGTGCGACGCGTCCTAGCGGTAGTGGTACTTGATCTTGCCCGCGGCGACTTCCTCGAGGGCGATGGTGAGGTAGTTCTTCGAGCCGGTGTCGATCATCGGCGGCGGGAACTCGTCGAACGTCCCCTCCCCGAGGTTGTGGTAGTACGAGTTGATCTGCCGGGCGCGCTTGGCGGCCACGAGCACGGAGGCGTAGTTCGAGTCGACGTTCTCGAGCAGGGTGTCGATGCGGGGTGAGATCACCCGGCGAGTGTAGCCCGTACGCACGCCTCCAGCTCGTCGATCGCCCGGTCGAGGTCGTCGTTGACGATGCGGTGGGCGAACTCCCCGGCGGCGGCCAGCTCGGCCTCGGCCACGGCGAGGCGCTCCTCGATCTGCTCCGGCGCGTCGGTGCCGCGCCCGACCAGGCGCGTGCGCAGTGATTCGGGCGACGGCGGCGCGATGAAGATCTGCACCGCCTCCGGCATGACCGAGCGCACCTGGCGGGCGCCCTGCAGCTCGATCTCCAGCACGACGGGATGGCCCGCCGCCGTGCGCCGCTGGAGCTCGTCGCGCAGCGTGCCGTAGCGGCGGCCGGAGTAGCCCGCGTGCTCGACGAAGTCGCCCGCGGCCACCCGCCGCTCGAACTCCGGCTCGGAGAGGAAGTGGTAGTGGACGCCGTCGTCCTCCCCCGGGCGGGCGGCGCGTGTCGTGGCCGAGACGGACAGCTCGAGCGCCGGCACGCGCTGCAGCAGGAGCTTGATCAGCGTCCCCTTGCCGACCCCCGAGGGGCCGGTGATCACGAACACGCGCGCCACGGCCGGCGCGAGGCTACCGGCGGCGCCGGTCGCTACCGGCGCAGGGTGACGATGAGCTCGTCGCGCTGGCGCTGCGAGAGGCCGCCGATGGTCTTGCTCGGCGAGATGCGGCAGGTGGTGAGGATCTTGTTCGCCTTCACGCGGCCGTACTTCGGCACCGCCAGGAGCATGTCGAACACCTTCGCCGTCTCGACCCACGCCGGCGGGTCCAGGAGCAGCGAGTGGATCGACGCGCGGCCCGCTTTGAGGTCCCGCTTGAGCTGCGCACGCCGGGTGCGGATCTCGTTCGCCCGCTGCAGCGCATCCATGCGCTGATTGAGCGAGCGCTCAGGTGCGGACGTGGGCTTTGCGTTGGGAATAGTCACCGGCGGCATCGGCGACGCACTCTACATCTCGCACCTGGCCGATGTGGGCCACCTGGGCGAATTCACCTCAACCTCGACCCGAGGTTCACACCCGTCGAGGCTGATCCACCCTATGTGCGTCATTTGCAGGGAGAAGAGCGCTGAGCTCGGTCGCGACACGCGCGCCCGCCCTCGGGTCGCGGAAGCTCTCGGTGCCGACGGCCACGAGCACCGCGCCGGCGGACAGCAACTCCGCCGCGTGCCGCCCCGACTGCACACCGCCCATGCCCACGACCGGGATCGCGACGCGCTCGGCGACGGCGGCGACCTGTCCCAGCGCCACGACGCGCAGCGCCGGCCCGGAGAGCCCGCCCGCACCACCCCCGAGCCAGCGACGGCCCGTCCCGTCGGGGTGCAGCGGGGCGGCCTTGAGCGTGTTCACCAGCGACACGGCGTCGGCGCCGCCGGCCTCGGCGGCCTGGGCACAGCGCACGACGTCGGCGGTGTTCGGCGTGAGCTTGACCACGAGGGGCTTCGCCGTCTCCCGGCGCACGCGGGCGACGACGGCCTCGAGCTCCGCCGGGACCGCCCCGATGTCGAGCCCGGTCGCGACGTTGGGGCACGAGACGTTCAGCTCGACGGCGGCGATCTCCGGCCGGTCGCCGACGGCAGCCGTCACCTCCGCAAGCTCCTCACCCGTGGCGCCCATGACGTTCGTGACGAGCGGGACGGGGAGCGCGGCGTAGCGCGGGAGGTCCTCCGCGAGGTAGGCCGCGACCCCCTTGTTCGGCAGGCCGATCGAGTTGACCATGCCCGCCGCGCTCTCCCACAGGCGGGGCGGCGGGTTGCCGTCGCGCGGGCGCAGCGTGATCGTCTTGGACACGTACATGCTGAACGGGAAGGCCTCGAGCAGCGCCGGGCCGAACGCCCGCTGGGCGGCGATGGCGTCGAAGGTCCCCGACCCGTTGATGACCGGGTGGGCGAGCTCGATGCCGCAGAAGCGCACCACGGGCTACTCCGCCGGCACCGCGGCCAGCGCGGCCGCGTCGAGCACCGGGCCGTCGACGCAGACCCGGGCGTAGCCGCCGGCGGCGAGCGGGACCACGCACCCGAAGCACGCGCCGTAGCCGCAGGCCATGCCGCTCTCCAGCGCGAGCTGCGCCGGCACCCCGCGGGCCACGACGAGCCGGCGCACCGCCTCGAGCATCGAGCCCGGGCCGCAGGCGGCCACGAGCGCGTGCGGGTCGCCCTCGAGCTCGGCGGCCAGGAGCTCGGTCACGTAGCCGTGGTGGCCGAGCGAGCCGTCGTCGGTCGCGAGCTGTGCCTGGGTGAACGAGGCGGCGACGAGCGCATGCGCCTTGTCGCGGAAGCCGAGCAGCATCGCGGGCGGCTCGCCGCCCTCCTCGGCCAGTCGCCGCGACAGGGCCATGATCGGCGGCAGCCCGATCCCCCCCGCGACCAGGATCACCCGCCGCCCCCCGGCGTTCGACGTCCCCGCGCGGGGGAAGCCGTTGCCGAACGGACCCGTGAGCCAGAGCGCGTCGCCCTTCTTGAGCGTCGTCAGGCGGTGGGTGCCCGGGCCGACGTCCTCGAGCATGAACCAGAGGTGCCCACCGGAGGAGCCCATCGCGGAGAGCGCGCGCGGCAGGAACGGGCGCTCGTCCTCCCCCGCCCCCCAGCCACGGACGGTCGAGAGCATGTGGAACTGGCCCGGGTCCGCCTGCGGGCCGTCGCGGTCCGAGAGCTCGAGCAGGACGTACGCGCCGACGGCCCGCGTCGAGACCACGAGTGCGCGTCGTCGCCCGAACGGCGCGAGCACGCGGCCGTCCTCCCCGCGGGCCACCTCGCTCGCGCTCACGCGACCCCGGCGCCGCGGTGGAGCTCCTGCAGCGACAGCGGCTCCTCCGTCTCGCCGTGGCGCACCGAGCCGATCGCGCGGGCGGCGGCGAGGCCCGCGGAGATCGTCGTGAGGCACGGGATGCCCCGGGCGACGGCAGCCCGGCGGATCTCCCAGCCGTCCGTCCGTGGCCCCGAGCCCGTCGGCGTGTTGACCACGAGGCTGATCTCGCCGGACTCGATGCCGTCGACGACGTTCGGCGACCCCTCGCCGATGCGCTTGAGCTCGGCGCAGGGCACGCCCATCCGCTCGATCGCCTCGCGGGTCCCGCGCGTGGCGACGATCGCGAAGCCGAGCTCGTGCAGGGCCAGCGCGACCGCGCCGGCGGCGGGCTTGTCGGAGTCGGTGACGGTGATGAACGCCGTGCCCTCCGACGGCAACGGGGAGCCCGCCGCGGCCTGGGCCTTCGCGAACGCCGCCGGGAAGGTCCGCGCGACGCCCATGACCTCGCCCGTCGAGCGCATCTCCGGGCCGAGCAGCGCGTCGGACCCCTCGAAGCGGTCGAACGGCAGCACCGCCTCCTTCACCGAGACGTGGCCGACCGCCATCGGGTCGTCGGGGAGCCCGAGCTCGTTGATCTTCTCGCCGAGCATGATGCGGCAGGCCATCTTGGCCAGCGGGACCCCGACGGCCTTGGAGACGAACGGCACCGTGCGCGACGCGCGCGGGTTCGCCTCGATCACGTAGAGCGAGCCGCCGTGGACCGCGAACTGGACGTTCATGAGCCCGACGACGCCGATCCCGAGCGCGAGCTGGCGCGTGGCCTCGCGGATCTCGTCGACGGCCGCGCGGCCGAGCGAGTGTGGCGGCAGGACGCACGCGGAGTCGCCCGAATGGATCCCGGCCTCCTCGACGTGCTGCATGATGCCGCCGATCCAGACGTCCTCGCCGTCGCAGAGCGCGTCGACGTCGACCTCGATCGCGTTCTCCAGGAAGCGGTCGAGGAAGATCTCGCCGCGCGCCTCGCCACCCGGCGGTGCGTGGCGCTCGAGGTAGTCGCTCAAGCCGTCGGCGGAGTAGACGATCTCCATCGCCCTGCCGCCGAGCACGTAGCTCGGGCGCACGAGGAGCGGGAAGCCGACCCGGTCGCCCGCGGCCAGCGCCTCGGCGACGGTGTGCCCGGTCGCGTAGGGCGGCGCCTGGAGGCCGAGCTCGGCCAGCAGCGCCCCGAAGCGCCCACGGTCCTCGGCCAGGTCGATCGCGTCGACGCTCGTGCCGAGCAGCGTGACGCCCGCCTCCTGCAGGCCGGCGGCGAGCTTCAGGGGCGTCTGGCCGCCGAACTGCACCACGACGCCCTCGGGCTGCTCGAGCTCGACGACCGCCAGCACGTCCTCGAGCGTCAGCGGCTCGAAGTAGAGGCGGTCGGACGTGTCGTAGTCCGTCGAGACCGTCTCGGGGTTGCAGTTGACCATCACCGCGTCGCGGCCGGACTCGCGCACGGTCATCGCCGCGTGCACGCAGCAGTAGTCGAACTCGATGCCCTGGCCGATGCGGTTCGGGCCCGCGCCCAGGATGACCACCGAGGCGTTCGTGCCCCGCTCGACCTCGTGGTCCTCGGTGCGCTCCCAAGCCGAGTAGAAGTACGGCGTCGAGGCGGGGAACTCCGCCGCGCAGGTGTCGACCGACTTGTAGGAGCGCACGCCCGTAAACGGCGCCTGCGGGTCGGCCGCGAGCGCCTCGAGCTCGTGGAGGAACCAGGGGTCGACGTGCGTCAGCGCCTGGATCTCGTCGCGGGTGACACCGACCCGGAACCCCTGGAGGATCACGTCCCAGCGATCCGCCCGCGGGCGCCGCAGCTCGCGCAGCACGTCCTCGCGCTCCATGTGGACGACCCAGGGCGAGACGTCGAGCTCGCGCGAGCGCATGGCCTTCGCGAACGCCTGGCCGAACGTGCGTCCGAAGGCCATCGCCTCCCCCACGCTCTTCATGTGCGTGGAGAGCTCCTCGTCGGCGCCCGAGAACTTCTCGAAGGCGAAGCGCGGCCACTTCACGACCACGTAGTCGATCGCCGGCTCGAACGACGCGGGGGTCACCTGCGTGATGTCGTTCGTGATCTCCTCGAGGGCGTAGCCCACCGCCAGCCGGGCGGCGATCTTCGCGATCGGGAACCCCGTCGCCTTCGAGGCCAGCGCGCTCGAGCGCGACACCCGGGGGTTCATCTCGATGACGAGGATCTCCTCCGTCGCCGGGTTGACCGCGAACTGCACGTTCGAGCCGCCGGTCTCCACCCCGACCGCGCGGATGACCGCGATCGCCTGGTCGCGGAGCTGCTGGTAGAGGTCGTCGGTCAGCGTCTGCTGCGGGGCGACCGTCACCGAGTCGCCCGTGTGGACGCCCATCGGGTCGAGGTTCTCGATCGAGCAGACGACCACGACGTTGTCGTTGCGGTCGCGCATGACCTCGAGCTCGAACTCGCCCCACCCGATGACGGACTTGTCGATGAGGATCTGCGTGATCGGCGAGGCCGCCAGCCCGCGCGAGACGAGCGTGCGGAACTGCTCGGCGTCGTAGGCGATGCCGCCGCCGCGCCCACCGAGGGTGAACGCGGGCCGCACGATGGCGGGGAGGCCGATCTGGTCGGCGAAGCCGAGTGCCTCCTCGAGCGTGGTCGCGATGGCCGACTCGGGCATCTTCAGCCCCGCGCGCTCCATCGCGATCCGGAACAGGTCGCGGTCCTCGGCGGTGTTGATCGCGTCGTAGTTCGCGCCGATGAGCTCGACGTCGAAGCGCTCGAGCGTGCCGTCCTCCGCCAGCGCCTTGGCGAGGTTCAGCGCGGTCTGGCCGCCGAGCGTCGGCAGCAGCGCATCGGGCCGCTCCTTCTCGATGATGCGCGCCACGTCGGCCGGGAGCAGCGGCTCGACGTAGGTCGCGTCGGCCCACTCCGGGTCGGTCATGATCGTCGCCGGGTTCGAGTTGACCAGCACGACCTCGTAGCCCTCTTCGCGCAGGACCTTGCAGGCCTGGGTCCCGGAGTAGTCGAACTCGGCCGCCTGCCCGATCACGATCGGGCCCGAGCCGAGGATGAGGATGCGCTTGAGGTCGTCGCGACGGGGCATCAGGAAGCGCTCCGGACCTGCTCGAGGAAGCGGTCGAAGAGGTAGAGCGAGTCGTGCGGGCCGGGCCCCGCCTCCGGGTGGTACTGGACCGTCCCGCCCGGCACGTCGAGGAGCTGGAGCCCCTCGACCGTGCGGTCGTAGAGGTTGATGTGCGAGAGGCTCGCCTCGCCGAAGTCCGTCTGCCAGCGGACGGGCTCGTCGGCGGCGATGGTGCCCGTCCCGTCGGGGGCGCGGACCGCGAAGCCGTGGTTCTGCGAGGTGATCTCGATCTTCTGCGTGGTGAGGTCCTTGACGGGGTGATTGCCGCCGTGATGGCCGAAGGGCAGCTTGTACGTCTCCAGGCCCACGGCGCGGCACAGGAGCTGGTGGCCGAGGCAGATGCCCCAGACGGGCCGGCGGCCGACGAGCGCCCGCGTGGTCTCGACGACATGGCCGAGCGCCGCGGGATCCCCTGGCCCGTTGGCCAAGAAGAAGCCGTGGGCGTCGGTGGCCAGGAGCTCCTCGGCCGAGACCGTGCACGGGTGCAGGGTCACCTCGGCGCCGCGGCTGACGAGGTGGCGGACGATCGACGCTTTGATGCCGGTGTCGATCGCGTGGATGCGCACGTCGCCGCCCCACCCCACGGTGGTGGCTGCGGCCGGCGTGACCTCTCGCGCCAGGTCGCGGCCGACCATGCTCGGCTCCGCGTCGAGATGCTCGCGCGCCTGTGCGTCGTGCATCGAGGCCGGGAAGATCCCGCCCTTCATCGCCCCGGCGCTGCGGATGTGCCTCACGAGCGCGCGGGTGTCGACCCCGGTGATCGCCGGAACCCCGCAGTCTTCGAGCCAGTCGAGCCAGCCCCGCTCGGCGTCCGGGGCGTCCTCGCGGTTGACCGCCGCACGCATGATCGCCCCGCGCGCCCAGACCCGCTCGGACTCCATCGCGCGCTCGCTGACGCCGTAGTTGCCGATGTGCGGGTAGGTGAAGGTGATGAGCTGACCGGCGAACGAGGGGTCGGTGACCGACTCCTGGTAACCCGACATGCCCGTCGTGAACACGACCTCGCCGACAGCGAACGCTTCGTGGTCGCCGTCGCGCGTCGCGCCGCAGGCGTCGCCGTCGAAGCGCCGGCCGTCCTCGAGCAGCACGTAGGCCCCCGATGTGGTCATGTGTCGCTCCGATCGCCGGGATGGGGGGAACTGCAGGCCTCGCTCATGGCGACTCCTCCGCCGGGACCAGCGCGAACGACCGCTCGCGGTGGGCGACCGCGCCGGCGGCCACGGTGAGCAGCACCCTGCCCCGGAGCGCGCGGCCGTCGAAGCAGCAGTTCGCCGAGCGCGAGACGTAGCCCTCCGCGCCCACCTCCCATGACGCCTCGAGATCGACCAGCACGAGGTTGGCCGGCGCCCCTACGGTGATGCCCGGCACCGGCAGCCCGAGCAGGCCGCCACCGCCCGTGAGCTTCTCCACCACGAGCGCGAGCGGGAGCACGCCCGGGAGCACGAGGTCGGTGTAGAGCGCCGAGAACGCGGTCTCGAGCCCGGTCGTGCCCATCGGTGCCTGCTCGAACGGGACCTCCTTCTCGTCGCGGGCGTGCGGCGCGTGGTCGGTGGCGATGCAGTCGATCGTCCCGTCGCGCAGCCCCGCGAGCAGCGCCAGACGGTCGGCCTCCGCGCGTAGCGGCGGGTTCATCTTCATGCGCGTGTCGAGCGTCCGCACGGCCTCGTCGGTGAGCAGCAGGTGGTGCGGGCTGGCCTCGCAGCTCACGCGCACCCCGCGCGCCTTCGCGGCGGCGACGGCCGCCACGGACTCCTCGCAGGAGAGGTGCTGGAGGTGGATGCGGGCGTCCTCGTAGCCCGCGAGCGCGCAGTCGCGGCCGACCATCGTGCTCTCCGACACCGAGGGGATGCCGGTGACGCCCAGCAGCGCGGAGACGGCGCCCTCGTGCATCGCGCCGTTGCCCGACAGCGACGGGTCCTCCTCGTGCAGCGCGATCACGCCGCCGCACAGGCGCTGGTACTGCAGGGCCTTGCGCAGCATCCCTGCGGAGACCACGGGGCGCCCGTCGTCGGTGAAGCCGAGCGCTCCCAGGCCTCGCAGCTCGGCCATGTCGGTGAGCTCGTGGCCGGCCAGGCCGCGCGTGATCGCAGGCATGAAGCCCACCGGGACCTTCGCGTCGCGCGCGGCGGCGTCGCGCAGCGAGCGCAGGCCGGGGGCCGAGTCGACGACCGGGCTGGTGTTCGGCATCGCGACGACCGCGCAGTACCCGCCCGCGGCCGCGGCCCGGGTGCCGGTGTCGAGGTCCTCCTTGTGCTCCTGGCCCGGGACGCGCAGGTGCACGTGCGGGTCGACCCAGGCCGGGAAGAGGTGGCGCCCGGCGCCGTCGACGAGCTCGGCACCGTCGGGCAGCTCCAGCGACCCGGCCGCGCCGAGCTGCGCGACCTCGCCCTCGCGCACGAGGACGTCGTGCACGCCGTCGATGCCCGCCCGCGGGTCGAGCACGTAGGCGCCGCGGACCAGGAGATCGACGGCGGCCGCCGGGGCGCGCACGAGCGGCTCCACCGCCTTCATGCCGCCACCTGCGCCGCCTGCGCCGCGGGCGTCCGGTTGCCGGCCAGGACCTCGTAGAGGACGGCCATGCGGACGACGACGCCCGCCTCGACCTGCGCGGTGATGACCGCCTGCGGCGAGTCGACGACCTCGCCGGAGAGCTCGACGCCGCGGTTGACCGGCCCGGGGTGCATGAGCACCTGGTGGGGCTGCAAGCGCGCGCCGTTGACCTGGTAGACGCTCGCGTACTCCCGCAGGGACGGGACCCAGGCCTGGTCGGTGCGCTCGTGCTGCATCCGCAGGGCGTAGACCACGTCGGCCTGCACGAGGTCGTCCAGGTTCCAGCGGACCCGGCAGCCGAGCTCCTCGATCCCGCGCGGGACGAGCGTCGGCGGCCCGCAGACCGTCACCTCGGCGCCCATCTTCTGAAAGGCGAGGATGTTCGAGCGGGCGACGCGGGAGTGCAGGACGTCGCCGACGATCCAGATGTCGAGCCCGTCGAGCGTGCCGAGCCGCGAGCGCAGCGTGTGTACGTCGAGCAGCGCCTGCGTGGGGTGTTCGTGCTTGCCGTCGCCGGCGTTGATGATCGCCGCCGGCGTCCAGCGTGAGACGAGCTCGGCGGCGCCGGCCCAGGGGGTGCGGATGACGATGGCGTCGGGCTTGTGCGCACCGAGGGTGAGGATCGTGTCCTTCAGCGACTCGCCCTTCTCCACCGAGGAGCCGCTCGCCGCGAAGTTGACCACGTCCGCGCTGAGCCGCTTGGCGGCCAGCTCGAACGACGAACGCGTCCGGGTGCTCGCCTCGTAGAACAGGTTCAGGACCGTGCGCCCGCGCAGCGCCGGGACCTTCTTGATCTCGCGGTCGGCGACCTCCGCGAAGGACGCCGCCCGGTCGCAGATGCGCTCGATCGCGGCGCGGTCGAGGTCCTCGATGCTCAGCAGGTGCTTCATCGAACCCCTTCCAGGTCGGCCGCCGAGATCGTCACGCAGTCCTCGCCGTCGAGCTCGTCGAGATGCACGTTGACCCGCTCGCTGCGGGCGGTCGGCAGGTTCTTGCCGACGTAGTCCGGGCGGATCGGCAGCTCGCGGTGGCCCCGGTCGGCGAGCACGGCGAGCTGGACGCGCGCGGGGCGCCCGTAGTCGAAGAGCGCCTCGATCGCCGCTCGCACGGTCCGCCCGGTGAACAGGACGTCGTCGACGACGACGACGGTGCGGCCCTCGAGGTCGAAGGCGATGCGCGACGCGTGCACGACGGGCTGGTCGGCCCGGGTCGCGACGTCGTCGCGGTAGAACGAGATGTCGAGATCGCCCTGCGGGACGTCCGCGTCGAGCAGGTCGTCCAGCAGGCGCTTCAGGCGCGCGGCGATGAGCGCACCGCGGCGGTGGATGCCGACGATGGCGAGCTGCTGCGGCTCGGCGTTGGCCTCCACCACCTCGTGGGCGATGCGCACCAGGGTGCGCCGCATGTCGTCGCGGTCGAGGACCGTCCTGCCCGTCATCAGCTCGCCTTCCTGGCCTCTCGGGACCCGGTTAAAGACTTGGTCGGCGGACCCTACCAGCGCCCCAGGCGTCAGCGCTTGACGATGTCGACGTGCACGCGGGAGCCCTGCTCGATGAGCTCCTGGGGGCCCGGGCGCTGGGCCACGACCTCCCAGTTCTCGTCCCGCAGCACGCCGAAGACCCCGCCGCCGGCGTCCACGGTGACCGAGAACCCGGCCCGCTCGGCGCGCTGCTTGGCGACGTCCAGCGGCTGACCGACCATGACCGGGACGAGCGTCTTGGTGATCACCGTGCCGCCCGTGGCAGGCGCCGACGTGGTGACGGTGACACGCTGGGTCTGTGTCGTCACCTGGTCGCCGGTGCCGAGCGTCGTGGCGACCAGGATGCCGAGCAGGACGCCGCAGGCCGTGGCCAGCGCGAGGGTCCCGAGCCCGCGCCGGTGCGGGCGCCGCACGATGCGGGTCGGGGGCTCGTCGGGCGGCCGGACCTGCGTGCTCACGCGGGGACCTCGGGCGCGGCGACCGGCGCGTGGGCGTGGCGGTCCCAACGCAGCAGGACCGGGGCGCCCTTCTCCGCGTACGGAACCTCGATCGTGTCGTAGTCGCGCGGCAGCTCGGTGCGCGGGAAGGTGGCGCGTGCCTCGTCGAGGACCTCGCGCCCCGCGTAGCGGGTGGAGACGTGCGTGAGCGCGAGGAGGGCGACGCCGGCCTCGGCGGCGAGCGTGGCGGCCTGCGCGGCCGTCGAGTGGCGTGTTTCGGCGGCCCGCTCGCGCTCCTGCGAGGTGAACGTCGCCTCGTGGACGAGCAGGTCCGCACCGTCGGCGGCCACCCGCACGGCGTCGCAGGGCGTGGTGTCCCCCGAGATCACGACCCGCCGGCCTCCCCGTGGTGGCCCGACGACCTCCGCCGGGTCGACGTCGCCGACGCGCTCCCCGCGTTGCAGGCGCCCGAGCTCGGGGCCGAACGGCACGCCGAGCGCCGCGGCGCGCTCCGCGTCGAAGCGGCCGGGGCGGTCCTGCTCGACCAGCGCGTAGCCGAACGCGGTGCCCCGGTGACGGACGTTGAACGCCTCGATGGAGTAGCCGTCGTCGAAGTCGAGTGCGTCCCCCGAGGCGAGGTCGACGACCTCGAAGGGGTACGGCAGGCGCCCGATGACGCCGCCCATCGCCTTGAGCAGCTGCTCGGTGCCGGGCGGGCCGTACACGGTGAGCGGCGCGTGGCGGTCGCGCAGCGCGAAGGACTTCACCATCCCGAGCAGGCCGAGCCAGTGGTCGACGTGGTGGTGCGTGAGAAAGACGCAGTCGAGGTCCGCGAGCCCGACGGAGCGCAGCAGCTGGCGCTGGGTCCCCTCGCCGCAGTCGAACAGCAGCCGCTGGCCACCGCGGCGGACGAGCACTGCGGGCAGCCCGCGGCGGGCTGTCGGCACCGATCCGGCGGTGCCGGCGAAGAAGACGGAGAGATCGGTCATGGCCAGCGTCAGCGAGGGTAGTGCCCCTCCCCCGCGCGGCCGTCAGCGCTGCGTGCGCAGCAGGTCCCGGATCTCCGTCAGCAGCACGGCCTCGTCGCTGGGCGCCGGCGTGTCGGCGTCGGCGTCGCCCGCCTTGCCGCGCGCCTCGCTGAGGCGCTGCATCGGGACGACGACGATGAAGTAGATCGCCGCGGCGATGATCACGAAGTTGATCAGCGCCGTGATCGTCGAGCCGTAGACGATCTTCGAGCCGTTGACGGTGAAGCCGGCGTTGCTGAAGTCCGGCGAGCCGCCGATCACCCCGATGATGCCGCCGATGAAGTCCGTGGCGAAGGCCGCGATGACCCCGCCGAAGGCCGCGCCGATGATGACCGCGATGGCCAGGTCGACGATGTTCCCGCGCAGCAGGAAGTCCCTGAATCCCTTGAGCATGGGCCGACCATACGTCGCGCACGGGGCGCCCGTCGACCCACCCGTCCGCTAGGCTCGGCCCCCAGGCGCCCGTAGCTCAGTGGATAGAGTGCTTGCCTCCGGAGCAAGAAGCCGCTGGTTCGAATCCAGCCGGGCGCGTGGGCCGGCCGCCCCTCTCAGGCAGCGCCTCCCGGCCGCCA
>JBBQZE010000018.1:0-21804 GCA_038207985.1 Solirubrobacterales bacterium
ATGTCTGGGTTGTTGCGCCGCACGAACTCCACGAGGAAGCGCTCGAGGCCCGCGCCGACGAGGTAGGCGGCGAACAGCGCGCCCGTCCGCAGACGGTCGCGGTTGCGCCACAGGACCCAGGCGAGCAGTGCCATGGTGAGCGTCTCGTAGACAGGGGTCGGGTGCACGGGCACGTCGGTCGGCACCACGCCCTTCGGATAGGCCATCGCCCACGGCCCGTCCCAGGGCTTGCCGTAGTCACCGTCGCCCGAGAGCTGGCAGCCGATGCGGCCGATGCCGTAGCCCAGCGCCAGCGAGACCGAGCAGAGGTCGAGCAGCCGGAAATCGAGCATCCCGCGCCGCCAAGCCCACGCCAGCACCCCGATCGCGCCGCCGAGGGCGCCGCCGTACCAGACGAGGCCCGAACCGCCGAAGAGGGTGCCCAGCGGGTCGTCGGCGAGCTCCGAGGTGTGCTGCGCGACGTAGTAGAGCCGGGCGCCGATCAACCCGCCGGCGAGCGCGGCAAAGGTGATCTCGTAGGCCCAGTCCTCGGGCTCGCCGATCTCGCGCAGGCGCCGGCGGATGATGGCGCCGGCCGCCAGGAAGCCCAGCGCGAACATCAGCCCGAACGTCTTGAGCGGGAGTCCGAAGAGGTCGATCTCGGGCTGCATGCCCTGCGCAGGCTACGACTACAGGTAGTTCAGCGGCTGCACGGGGACGCCGTTGACGCGGACCTCGAAGTGCAGGTGGTCACCGAACGAGTGACCGGTGTTGCCGACGTAGCCGATGACCTGACCCTGCGTGACCCTCGCCCCGAGGCTGGTGCCGAAGCGGCTCTGGTGCGCGTAGCACGTGGACACGGTCTGCGTGTGCTGGATGCAGGTGTAGTTGCCGTAGCCCCCGGAGGCGCCGACGCCTTGCATCAGCGCGACGCGGCCGTCGCCCGCCGCTCGGATCGGCGTGCCGTTCGGGGCGGCGATGTCGATGCCGGCGTGGATGTGGCCCGGGCGCTGCTCCCCGAAGTTGCCGGTGATCGGGCCGTTCACGGGCCAGATGAACTGGCCACCGCCCTTGATGGGCTGCACGGGGAGCGCTCCGGAGTTCTGCGCCGCGGCGCGCGCCAGCGTGGCTCGGATCTTCGCCTGCTGGCTCTCGGCGACCTCGAGGTCCTGCTCGAGGTGCTGCCGGTCCTCGCGGACGCTGCCGAGCGCCTGCTGCTTGCCGCCGCGGGCGCGCTCCACGCCGACGCGGGTCCCGACCACGCCCAGGCGGATCGCGGAGATCTCGTCGCGGTGGGCCAGCACGATCCGCGTGACCGCCTCCTGGCGCGCCTCGAGCTTGGCGAGGCGCACCGCGATGCGGGCCGCGTCGGCGCGGCCCGTGCGCACGACGGCCAGGATCCGCTGGTCCTGCTCGCCGACGCGCGAGAGGAACTCGCCGCGCTCGAGCAGCTGGTTGAAGCCGTCGGCGTTCAGCACGACGGTGACGAGATCGGGGGCGTCGGCTTGGTAGAGCTCGACGAGGCGCCGCGCCAAGGCGGTCTTGGCGACGGCTAGGCGGGCACGGAGGCGGGTGAGCCGTGCGCGCTCGTCGCGGAGCTGGCCCTGGAGGCGCGAGAGCTCGGCGCGCTTGGCGTCGAGGTCGACCTCGACGCGCTGCTGGCGGCTCTGGAGGCCACCGATCTTCGCCTGCAGCCGCCGGATGCGGGTGTTGTAGGCGGCGATGTCGGTCGAGAGGACCCGCTCGGTCTTCTTGCGGCGGTTGATCTTGTACCGGGTGACGTCGATCGTCCGCTGCAGCTTCTTGGCCCCGCTCGGCGCGGCAGGGGACAGCATCGGCAGCGAGGCCCAGAGGGCGAGCGGCAGCAGGATGCCGGCGAGCAGGAGACGGAGGCGCACCGGGCGCGACGGTAGCGGCTGGAAGGGCTCACCTTGCCGTCGGGTGCAGGAGTTATGGAGCGCTGCAGGGGGGCTTGCGAGGCGCTCCTGGTTCAGGCGGCGCAAAGGTGAGGGACCTAGACTGCCCGCATGGCTCGCTCCAGCTCCTTCGGCCGCGATCCCGGGCTCCAGGCCCGGATGGTGCTGACGATGTTCCTTCTGGGCCTCGTCTACGTGGTGCTGATGGGCGCCGTCTTCGCGTCCGGCGCTTCGGCGGTCCTCATCGTCGTGGTCGCTGCGGGCCTCTTCACCTTCCAATACTTTTCGTCCGAGGCGCTCGGCCTGCGTGCCATGGGCGCCCGCGAGGTCTCCCCCCAGGAGGCACCGGAGCTGCACGCCATGATCGAGCGGCTGTGCATCCAGGCCGACCTGCCGAAGCCGCGGGTCGCGGTCATCGCCACGGACATGCCGAACGCCTGCGCGCTCGGGCGCTCGCCGAAGCACGCGACGGTCTGCGCGACCACGGGGATCATGGAGCTGCTCTCCCCCACCGAGCTCGAGGCGGTCATGGCCCACGAGCTCAGCCACGTGGCCAACCGCGACGTCGCGATCATGACCCTGGCGAGCTTCTTCGCCTCGCTGGCTTCGATGATCATCCAATTCGGCTTCTTCTTCGGCGGCGGCGGCAGCTCGTACGGCGACGACGACGACTCGGGCGGGATCCTGCCGCTCATCCTCGTGAGCGTCGCCGTCTACGTCGTGTCGTTCTTCCTCATGCAGGCGCTCTCGCGCTACCGCGAGTTCGCCGCCGACCGCGGTTCCGCCCTCGTCACGGGCCGCCCGAGCGCGCTCTCCAGCGCGCTGATGAAGATCTCCGGCGGGATGGAGCGGATCCCCCAGAAGGACCTGCGGGCGAACTCCGAGATGGCGGCGTTCTACATCTTCCCGCCCAAGGCCAAGTCCGCCCTCGGGAACCTGTTCTCGACCCACCCCCCGATGGAACAGCGCATCGAGCGCCTCAGCCGCCTCGAGGGCCAGCTGCAGACGAGCCGGATCGCCGCCTAGTGGGTCTGTTCGACGCGATCCTCGGGCGCCAGAAGATCAAGGGCCCCGCGCCCGACCGCCTCTTCGCCCTGACCACCGCCGCCATCGCGCTGGAGGCCGAACACGGCATCACCACCGCGGGCAAGGCGGCCATCGTCTTCCAGCCTCTGGGAACCGGCGACTTCCAGCAGATCGTCACCGAGATGGAGGAACTCGTGACCAGCCAGGGCAGCGACACGGGGACCACCCTGCGCTCGGCCGACGACACCTACGGCTACCGCTGGATGGTCTTCGAGGACCCCGACGTCGAGGACCTCGTGGTCGGCGTGAATGCCGTGAGCGACGCGCTCGCGGTCGGCGGCTACGCCGACCGCACGCTGTGCGCCGTCTTCGCGTTCAAGGACGCCAAGGGCGCCCCGAACTACTTCATCTACAACTACAAGCGCGGCCAGTGGTACCCGTTCGTCCCGGCCGGTGGCCCGCAGCAGCGCTCCACCGAACAGGAGCTGCAGCTGAAGGCCAAGCTGGCCGGTGAGCTGCCGATCGAGCCCGAGCTGGAGCGCTGGTTCCCCTTGTGGGGAACCCCGATCTGACGGGGCGCAGCCGGCGGCCCGACGTCAGGCCGGGTCGGGGATGAGGCCCTCGCCCGTGAACTGCTCGCCGGCCTCCTCGAAGGAGGTGTCGGCGGGCGGCAGGATGAAGTCCGACCCCTGGAGGTCGTCGTCGTCGAGCAGCGTCCCCGTGTCGCGCACGAACGTCAGCAGCTCGTCGAGCGCGACGGCGTAGCCCGCCTCGTCCCCCGCCTCCACGCGCGCCACCACGGCATCGTCGAGCTGGTCGAGCTGCGCGTGCGCGGACTCGTCGAGACGGAACTGCCCCTCGCTCATCACCCGGACGATCATGCGGCGCCCCCGCCCTGCTCGATCTGGGGCGCGGCCGGCGGGGGCGATCCCTGGCCGAGCTCGGCGCGCATCTTCGCGAGGTCGTCGTCCACCGCGCTCTTGGAGGAGAGCTGGTGCAGTTGGCGGTCGATGTCGTCCTGCCCCTCGCCGAGCTGCGTGAGGTCCTCGAAGGTCCCGGCGGCCTCGAGCTCGCCGACCGCGTCCGCCCGGGCGCGCATCTGCTCGGTCTTGTCGACCGCGCGCTGCATCGCCAGGCCGACGTCGGCCATCTCCTCGCCGACGCCGGTCGCCGCCTCGGAGATCCGCACCTGGGCCTCGGAGGCGTTGTACTGCGCCTTGATGACCTCCTTCTTGGTGCGGAAGGACTCGATCTTCGTGCGCAGCTTCTGCTCGGAGGCGATGAGCTTCTCCTGCTGCGCCTCGAGCTCGGTGACCTGCTGATCGAGGGATTGCAGCTCCGTCTGGGCGACGTTCTTGCGCTCCAGCGCAACGCGCGCGAGCTCCTCGTTGCCCTGGCCGAGAGCCTGGCGCGCCTGGGTGTCGAGCTTGACCACCGACTGCTCGAGCTTCGCGCTCTGCATCTGCAGCCGCTTCTTGGCCGTGACGACGTCGGCGATGCCCTTCTTGACGCCCTGGAGCGACTCGAGCTGCTTCTGGTAGCTGTAGTCCAGGACCTCGGAGGGGTCCTCGGCCTTGTCGAGCAGCTTGTTGATCTTGGCCTTGATGACGGTGGTGAAGCGTCCGGACGTTCCGGGCATCAGCACTCCTCGCAGACGGGGGTGGGGGGACGGGCCGCCCCGTGATCGTACCCCGCTCGTCGCGCCGGAAGCGCGGGCGCTACAGCCCGGTCGGGTGGCGGACCTTGAAGCCCGCGTCCGACGGGCGCAGCGGGCGCCAGCGCGGCCCCCGGAGACCCGAGGGGTCGTTCGCGGCGCTCGTGTCCAAACGAAGGCCCGCGACCGTCATGTACGCGTGGGAGGCTCGGGTGAAGATGGTGATCCACCGGCCCGGCCCGGCCTGGCCGAATCCGAAGAAGCCCGTCGAGTCGCGCGGCCGGCCGACGAGGCCGGCGCCGCGCAGCGCGAAGGAGATTGTCCCGGAGCAGTCGTAGCCCGTGTCGGTGAACGAGCCGTGCCCGCCGCCGTAGCGGTAGGGCATCCCGATGATCCGGTTGCCGGCCCAGATGACCTGCTTGACCGCCTCGGGGGCGCTCTCCGGCGCGTAGGCCAGGCCGTCGACGACCTGGGCGGTCGCGGCGGGGGTCGTCAGCTCGGAGACGGGGTCGCCCTCGCCGTACTCGCGGCCGCCGGCGAGGGCCGCAGCGGAGGGGGCGCCAGTGGACGCGGAGGACGTCGCCGTGGCCTTCGCGTCGGCGACGGCGACCGGGAGGCCCAGCGTCAACGCGGTCAAGCAGATCGACGTCGTCCAGCGCACTGCCCGCAAGGCAAGTCCTCTTCTGTCTGCCTACGGGGTTAGCTGACGGGCTAGCGCTCTGAAGAGCTTGCGCTTCACCGGACCACCGGCGATTCGCCCCAACACCTTGGTTCCCCCGCCCGGAGCACATGCCCCGGTTCGGCGTGCGAGCACCATACAGGGCGCTTTCGGACGGAAGAGCGCTCGCGCGCCACGTCGCGCGCCGGCCCGGTGGCGACGCCCGGCGCGCCAGGACGACCCGCGCCGCTACGCTCCCGCGCCGATGTCCCGCCTCTTCGCCCGCCCCGCGCTCTTGGCGCTGGTGCTCAGCGGCGCGCTTCTCGCCGGGGGCTGCGGCCGCGGCGCCGGCACGCCGTCGTCGTCGACCTCCGGTCGCGCCGCCCCGGTCCTCGGGGCGCCCTCCGGCACGTCGACGGCCGCGGCCGCCCCCGGGTTCCCGGTCACCGCGACGAAGAACACGACCCGCGTCGCCGGCGACGATCCCGTCGCGCTCGCCGCCGCGACTGCGCGGGCGGTGTTCCCGGGGCTCACACCCGCCTCGCGCCCGGACGCCGTCGCGATCGTCGACCGCCGCGACTGGCGCACCGCGCTCGCCGCCTCGGTCCTCATGAGCCCGGCGGTCCGCGCCCCCGTGCTGTTCGCCGACGCGGGGCAGGAGCTCCCGGCCGCCAGCGCGGACGCGCTGAAGGCCCTTGCGCCGACGGGCTCCAAGGCCGCCGGCGGCGCCCAGGTCATCCGCGTCGGGAGCGTCCCGCGGCCGGAGGGCCTGAAGTCCACGGACATCGCGGGGCGCGACCCGTTCGCGCTCGCCGCCGCGATCGACGCGACCGTCAGCGCGGCCCGGGGCAAGACCGGCGACCGGGTCATCGTGGTGACGGCCGACAACCCGGCCTACGCGCTGCCCGCGGCCGCCTACGCCGCGAAGTCCGGCGACTCGATCCTCTTCACGCGCCGCGGCACGCTGCCGGCCACCACCCGTGCCGCCATCGCGCAGCACCAGCAGCCGAAGATCTTCGTGCTCGGGCCGGCCCGGGTGATCGCCCCAGCGGTCCTGGACCAGCTGCGCAAGCTCGGGACCGTCACCCGGGTGGCCGGCGCGACACCGGTGGCCAACGCGATCGCGTTCGCGAGCTTCGCCGCGGCCGACTTCGGCTGGGGCGTCGTCGACCCCGGGCACGGCCTCGTCTTCGCGCGCGCCGACGCCGACCCGGCGACCGCGGCGGCGATCGCCCCGCTGTCCGCGTCGGGCAGCTACGGCCCGCTGCTGCTGCTCGGTGCCGCCGACGCCGTCGATCCGGCGCTGGCGACCTACCTCAAGTCGATCCAGCCCGGCTACCGCTCCAACCCGGTGCGCGGGGTCTACAACCACGGCTGGGTCGTGGGAGGGACGAGCGCCATCTCCGCAGTGGTCCAGGACCGGCTCGATAGCCTCCTCGAGATCATGCCGACCAGCACCGATCCGGCCACGTCGTGAGCGAAGCCGAGCTCCCGTCGCGCCGCGACCCGCGCCACGCCGTCACCGTCGAGGACGTACGCGCGCTCATGGGCGCTTCGACGCCCCACTTCGCGTTGCAGCTGCGCAACCGCATCGGCCGCCTGGTGGAGCCGCTGCCGGTGGACCACCCCGCGCGGGTGCTCGGTGAGCAGGAGATCGGGCGCCTCACGCGCCTGGGCTTCTCCGGCGAGGTCCGCGGCACGCCGGAGCAGCCCGGCATGAAGCCGCTGGCTGCCGTCGACGACGCGAGCTGACCGACCGCGCGGCCATCCGGCTGCGTAGCCTGGCGGGGGTGACCGAGCAGCCCACCCGGCCGGAGGGGATCGCCGGCTCGGCCCTGCCCGGGCCCTTCCCGGTCGGCGCGTACGCCAAGAAGCTCCAGAGCGAGATGCGCAAGCGCGCCCGCCTGCAGCTCGTCGGCGAGGCCTGGAACGTCAAGCGCTCGAAGGCCCGCACCTACTTCGAGCTGCGCGACGGCGACGGTGCCGTCGCCTGCGCGATGTGGAACGACGCGTGGGAGCGCCTGCGCCTCGGCGAGGTGTTCCCGGACGGGACGCAGGTGGTCGTCGCCGGGGGGCCGGACTACTACCCCGGCTCGCGCACCTCCTCCCCCGGGTTCTCGTTCGACGTCACCGCCCTGCGGGTCGCCGGCGAAGGTGACCTCCTGGCCCAGGTCGACCGGCTGCGGCGCCGCCTCGACGCCGAGGGCCTGCTCGCGCCGCAGCGTGCGCTGCCGCGCCCAGCGCTGCCGCGGACCATCGGCGTGGTCACCGGCGAGGGCGGCAAGGCGCGCGACGACGTGCTCGCCGGGCTACGGCGGCGGGGCTGGGAGGGCCGGCTGGTCTGGGCCTTCGCGCCTGTGCAGGACCGCCACGCGGCGCCGCGCATCACCCGCGCGCTGCAGGACCTCGCGGCCGTCGGCGGCGTCGATGTGATCGTCGTCGCCCGCGGCGGTGGCTCGTTCGCCGACCTGCTCGCGTTCTGCGACGAGACGCTCTGCCGCACGGTCGCCCTGCTGCCCGTGCCCGTCATCTCGTCCGTCGGTCACCACACCGACCGCACGCTGCTCGACGATGTCGCCGCGGTCGCCTGCTCGACGCCCACCCACGCCGCCGAGGCCGCGGTCCCGCTCCACTGCGCGGAGGCCCGCGTCGCCCTCCGGCGCACCGCTGGCCGCCTCGCCGATCACGGCCGCCGCGCGGTCCTCTCCCGCGCGCGCCACCTCGTGCAGCTCTCGCGCGCGCCGGCGGCCGCCGTGGCCAAGCAGCGCGCGCGGCTGCACCAGCTGCTCCGCGAGGTGCGCGCCAGCGCGCGGCGCTCCGCGCTCACCGAGGGGCCACGCGAGCTGCGCGCCGTGGCCGAGGCGCTCGAGCGTCGTGCGGCCGCCGGGCGCGGCGCCGTGCTCGGGGCACGGCGCACGGGCCTCGACGCCCTGGCCTCGGCGCTCGCCGCACAGGACCCCGAGCGCATCGTCGAGCGGGGCTACGCGATGGTGCGCGACGGCGACGGCACCGTGGTCACCAGCGCCGCCGAGGCCGTCGCTGCCCGGCACGTGCGCCTCTCCTTCGCCGACGCCGACGTGGGTGCGAGGATCGAGGAGCGATGAGCGCACCCGAGCAGAGCTATGAGACGGCCACCAGCCGCCTCGAGGAGATCATCCGGCGCCTGGACTCCGGCGAGGCCGGATTGCGCGAGACCCTCGCGCTGTGCAAAGAGGGCCGCGGGCTCGTCGAGTTCTGCGCCGCCGAGCTCGACGCGGTCGGCCAGGGGCTCGAGGAGCTGCGTCTCGACGAGCTCGTCGCGCGCCTGGAGTCCGGCGGCACGCGGCAGGAGCCCTTGGCGTGACCGCCACCTGGGAGCGCCTCGCGGGGCTCGAGCTGACCGTCGAGGACTACGTGCTCGAGCGCTTGGAGCGCGACGTCTCGAGCGGCTTCAGGCGCGTCAGCACGGTCATCCGGCTGCGCGGCGGCGGGACGGACGGCGTCGGTGAGGACGTGACCTACGACACCCCCGACCACGACCGCCTGCAGGCGGCGGGCGTCGTGCAGCCCCTCGCGGGGACGTGGACGCTGGGGTCGTTCTGCGACCACCTGGAAGGGCTGGACCTCTGGCCCGAGCCGGCCGAGCGCGACGCCTCGGTGCGCTACCGCGTCTGGGCCTACGAATCCGCCGCGCTCGACCTTGCGCTGCGCCAAGCCGGCACGTCGCTCCACGAGCGGCTTGGCCTCACGCCCGGGCCCGTGCGCTTCGTCGTGTCCCTCCGCCTCGGCGAGCCGCCGACGATGGCGCCGCTCCGGGCCCGGCTGGACCCCTATCCCGACCTGCAGTTCAAGCTCGACCCGACGAACGACTGGACCGCGGAGCTCGCGGCGGAGGTCTCGGCCACCGGGGCGGTCGAGTCGCTGGACCTCAAGGGCCAGTACCACGGCTCGATCGTGGACGTCCGGCCCGACCCGGCGCTCTACCGCCTGCTGCTGATGACGTTCGCGTCGGCCTGGCTCGAAGACCCGCACACGGGCGACGCCGAGATCGACGCGCTCCTGGAGCCGGTCCGCGACCGCGTGACCTGGGACGCGATCATCCACGACGTGCACGACATCGAGCAGCTCCCGTACCCGCCGCGCATGGTGAACGTCAAGCCGTCGCGGGTCGGGTCGCTCCGCGACGTCCTGGCCGCCTACGACCACTGCGCGGCCCACGGGATCGGCATGTACGGCGGCGGGCAGTTCGAGCTCGGGCCGGGGCGCGGGCAGATCCAGTACCTCGCCTCGCTGTTCCACGCCGACGGGCCGAACGACGTCGCCCCCGCGGGCTACGACGCGGCAGCCCCCGCGGCCGGCCTGCCCGCCTCCCCCCTGGCCGTCGCGACCGAGGCGACCGGCTTCCGGTGGACGGAGCCGGCATGAGCGCGGACATCGCCGCCGCGGTCGCCGACGGGATGGCGCGCACCCGGGAGGATCTCGAGGCGCTCGTCCGGATCCCCTCGATCGCCTTCGACGGGTTCCCCGACGCGCCCAGCCTCGAGGCGGCTGAGCTCACGGCCTCCCTGCTGCGCGAGGTCCTCCCGGACGTCGAGGTCGTCGACGTCGAGGGGGCACCCCCCACCGTGGTCGGCCGTGCCCCGGCGCCGCCCGGCGCCCCGACGGTGATGCTTTACGCGCACTACGACGTCCAGCCCCCCGGCCCCGAGGAGGCCTGGACGACCCCCGCCTTCGAACCCACGCTCCGCGACGGCCGGCTGCACGGGCGCGGCGCCGCGGACGACAAGTCCGGGGTGGCCATGCACGTCGCCGCCCTGCGGGCGCTGGGCGACGACCTCGCGGTCGGGGTGGTCGTGGTCGTCGAGGGCGACGAGGAGACGGGGCGCGGCACCTTCGACACCTACCTCGAGGCCCACCGTGACGAGCTCGCGGCGGACGTCATCGTGGTCGCCGACTCGGGCAACTGGCGGCTCGGCGAGCCGACGCTCTGCTCCTCCCTGCGCGGCCTGACCGAGCTCTGGGTCGAGGTCAGCACGCTCGAGCGGCCCGCGCACTCCGGGCTGGTCGGCGGCGCGGCGCCCGACGCGCTGCTGGCGCTCATCCGCATGCTGGACTCGCTCACGACGGCCGAGGGCGACACCGCCGTGGAGGGGCTCGTCCGCCGGGCGTGGCCGGGGATGGACATGCCGGAGGACGCGCTGCGGGGGACCGCGGCGGTGCTGCCCGGCGTCGAGCTCGTCGGGACCGGCTCGATCGCCGAGCGCCTGTACTCGCGACCCGCCGTCACCGTGGTGGGGCTCGACGCGCCCGCGTCGGCCACCGCCGCCAACGCCCTCGTGCCGGTCGCCCGCGCCAAGGTCAGCGTCCGCCTGGCGCCCGGGGACGACCCGGAGCGTGCCTTCGCCCTGGTCCGCGACCACCTGCAGGCCCACGCGCCCTGGGGCGCCCGCGTCGCGATCACCGAGGGGTCGGGCGCCCAGGGGTACGCCGTCGCGGGCGACGGGCCGGGCGTCGCCGCCGCCAAGGAGGCGATGCGCGCCGCCTACGGCAAGGACGCCGTCGAGATCGGCTCGGGTGGGTCGATCCCGCTGGTCACGACGCTCGGGACGACGTTCCCGGACGCCGAGGTCATCGTCTGGGGCGCCCAGGACGACGCCGCGCGGATCCACGCCGGGGACGAGGGCGTGGTGCTCGAGGAGCTCGAGCGGGCCGTCCTGGCCGAGGTGCTGCTGCTCGCCGGGCTCGCCCCGCGCCCGGCCTGACCTCCTGACCGCGCTCGCCGGATCAACCATCTAGGGTTCCGCGCCGTGATCGAGAGCATCGGCATCGCCGGCAGCGGCGCCATCGCCTGCGGGCTCGCGGCGACGGCGGCACGCCACGGCGACGTGCTGCTCTGGGCGCGCTCGGAGGCGTCGGCCGATCGGGCCCGGCTGACCGTGGCGAAGGTCTGCGGGCGCCTGAGCGGCGAGGTCAACGCGGCGCATGTCACCGTGGTGGCCGACCTGGCCGAGCTCGCCCCCGCGAGCTTCCTCGTCGAGGCGATCGCCGAGGACCACGACGCCAAGGCCGCCCTGCTCGCGCAGCTGGGCGCGGTGGCGTCGGACGACGCGGTGCTGGCCACGACCACCTCGTCGCTGAGCGTGGAGCGCCTCGCGGAGGCCTCCGGCGTCGCCGAGCGCTTCGTCGGACTGCACGTCTTCAATCCCGTGCCGGCCATGGAGCTCGTGGAGCTCGTCTTCCCCGCCGCCGCGACACGGCCGACCCGCGATCGCGCGGCCGCACTGTGCGTCGACCTCGGCAAGACCGCGATCGAGGTCCCGGACACGCCGGGCTTCGTCGTCAACCGGCTGTTGTTCCCCTACCTCTTCGACGCGGTCCGCTTCGCCGACGCCTCCGGCATGGACGCCGCTGACGTCGACCGCTGCATGACGCTCGGCACCGGGCAGCCCATGGGGCCACTCGCGCTGCTCGACTTCGTGGGGCTGGACGTGGCGCAGGCCATCGGCGAGGAGATCGGCGTCGAGGTGCCGGAGCGCGTGCGCGCGCTCGTCGCGGACGGTGCGCTCGGCCGCAAGGCCAAGCGCGGCCTGCTCGCCTACGGCTGACCCACCGGTCGCACCGGTGCGCGGCCCGCTAGCGTCCCGCGCTTCCATGAGCCCTTCCACCTCGCCGGACGTCCAGACGGGTCCCGTGCAGTCCGAGATCGGGGAGCTCAGGCGGGTGCTGGTCCACCGCCCGGGCCGCGAGCTCGAGCGCATCACCCCCCGCAACCGGGGCGAGCTCGGCTTCGACGACATCCTCTGGGTCGAGCGCGCCCAGGAGGAGCACGACGCGTTCACGGACGTCCTCGCGGACCGCGGGATCCTCGTCGAGGAGCTCCAGACGCTGCTCGGCGAGGCGCTGGACGTGCCCGCCGCCCGCGAGCTCGTCCTGCGCAGCACGCTGCGGGCCGCGACGCTCGGCCCGCGGCTGGACTTCGAGGTCGGGGCCTGGCTCGAGTCGCTGCCCGGCGCCGAGCTCGCGGCCTGGTGTATCGGCGGCGTCGCCTTCGCCGATCTCCCCTTCGCGAGCTCCTCGCTCACCGCCCACACGGCCCACAGCGACGAGCTGGTCATCCCGCCGCTGCCGAACTCGTACTTCACACGCGACCCCTCGACCTGGGTCGGCCCCGGCGTCGTCCTCAGCGCGATGGCCCACCGCGTGCGCCGGCGCGAAGTCCTCCATCTCGAGGCGATCTACCGCCACCACCCCCGCTGGACCACGGGCGGCGACCCCACGACGGGCGGCGCGCTGATCTTCGGCGAGGACCGCCCGGGCACCGCGGGCGTCGAGGGCGGGGACCTGCTCGTGCTCGCCCCGGGCGTGCTGGTGGCCGCCTGCGGGGGGCGGACCCGCTCGGGCACGGTCGAGTCCCTGGCGGCCGAGCTCTTCGCCGCGGGCGCCGCGCACGAGGTGCTCGCGGTCCAGCTGCCGGGCCGCAGCGGCGAGCTGCACCTCGACCGCTTCTTCTGCCAGGTCGACCACGATGCCTTCGTCGTCTACGCCGACCTCGTCGAGCGCCTGCCGACCTACGCGCTGCGACCCGGCCGCAACGGCGCCATCACCGTCGACCACGAGGAGCACCTGTTCGCGGCGGTGGCCCGCGCTCTCGACGTCGAGGCGCTGCGCCTCTACGACACGGGCGACGACGCGCTGAGCTCGGAGCGCGAGCAGTGGAGCTCGGGCTCGAACGTCCTCGCGCTCTCCCCCGGGGTCGTGGTGGCCTACGAGCGCAACGTCCGCTCGATCGCGCGGCTGCGCGAGGCGGGCGTGGAGGTCATCGCCGCGCCGGGCTCGGAGCTCGGCCGGGGGCGCGGAGGGCCGCGGTGCATGTGCTCCCCGCTCGCCCGGTCGGAGACCTGACCGCACGCTGCGGGATTTGTGAAGCGATTATTTAGAACACGTTGAGCAACCGGGTTCAGAGTCCCTCGGGCACGAACGGAACTCGCAAGTGCACCTCCTCCCAGAAGCGCGGCGGGCCCGTCCACAGAACGGGCCCGTCGTCCGTCCTGGGCCGGTTCAGCCGGCCGTCGAGGCCGCCGCGACCGGCACGCGGCGCTCGCGGATGCGGACCGCCTCGATGCGGTTCTCCCGCACGGACTCGACGCGGATCGAGTAGCTGCTGGCGGTCACCGTGTCGCCCCGCCGCGGCAGGCGACCGAGCTCCCCGAAGACGAAGCCGCCCACGGAGTTGTAGGCGTCGGAGTCCAGCGGCAGGTCCACGCCGTAATCGGCGAGGTCGCTGATCGCGACATGGCCGCGCACGAACCAGTCGCCGTTGGCCAGGCGCCGGATCTCGCCGCCGGCCGGATCGGTCTCGTCGTCGATCTCGCCGACGACCTCCTCGATGATGTCCTCGACGGTGACGATGCCGGCGACGCGGCCGTACTCGTCGACGACGACCGCCATCGAGATGCGCAGGCGCTGCAGCTCCGCGAGCAGGTCGTCGAGCGGCTTGGTCTCCGGGACGATCGGCGCGTCGGTGACCAGCGGCTCCAGCGACGCCCCCGGGCCGTCGGCCATGAACGCGCGGGCGAGCGTGTTGGAGTGAACGATGCCCTTGACGCGGTCCTGGTTCGAGTCCTCGGTGACCACGAGGCGCGTGTGGCCGGAGGAGATGCAGCGCCGCAGGGCGGTCTCGACGTCCTCGGAGGTGTCCACGGTGATCACGGCCGGGATCGGCGTCATGACCTGCCGCGCCTCCTGCTCGTGGAGGTGGAAGACGCCCTCGAGCATGCCGGACTCCCCCGGGTCGAGGTGGCCACCGGCGCGGGCCTGCCCGATCAGCAGCCGCAGCTCCTCGGGGGACGAGCCCTCCTCCATGGCGCTGTCGGGGTCGATGCGCACGACGCGCAGCAGCGCGTTGGAGGCCATGTTCAACAGCGAGATGAAGGGCCGCATCGCCGCGTTGAAGGCCATCAGCGGCCGGCCGATCACCAGCACGGTCTGCTCCGCCTTGACGATCGAGAAGATCTTGGGCACCTGCTCGCCGATCGTGATGTGCACCGAGGTGACCACGAGGTAGGCGATCAGGATGGCCACGACGTGGGAGGCGGTGGCGCTGCCCAGGGCGGGCTCGACCAGCGTCGCGATCGCGGGCTCCCCCAGGAAGCCGATGCCGAGCGAGGCGAGCGTGATGCCGAACTGGCAGGCCGACAGGTACTGGTTGAGATCGTCGAGCATCGTCAGCGCGCGGCGGGCGCCGCGGCTCCCGCCCTCGGCGAGCTCCTCGAGCTGGGGCCGCCGGGAACGGACCAGGCTGAACTCCGCCGCGACGAAGTACCCGTTGACCAGCACGAGCACGAGGACGGCGATCAGCAGCAGTGCATGCATGCGCTACGCCGTGGGCCGAGCGGGGGCGCCCGGCGCGGGGCACGGACTTCGAGGGTGGTCGTCGCGCATCGGGTCGGCCGCGGGGACGGTAGCAGGGGACTGCCCGGAGCCCGAGCGGCTCACACGGCCCGTGGCGCGCCTCAGCGCACGCCCCCGAGGGCGCCGCGGGCCACGTAGACGCGGCTCGGGCCGTCACGGTCGTCCTCCCAGGCCACCACCACCCGGCCGTCGCTGACCGCCAGCGCGGGGCGGAACTGGCCCGCGCTGCCGCGGGCGACGCGCATCGGCGGCCCCGCGCGGCCCGCCCGGGCTCGCGCGACGCGGACGACACCCGGGCCGCGCGTCGTGTCCTGCCAGGCGACGAGGAGGTCCTCCCCGCCCGGCACCCCGGCGAGCGCCGGGGAGAACGTCGACGCGTGGGCACCGCCTTGCCCGTCGACCTGCGCGGGCGCCGCCGCGGCCCCCGTCCGCCCGAGCCACGTGTCGTACAGGGGGCTCGGCGTCGTCAGGGAGGACGCGGGGTTGCGCCAGTCGGTGAACGCCACCCAACCCCGACCGGACGGCGTGACCGCAACCGCGGGTGCGTCGTCGAGCGCCTCGACGCCGGCGGGCTGGTCGTTGACCCGGCGCTCGGAGCCGAACGTGCCGCCACCGTCGGCCGAGTCGCGGGCGAACGTGCTCCAGTCGTAGCCCTTGAAGTCCACCCAGGCGACGCTCACGCGGGCGCCGCGGGCCCCCACGGCGGGTGCCCAGGCGTGATCGAGGTCCTCCGCGTTCGGCGCCGTAGGGCCCGTGGAGTCCAGGCGCACCGGCGCGAGGACCCGCGGGGCCCGGGAGGCACGACCGGTCCGCACGCGCGCCCCGTGCAGCGCCGCCTGCCGCAGGCCCTCTCCTGCCGAGCGTGGGCGCTCGTCGATCCAGGCGAGGTAGGCGCCGCCCGTGTCCGTCGCCGCGATCGCGGGCTTGTGCTGCGGCGCGGCGGCCGGGAGCGTCGCCGGCGCGGAGAACCCGGTGCCGTCGGCGGCGCTGGCCACGCGGATGCGGTCGCGGTGCTCCCACGCCACCCAGACGCGGCCGTCAGGCCCCGCCGAGATGGCCGGCCACCAGCCCGGCCCGAGCGCGACCGGCGTGCCGAAGCGGCGCCCGCCGTCCCGCGAGCGCGCCACCACGACCGCGTCGACCCCCGCGCGGCGCTCCTCCCATGCGGCCCACACCGTTCGGCCCCGGGCGGCGAGGACGACGTTGCGCTGCGCGGCGCGGCTCCTGCTCACCGGCGCCGCGCGCGAGAAGCGGTCCACGCGGCTCGTCGCGGCGGGCTCGGAGCGCACGAAGGCGGGCGTCGTGCCGACGTGCACGTCCGCGGAGAGGACGGACTCCGGCTGCCCGCCGGCGCAGGGCGCGGGCCGCCGCGGCGACGCGCACGGCGGACCGCCCGGCAGCAGCGCGTCCCCGTCGGCGCCCAGGCGCGCACGGCGGGCCGGGAAGGCCTCACCGGCCAGCGGGTCGGCGGCGACCCAGGGCGCGACCGCGGCGAACCCGGGCGCCTTCGGCTGGCCGACGAAGCCGCCGGACGGACCGCCGGCGCGCGGGCGCACCACGATCGCGGCCTGGGCGTCGGCCGAGAAGTCGAAGACGTTGCCGCCGAGCTGCGGCAGCGCGAGCGCCCGCAGGCTCGGGTGGCGCAGGACGTCCGAGGGGCCGGAGCCCTGCAGGGTGTCGGGCTGCCACGGCCCCGTGGCCGAGACGGTGTTCCCCACGAAGAACTCCGGCTGGACGAGGACGTCGACGCGCTGCTGGTCGAGCTTGCGGGTCACGTCGGGCATCCACGCGTCCTTGCTCGTCACGATGCCGAGCCGCCCGACCGGCGTCGGGATGGCCCGGATGCCGTCGACGTCGCCGGGCACGAGGTCGAGCGACAGCGGCAGCTCCGTCGGGGTCAGGTAGGCCTTCACCGTCTTGGCCACGAGCTTGCCGGTGGGGTCGAAGACCAACGCCATCGTCGACGGCTTGGGGGTGGTCGCCTCGTAGGCGTAGGTGCGACCGGGCTCGTCGGGCGAGCGCAGCAGCGCGACCCGCGCCGGGTCCTCCACCGCGCACGGACCGGCCCCGGGCGGTGCGACGTAGGCCGCCTTGCTCTCGCATACGACCTGCCAGTCCTGCGCGAGCGTGACCCCCGCGACGACGTAGGCGTCCAGCGCGTCGGCGAGCTCCGCGAAGCTCTCGACGCCCACGCGGACGAACTGGTCGGTCAGCGCCGTCGCCAAGAGCCGGGTCGGCAGCGGCCGCGTGGTCAGGACGGGGTACTTGGCCGCGTAATGGGCAGCGGGCCCGGCGTAGCTGCCGATGAGGTCGACGACGGCCCCCACCAGGCCCGTCTCGGTGCGGGCCTGGTCCCCTCGGCTCCCGGTGAAGGCGGTCAGGAGCCCGAGATCCTCGGGCAGGGTGACGAGGTCGCGGGCCGTCGCGGCCGGTCTCGCGCGGTCCGTGGGGCCGAGCAGCCGGGCCCGCACGTCGCCCAGGCCGTCCTGCACGCCCGGGGCGCCGGGGGTGCGTCGGCTCGCGTCGGCGAGCGCGAAGAGCTTGTCGTGGAAGTGCGCCCGGGTGTCGACCCAGTCGGTCCCGAACTTCGGCGAGACGGTGAAGACCCGGACGGTCTTCGCGCCCGCGGCGGCCGGCAGCGCGAGGCAGGCGAGCAGCGTGAGCGCGACGGCGAGCCCGCGGCGCCGCACGGGGCGCGGCCTATCCTGCAGCCCGTGCGCATCGTCTCGCTCGTCCCCCACGCCACCGAGCTGCTGTTCGCGCTCGGCCTGGGCGGCGACGTCGTGGGGGTCACACACGAGTGCGACTTTCCCACAGCCGCGCAAGAGCTGCCGCACGTCACGCGCGACAAGCTCCCGGAGGACCTGTCCTCGCGGGAGATCGACGCCGCGGTGCGGGCCGCCACCGCCGAGTCCGGGTCGATCTACGAGCTCGACGAGGAGGAGCTGCACCGCCTCGAGCCCGACCTGATCCTGACCCAGGCGCTGTGCCCCGTATGCGCCGTCTCGGTCGAGGACGTCGAGGCGTTCGCGCAGACGATGGACCGCTGCCCGCAGGTCATCGCGCTGGATCCGAAGACGCTCGGTGAGAGCATGGCCGACATTCGCACCGTCGCCCAGGCGACGGACTCGACCGAGGCGGCGCTCGACCTCGTAGCGCGTCAGCGCGCCCGCATCGATGCCGTCAAGGTCGCCCTGCGCAAGGTCACCGACCGGCCGCGGGTCGTCGCGCTCGAGTGGTTCGACCCCGTGTTCGTCGCGGGGCACTGGACGCCGCAGCTCATCGAGCTCGCCGGCGGCGAGGATGCGCTCGGCCTCCCGGGCGAGCACTCCGAGCAGGTCGGCTGGGACATCGTGCGCGCCGCCCGGCCCGAGGTCGTGGTCTGCATGCCGTGCGGCTACGACGCCCCGCGCTCGCACCTGGAGGCGGAGCTGTTCGCCCACGAGCTGCGGACGCTGGGCGCCCGGCGCATCGTCGCCGTCGACGCGTCGGCGACCTTCTCGCGCCCCGGCCCGCGGCTCGTCGACGGGCTCGAGCTGCTCGCCCACGTGCTCCATCCCGGGTCCGTGGCGGTGCCGGCGCTGCCCGTGCTCGACGTCGTCGTCTGAGCCGGAGCCGTGGCGCCGCGGCCGGTCCTGCTGCTGCACTCCTCCGCCGGGCATTACGGCGCCGACCGGCAGCTCGGGCTGCTCGCGACGGGGCTCGACCCGGCCCGCTGGACCCCGCTCGTGGTGCTCGCGCAGGACGGCCCGCTGGCGGGGGACCTGCGCGCAGCCGGCGTCGAGGTGCGCGTCCGCCCGCTCGCCGTGCTGCGGCGCGGGCTGCTGCACCCCGCCGGCCTCGCCGGGATCGCCGGGGCGTGGGCCCGGGACGCGGCGGCCCTCGGGCGCCTGGCCCGGGAGCGCGGCGTCGCGCTCGTGCACACGAACACCTCGGTGACGCTCGGCGGGGCGGCGGCCGCGCGGGCGGCCGGCGTCCCCCACGTCTGGCACGTCCGGGAGCGCTACGGGAGCGAGCTCGGGTGGCCCGCCCACCGGCGGCTGCTCCTCGGCGCCGACGCGCTGCCGTGCGTCAGCCGGGCGACCGCAGCGCAGTTCGGCGCGGCCCCGCAGGTCAGCGTGCTCCACGACGGCCTCGCGCTCCCGCCGGCCGCAGGGCCGGCGACGTCGCGGGCCACCGCGCGCGCGGCGCTCGGCCTCCCCCCGGACGCGTGGGTGGTCGCGGTGGTGGGCCGTATCTCGGGCTGGAAGGGCCAGGACATACTGGTCCGGGCCCTGGCGGAGCCCCCGCTCCACGCGCACCCGGGGGTCGTCGCGCTCGTGGCCGGCGACACCTGGCCGGGCGAGGAGCGCCACCGTGACGCGCTGCACGCGCTCGCCGCCCGCCTCGGCGTGGGCTCCCGCCTGCACGACGCCGGCTTCCAGGACGACGTCCGCGCGGTCTACGCGGCCGCCGACGTGGTCGCCGTGCCGTCCACGCGGCCCGACCCGTTCCCGAACAGCGCGCTGGAGGCCGCCGCGGCAGGCGCCTGCGTGGTCGCCTCGGGCCACGGCGGGCTCGCGGAGATCGTGCGCGACGGCGCCACGGGGATCCTCGTCCCGCCCGGCGACCCGGCCGCGCTGGCGGCGGCGCTCGCCGCGCTGCGCGCCGACCCGGCGCGCGCGGCGGCCCTCGGCGCCGCCGCCGCGGCGGACGTCGGCGCACGGCTCACGCCGGAGCGCATGCTCGCCGAGGTCCACGGGCTCTACGCGGCCCTCGCCCCAGCCTGAGCCGAGCCGACACGGGTCGAGCGCCAGGGGCGGGCGTCAGGCGGAGCGGGTGCCCGGCGGGAGCCGCGGCGTGGCCGGGTCCGGCGGCAGCGGCGACAACGGGCCCGGCCCGGGCGACGGGACGCTCGGGACGTCGTCGAGGCAGGTGGCCCCGAGGCGGATCAGCGCCGCATCGACCTGGGTCCCGTGGCCGACGACCCCGCGGATGAGCGACGGCAGGCGCGGGCTGAGCTGGTCCGCCTCGATGGCGGCCAGGCCCGTGCGCATCGCCGCGACGGCGCGGCGCGCCCGACGGCGCAGGTGGCGCTGGCGCGGGAGGACCGGCACGCGGCGCAG
Organism: Solirubrobacterales bacterium; assembly: GCA_038207985.1. Classification (GTDB taxonomy): domain Bacteria; phylum Actinomycetota; class Thermoleophilia; order Solirubrobacterales; family Solirubrobacteraceae; genus Paraconexibacter. Next base: position 19,729 of record JBBQZE010000018.1, read on the forward strand.
GCCGGCATCGAAGCGGCCCAGCGCGAGCTGGAGACCGGCGAGCAGCGCGTCGGCGCCCTGCGGCGTGGCCGGGTCGACGTTCAGGCGGTCCACCAGGCCGCCGAACGCCGCGCAGCTACGCCCGAGCGCCGCGAGGCGCGCGGCGCGCCCGGGGGCGTTCACCGGGTCGGGCGGGCAGGCGATTCCGGCACCCGGCCCGCCGGCGCCGAGCAGGCCGTGCACGACGCGGTCGGCTCGCGCGCCCGCCTGCATCCCGCGATCGACGTCGGCTCCCGCCGCCACGAGCCGCGCCTCGCGGCGCAGGCCGTCGCGGACGCTCGTCAGGCCGCCGAGCAGCGCCGGCAGCCCGGCGCGCGCGCCGGCCCCGGCCGGCAGCGCCGCGAGCCGGCGGCGCAGCCCGTCGTGCAGCCGTGCCTCCCCGCGCAGCCGCGCGGCCAGCGCCGTCCGGGTGAACGGCGGCAGCGCCAGGGCGTCGGCCTTCGCCGCCCAGTGGCCGCAGGCGTCGGCGGCCGCCGCGTCGGAGTGCCGTCGTGCGGACTCCGCCCGCGCCTGGGCCACGGCCTCCGCGCGGCGCGCCGGCACGTCTCGCGACCGCCCGCCGTGCCCGCCGCAGGCCGCGAGCAGGGCGCACAGCATCACCAGCAGGGCGACGGCGGCAGGCCGCCGCATCTTCTTAGATCCCGATGCCGCTCGTGTTGCCGCTGACGAGCACGGCACCGGCGACGCCGACCACCGCGACCACGCCCATGGCGACGTAGCCGAGCCATGCGGGCAGCCGGCGGCGCTCGACGGCGACCAGCGCCAGGGTGCAGAGCGAGCCGCCCACCAGGCCGCCGACGTGCCCGCCGATGGACACGTTCAGGCCCGGCAGGAACGAGAACGCGAGGTTGAGCAGGATCAGCGGGGCGATCCCGGTCGCGAACGGGTCGATGCCCCGTGAGCGCATCTGGAAGAAGGCCGCACCCATGAGGCCGAAGACGGCGCCCGAGGCGCCGACGGTGAGCGCCTGCGGCTCGAAGAGCAGCGCACCGAACGAGCCGAACAGCAGCGACGCGAAGTACAGCCCGGCGAAGCGCGCGGAGCCCATCGAGCCCTCGAGCAGCCGCCCGAGCTGGTAGAGCAGGTACATGTTGAAGCCGATGTGGAACAGGCCCTGGTGCAGGAAGCCGCTGGTGACCAGGCGGTAGTACTCGTGGCCCTGGTCCACGGCCGGGCCGTAGAGCCCGAGGTTCGCCTGCAGCTGCGTCGCAGCGCCGCCGCCCGTCCCGAACTGCCCCGAGGCGAGGAACAGCAGGACGTTGATCGCGATGAGCCCGACGGTCACCGTGGTGGCGTCGGAGTTCAGGCTGCGCACGGTGCGCACCTTCGTGCGGTCCTTCGAGCACTCGGGGCAACGCATGCCGACCGGCGTCGGCGTCATGCAGTCCGGGCAGATCGGGCGCCCGCAGTTCGAGCACGAAACCCCCGTCTCCCGGCCGGGATGCCGGTAGCACGTGGTCTCTTCGGTGACGGCGGCCATCGGGGATTCGACGGTAGCAGCGGCCCCTGAAGGGCTCGCCAGGGCTCAGGCCAGCGAGGCGGTGACCACCGGCGGGCCCGACGGCGTCAGCGCACCGCCCGTCGGCTCGGCCGTGACCAGCACCTTCTCGACGCCCTTGATCGACTCGTCGATCGCCACCCGCGCCTTGCCGTCCTCGGAGCGGACGTTGAACAGGGTGTGAGTCGGGTGCAGCTTGCCGTCGCCGCGGTCGATCCACACCTGGTAGACCCGGCCCGCGGACAGCGTCGGCAAGTCGGCGAGCTCCAACGAGGCCTTGTCGCCGGTCACGGCGAGCTTGGCGCTCGCGGTGCCCTGCGCCCAGGCCGCGATGGTGCGCGTGCTCGGGTCGTTCGAGGCGAGCAGCCCACCCTCCACGCCGATGGCCAGCAGGGCGACGGCCAGCCCGCCCGCCAGCGCCGGGCGCAGCCCGATGGACGGCAGCCAGCGCCGACGCGGTCGCGCCGGCGCGACGCGGTCGGCCTGCGAGCCGGCGGCGCGCAGCAGCTGGCTCTCGGACTCGACCACGGACATGATGC
>JBBQZE010000019.1:0-21365 GCA_038207985.1 Solirubrobacterales bacterium
CCGCGGCCTGCTCGACGGCGTCGTCACCCAGAACATCGACACCCTGCACCGCAAGGCCGGCACGCGGGAGCTCGTGGAGGTCCACGGCAGCATCGAGCGCTCCGTCTGCCTCGAGGACGGAGAGGAGCACGACCTCGACGACGTCCTCGAGCGCCTCCACGAGGCGCCGGACGGCGTCCCGCGCTGCGACGCGGGGCACCCGCTCAAGCCCGGGGTGGTCCTCTTCGGCGAGCTGCTGGGGGAGGAGGCGCTGCAGCGGGCCTACGATCTGGCCCGCGGTGCCGACCTGCTGCTGTGCGTCGGCACCTCGCTCGAGGTCAACCCGGTCGCGCAGCTGCCCGGCGTCACCCAGGGGGCCGGCGGGGCGGTGGCGCTCGTCACCGCCGGCCCGACGCCCTGGGACCGCCGGGCGGTCACCAAGCTCGACGGCGATGTCGAGGAGGAGCTCGAGGCGCTGCTCGAGGCCGTCGACGGCCTCGAGCAGGCTGCCTCGGGTGCGAGCTAGCCCGTGACCGTCACGTAGAACCGCTTGCGGGTCGTGGCGGTCGTCGCCGAGCCGTCGGCGTTGGTCGCGCGGACCACCAGCGTGTCGTCGTTGTTCGTGCCCTCGGGCGCGCACGCGACCGCGGGCGTGTTGCAGCGGGCCACGGCGGCCTGTCCCGAGAAGTTGTCCTCGCCGGCGGTGTCGGTGCCGTTGCCGTCGACGTCCACGCGGTTCTGCAGCGCGATGGTCGCCTGCAACCCCTTGCCGACCAGCGAGCCGCCGGCGTTCACGTAGACGTTGGCGTTGGCGCCGAAGCTCGCGACGGTGAAGCCGCCGGACTGCTCCTCGATCTGGCCCTTCTCGTTGATCAAGGCCCAACGCTCCTTCGACGCGTCGGCCGCGCTCTTGACGATGTCCGCCGCGTTCTGGCCGTCGACTCGGTCGGCATTCAGGCCCGTCGCGACCCCTGTGGCGTTCGTGGTGAACGGCTTCTTGGTGTCACCGCCACCGCCCACGGTGATCAGGCCGGCCGCGTCGCCGTTTGAGGCGTTGAACTCGAACGCGAAGCCGCGGTCGAGGTTGTTCGAGCGGATGCAGGGGTTCTGCGGCGGGTTCGCGGCCGAGCCGCCCGCGCCCGTCCGGCACCCGTACACGGCGCCGCCGCCCGTGGCAGACAGGTTCGACTGGCGCGTGGCGTAGCCGCCGGTCGTCCCGCCGCTGGAGGGAGCCTGGGAGATGATCTGCGTCTCCCGGACGGCGGTGCCGTTGCGCACGCCCTCCTTCAGGGCATCGCCGGTGGCGGCGATGCCGGCCGGGGCGAGCACGACCGCGAGCAGGCCGGTGGCGACGACGACGGCGCGCATGCGCGGTGACCCGTCGTGCTTGCGCCACGCGCGGCGCCAGGCCGGCCCGCGGTCGTGGTCTTGCGTGTCCTGCCCGTCGAGGTGGTCCATCTGGCGAAGCCTCCTGATCGGTGGGTTGGGAAGTACCTCTCCAACCACCCGCGGCGCGATGAGTTCCGTCGCCCTCGGGGGCGTGTCAGGACGCTGCCACCGCCCGGTTCGACGCCGTGTCCAGGGGGCATCGGGCGGCCCGTCAGGGGGCCTACTCCAGCGCGATCGTGGTGCGGGCGCGAAGGGCCGCCTCGAGCAGTTCGAGGATGCGCTGGACGTCGTCCGCGGTCTCGTCGTCGAGGCCGCCCTCGAGGGCGGCGTTGGCCGCGGCGGCCACGGCGGCGCGCTCCTCGCGCAGGTCCTGGAGGCGTGGGGCGATGCGCTCGCGGTCGCCCCACGGCGCGAGCTCCGCGAGCGCGCACTCGAGCGCCACACGGAGCTGCAGCGCCGCCTCGCGGCTGCGGTCGGCGTCGAGGTCGAGCCGCGCGCGCAGCGCGAGCTCCTCGCAGGCGAGGGCGACGTCGCGGCCCCCGAGAATCGCCGCGAGGCGCTCCTGGGGGCGCAGGACCGACGAGGAGCGCTCGGCGACGCGGCCCGCCTGCGCCGGAGGGAGCTCCACCGCGTCGCTCCAGCGGCCGTGCGCCACCTGCTCTCCCTCGCCCGTCCCCACGCGGGCCGCCAGCGCCCCGCGGAGGGTGACTTCGCGCACCGCGGGATCGGCCGCCGCGGTGCGCTGCGCGTGCAGGACGCGGTTGAGCACGGCCACGGCCTCTCGGGCCTCGGCGACGGGGTCGACGGCCGCGCGCCAGGCGTCGGCGGCCGCCTGGGAGGCGAACGGCTCCGCCGCGACGAGCGTCGCGCGGGAGGTCACGACGGGAACGGCCTCGGGATCGGGCGCCGCGCTGCGCGGCTTGCTGCGGCCCCGTGTCAGCAGGCTGCGGCGCTGCGCGGTCCCCAGGGTGGTGAGCACCAGGACGTGCGCGGGGACGCCCGCGTGGCCCCGCAGGACGTAGCGGCCGTCGGGCGGCCCGAGCGCCCACGGATATTCGAGCTGGACGAAGGCGAAGCGCGGGGCGCCGGCGGTGCTCAGCGGTCGGCCCCGCCCGCCCGGCGCTACTCGCCGGCGTGCGCGGTGCTGCTGCGCTTCGGGACCGTGATCGACGCGTCCGAGGGCGTCGTGGCGACCTTGGGGTTCTCGATCTGGCCGAGGCGGCCGATCAGCTTGATCCACTGGCTCGGCTTGAGCACGGAGTCGAGCTGCTTGCCGGCCTTCGAGCTCGGGTCGTACAGCGGCCGGAAGCCGATGTGGATGTGGTCGGCGTGGTCGGGAAGCGAGAGCGTGTTGTCGGTGCCGTCGAAGGTCATCAGGGAGATGATCTGGTGCGGCTTCATCGTGCCTTGCAAGGTCAGCAGGCGGCGGATGGTGACGTCGGTGATCGAGCCGGCGCCCTGGTGGCCGATGATCGGGATGCCGTTGATCTTCGCGACGTCGACCGCGTTGCCCGAGGAGTGCTCGGAGATGTTGCCCGAGGCCGTCATCAGCGAGTGGTTGCCGCGCAGCGACGAGATCGTCGGCTTCAGGCCCGAGGCCGTCAGGAACTCGATCGTGGCGAGCACGCGGCGATCGATCTGACCGGCCTTCACGTCATTGCGCCCGCCGGAGTAGAGCTCGACGCGGGGGTCGGCGAGGACGCGCTTCTGCAGCGCCTCCTTGCTCATCAGCAGAACCTGTCCGATGGACGGGTTCTTGGCGTCGGTGCCGAAGAAGGGGCTCTTGCCCGCCGCGCGGTAGACGGCCGTCGACTCGAGCAGCTTCCAGCCGTCGAGGATCGGCTTCGGGTCGATGCGCGGGGCGCCGCGGCCCGCGGGGCGCAGCTCGAAGTGCATGTGCGGAGCGGAGGTGCTGCCGACCTTGCCGATGCGCCCGAGGATCGTGCCGGCGATGACCTTCGAGCCGACCTTGAGCGGCTTGATCGTCACCTGCGAGCGCTTGAGGCCGTAGACCTCGGTGAAGTAGCTCTTGAACGTCGTGGAGGAGGTGTCCGCGTTCAGGATCTGCTCCTGCCCGCCGTGCTTGAACGCCGTGCCGACGCGCGGGTTGGCGAAGAGGCGCTCCTTGGCGACCTTCGGCGCCGTGCTCTGCAGCGGGGGCGCGACCGCGGCAGGCGCCTTGGCCACGGCCATGGCGCGGCGCACGGCCTGCTCGCCGGCGCTGGCGGCGGCAGAAGGCTTGGGGTCGGCCTTGGGGAGATCGAGCTGCTTGGCGACGTCGGCCTTGGAGACCGCCTTGGCCTTCGGCTCGGGGAACGCCTGCGCGACCTTCTTGAGGTTGCCGTAGGTGTACGCGTTGCCGTAGACGTCGCGGATCTGGATGAAGCGCCCGATGCGCTTGCTCGTCCCGATGCGGGTGACCTTGGCGTCCTGCACCGCGATGACCGGCGAACCGGCCTTGGCGAAGATGTCGATCCCGTTGCGGGTCGTCTTGGACTCGACGGGCAGCGCGGCGTTCTTGCCCCGGGCAATCCGCCTTGTGACGTCGCGCTGGGACAGGTCGTCGGCGTAGCGCGCGGTCGCGTGGACGGGGAAGTGCCCCTGGGTCAGGCCGGTCAGCGAGCCGACGAGGTCGGCGGGAAGGCCGCCGATGAGCCGGGCGCGCATGAGGACCGAGTCCACGTACCAGTCCGCGTGGTTGTATGCGAACACAGCCTTGCGGATGTCGGTGTCCGCACCCGCGGCCTTCAGGTACCGGGCGGCGGAGAAGATCGCGTCGACCGGGTTGTAGGGGTCCTTCTTGCCGTCGTCGTTGGCGTCGACGCCGTACTGCTTGAAGGTGGAGGGGATGAACTGCATCCACCCGAGCGCGCCCGCGGAGGAGACGTTCAGGTTGCGGCCGTAGTCCGTCTCGATCTCGTTGATCGCGGCGAGGACCTCCCAGCGGACGCCGTACTGGATGCCGGCGGCCTGGTAGATCGGAAGCAGGAACGGCGGGATGCGGAACTTGTCGATGAAGAAGTTCGGCACGCCGATCGCGGATGCGCCCGGGATGGAGAAGGAGTAGGTCGGGTCGACGGCGGTCGGAATGCCGTCGGCCTGGCGCCCCGAAGAGCCGGTGCCCTTGGCGTCCGTGCTCTTCGCGGCGGCGTCCGCGGCGCTCGAGGCGGCGCGGTCGGCCAGCGCCTCGGTCTCCTTGACGGCCTCGTCGGCCTGCGCCCTGGCGGTCTGGGCCTGGTCGGCCTTCGGGCGCTGGGTGGTCGGGTCCTTCGACGGAGAGGAGGGCCCGCTCGACGTGGTCGAGCCGCTGGGGGCGGTGCCGGCGGGGGCTGCCGCGGGGGTCGCGGGGCCGGTCGGTGCCGGGGCGGCGGGCGCGGGTGCTGCCGGCGGGGTCACGTCGGCGACGGAGACGATCGGGAGGGTGACGCCCGGGATCTTGATCTGGTCGAGCGGCGTGCCGGGCGGGACGTCCACCGTCACCTGGATGACCTGACCGCCGAGGAGGGTGACGTTCAACGTGCGCAGCTCAGCTCCGGCGGGGCCCGCGGCAGCAAAGGCGCCGGAGAAGCACCCCGCCGTGGCGAGACCGATGAGCAGCTTGCGCTTGTGCATAAAGACGTCCAACTCCTCCTTGGGCCCGGACGGGCCCGAAACCGGCGTGACCGTACCACGGGTCGTGGACCCGCAAGACCACAACCACGGGGACCCGCCTTCCCATCGGCATCTTCCCGCCTGGAGTTGAACGCCAACGTGCAGGGTTGTGGCGGTCCGGGGCCGGTGCACCGCGGTAGCCTCCCTGCACATGGCCGAGAACCCGGACTTCCGCGAGCGCGTCACCAAGCAGGGTGAGGAGGCGCTGGGCAAGCTCGCGCAGGACCTCTTGACCAATCCGCTGGTCAACGGCGCGATCGCCCGTGCTTTCGAGGCGCGCGAGAAGGCCAGCCAGGCGCAGGAGGTGGCCTTCGGCGCGCTGAACATCCCCTCCGCGGCCGACCTGGAGCGCCTCACGCGCCGGGTGCGGTCGGTCTCCCAGCGCGGGGAGGGCATCGAGGACGGCGTCGACCGTCTCGACGAGACGCTCACGCGGCTGAACGGCTCGACGGCGATCGAGCAGCGCTTGGACGCCATCGAGGCCGTGCTCGACGGCGTCGCCAAGCAGCTCTCGGCGATCCACGCCGCGCTGCCGGACGCACCGGCCAAGCCCTCGCGCAACCAGCAGCGCCTCAAGGTCTCCGACTGACACCGGCGGCGTGGCCGCCCGCGCCCGCCCGCCCGCGCGCGGGCGCGCGGGCGGCCTCCACCGGCCCGGGGGTGAGCGTCGCCGCCGCTACGACCAGGACGAACGCGACGAGCCGCAGCCCGACGGCGCCGTCTCCCTCCGGCAGCGGTTCGCCGAAGACGAGCATCCCCGAGGCGATGGTGCAGAGATTGGCGGCCGCGCTCGTCACGGCGATCACCGGCACGGCCTCGCCCACCTGCAGCGACCGCGCGCTGACCACGAGCCCCACGAGCGACAGCGCGAGGATCACGAGGGTGAGCGGGGACACGACCGCGAGCAGCCCGTCCTCGCCGAGGCGCCCCGAGGCGGCCTTGATCGTCACGTCGGAGGCGCCCCACTGCAGTCCCGCGGCCGCCGCGAGCAGCGCACCGGCCCGGTGGCGGGCCTGCGGGCGGGCGGCGAGCAGCATGCAGGGCACCGACGCCAGCGCCAGCGAGCCCACGTACAGCGACAGGGTGCCCGTCTCGTAGTCGGAGTGCTTCGCGTCGCCCGTGTCGCCCAGCGTGGCGGCGAGGATCGCGAGGCCCACGGCCGTCAGGGCCACGCCGATCCACTCGCGACGGGTGACCGGGATCGCGAACAGCCGCTCGGCGACCACGGTGAGCATCACGAGGCCGCCGGCGATGGTGGCCTGCACCAGCGAGATCGGCGCGAGCGCCAGGGCACCCGTGTGCAGGAACCACGAAGCCGTGGCCACGACGAGCCCCAGGGTCCAGTACCGGTTCGAGAAGAGGGCGACCGTCGAGCGGATCGGGTGGCGGGCCTCGATCGGCGGCGCGTCGACCGCTCCGCGCTGCTTGAGCAGGAAGCCGACGATCGACACGAAGGCGGTGAGGAGGGCGAGCAGGAGCCCGAGCTGGACGGTGACCGGCACGTCAGCCCCTCCCGGTGACGGCGCCCGCGGGGGTGGCGTCCGCTTCGCGCGCCGCGAGCCCGAGGAGGGCCGCCCCCGCGAGGCCGAGCCGGTGCTCCGCGTCCAGCAGCGCCTCGTCGCCGAGGTGGCCGCCGGCGGCGTCGGCGGTGACGGCCAGCAGCGCGCCGCAGCGCACGCCGAGCTGGCGGCAGACGACCAGGAAGGCGGCCGTGGTGCGGTCGGCGACGGCGGCGTCCCCCGTCGGCCCCGGCGCCAGGCGGTCGCGGGAGACCACCACGGCGTCTCCGGCGAACGCGGAATCGGGGAGGACGACCGGCTCGCCGGCCGCCGCGCCGACGCCGTCCTGGGCGAGCGCCCGGCCCACCACGAGCACGGTGCCGAGCGCGGGCTGGGGCCCGTCCGCGCGGCACGTGCCGAGCCGCAGGGCGGTCGACACGCCGAGCCCGGCGAGGTCCTCGAGCACGGCGGCGGTGCTCGCCCCGCCGATCCCGGTGGACTGCACGGTGAGCGGCGCGCCGTCCGAGGCGAACCCCGTGTAGCCCCACAGCCCGCGGGCGTGGTTGCACATGCGCGGCCTCTCCAGGAGCAGCTGGGCGAGGGCGAGCGCACGCCCCGGGTCACCCGGGAGCAGCGCCCGCGGAGCGAGCTCGGCCGTCGGCCGGAGGTGGAAGGGCACGGGGCCGCAGGATAGGGTCGCACCCATGGCCAAGAAGAAGGACGCCAAGAAGGACGCCAAGAAGGGCCGCACGGAGATCGTCCGCGCCGCGGTGGACCAGGCCTTCCAGGCCACGGCCCAGGCCACGGCGGACGCCGGGCAGCTCACGCGCGAGCGCGCGACGGAGATCGCCGACGAGCTCGTCGGCAACATCTCCCGCTTGCGTGATGCCCTCGACGACGCGCGCCCGGCCACGGCGGAGGAGGTCAAGGCGCTCCGGGCCGAGGTCGCCGCGCTCCGAGGGCGCCTCGGGCGTCTCGAGGCCGCTCGCGCCGCCCCCGCCGCGAAGCCGAGGGCCGCCAAGCCGACGACGGCCCGGCGCGGCGCGGCCAAGCCCGCCGCCGCCAAGCCGAGCGCCCGCGCGAGCGCCACGCGCACCGCAGCGGCGAAGCGGACCACGGCTGCGGCCGCGGCCGCCAAGCCGTCCGCCGGTGGTGGCTCCGGTGCCGCGAAGCGCACCACGCGGCGTCCCGCGGCGGCCAAGAAGCCCGCCACGGGTTCCTGACGGGCGCGGTCGCAGGGCCGCGGCGCCGATGAGCCGGTACCGGCGGCCCCCGGTCTCGGACGAGCACGCACCCGATAGTCGATCTCGGGTCGGGCGCTGATGGGCGCGCGCATCCTGGTGACCGGAGCGGCCAACCCTGTCGGGGCTCGCGTCGCAGCGGCGCTCGCGGGCGCCCCGGGCGTGGACCACGTCGTCGGCCTGGACACCCGGGACGCCCGCGGCGGGCGCAGCACCGGCGTCGAGCAGCTCACCGCCGACGCGCGCACCCCCGACCTGGCTCGTGTCCTGCGCCCGCACCGCCTCACGACGCTGGTGCACAACGACGTCCTGCAGTGGGCCGAGCCCGGCCGGGCGGACCGCCAGCTGCACGACTTCAACGTGGTGGGCACGCTCGGGCTGCTCACGGCGGCCGCGGCGCTCCCCGAGCTCGAGGCGGTCGTGGTGCGGGGAAGCGCCGCGATCTACGGCTCGTCGCCCACCGCGCCGGCGGCGTGGCGCGAGGACGACCTCGCCCCGGGCGCCCCGGGGCAACGCCTCGGGACGCGCTTCCAGCGCGACGTCGCGGAGATCGAGCAGCTCGTCGACGTCTTCGCGCGTCGCCACCACGAGATCGCCTGCACGGTCCTGCGGGTGCAGCCTGTCGTGGGCGGCGATCTCGACACCCCGATCACGCGGCTGGTGCGCGCGCGCGTGGTGCCGACCTACCTCGGCTGGGACCCGCGCCTGCAGGTCATCCACCTCGACGACCTCGTGACCGCGCTGGCCGCGGCTGCGCTCGCGCGGGTCCGCGGCGTCGTGAACGTCGGCGCGCCCGGGCCCGTCTCGCTCTCGCGCGCCCTCCGGCGCCTCGGGCGGCCCGCCCTCCCGATCGCCGGGCCGCTGTACGCGCCCCTGGTCGGGGCGGCCACACGCCTGCGGGGCGCCAAGCCCTCCGCGGACATCGCGCGCTACCTGCGCTACGGCCGCGTCGTGGCCCTGAAGCGCCAGGAGCAGGAGCTCGGCGTCGTTCCCGGGCGGGACACCCTCGGCGCTCTGGCGGCGGCGGCACGGGAGCCGCACGCCGGGCGGGAGGCGGCGTGATCGGCCCGGGGGCGGTCGCCCGCCCCGCGCGGGCGCTCGTGCGCCGCCTGCGCGGCGACTGGGAGGAGGACGCCTGGGGGTTCGACGAGGACTGGGCGGCCGCAGCGCGCCCTCTGCTCGGCGCCCTCCACGACCGCTGGTGGCGCCTGCAGGCGACCGGGACCGAGCACGTCCCGGCGGCCGGCCCGGTGCTGCTCGTCGCCAACCACGCCGGCCCCGTGCCGTGGGATGCAGCCATGGTCGCCACGGTGCTGCACCGCGCGTGGGCGGACGCGCGCGGTGACGGGCCGCCGCGGGCGCTGCGCTTCCAAGTCGACGACGCCGCCTTCGCCCTGCCGGGGGCCGGTCCGGCGCTGCGCCGCCTGGGCGCCGTGCCCGCCCGGGGGGACGAGACCAGGCGCCTGCTCGAATCCGGCCACGCGGTCCTCGCGTTCCCCGAGGGCCCGCTCGGCACCCGCAAGGCCTACCGGGACCGCTACCGGCTCCAGCGCTTCGGCCGCGGTGGCTTCGCGGAGACCGCGCTGCGCACCGGGGCGCCGGTGGTGCCGTGCGCCATCGTCGGCTCGGAGGAAGCGCACCCGCGCCTCGGCGAGCTCCCCGCCCTCGCCCGGCTGCTGCGGCTGCCCGGCCTGCCGGTGACGCCGACCTTCCCGCTGCTCGGCCCGCTCGGCGTCGTGCCGCTGCCGGCGAAGTGGCGGATCGCCTTCGGGGCGCCCGTCGAGACCCGGGCCGCGCGGCCCGGGGCGGCGGACGACCGCGGGCAGGTGCTCGAGCTCGCCGACGACGTGCGGGCCCGCGTGCAGGACCTCGTCGCGCAGGAGCTCATCCACCGAGCAGGAGCGTTCGTCTGATGACCGGTCCCTACGCGTCCGCCGAGCAGTTCCGCTCGGCCATGGACGAGCTGTTCACGATGATGGACACCGACGCGGAGATCGGCCCCCGGCTGCGCCGCGCCGACGTGCCGCAGCGCTTCGCGTTCGAGGACCTCGGCCTGGTGGTGAACATCCGCGCGTCCGCCGACGGCGAGCCGGGCAACCTCCACTGGGAGTGGACCGACGACGTGGCCTGGGAGCCCCGGGTCCGCATGACGATGAGCTCGGAGACCGCCAACCGCTACTTCCCGGGGAAGGAGGGCATCGCGCTCGCGGTGGCCCGCCGCCACATCAAGGCGGGCGGGGACGTGCGCGCGGCGCTCGGGCTCATACCGATCACCGAGCCGATCTTCGCGCGCTACGCCGCGCTGGTGGCGCGCGAGCACCCGCACCTGGAGGTGTGACGGTGCCCGACGCCGCCCTCACCCTGTCCGAGGTCGCCCGCCGCCTCGAGGTCACCCCGGCGACCCTGCGACGCTGGGTGCGCGGCGGGCTCATCCCCGGCACCGACGGCGGGCACTGGAGCCCCGCGGAGGTCGCCCACGCGCGGATCGTCGCGCGGCTGCGCGAGCGGGGCCACTCGCTCGACGAGATCAAGACGGCCACCGCGGAGGGCAGGCTGGCGTTCGGCTACGTCGACGACCTGCTCCCCTCCCTGGAGGGCCACCGCGGCCTCGCCGAGGCGGCACGGGAGGTTGGCCTCGAGCCGGCGCTGGTGGAGCGGATCTACTCGGCGATGGGCTTCTCCACCGCGTCGCTCGAGCGGATCACCGAGGACGACCTGCAGTTCCTTCGGTACGGCGCCGCGGTGCTCGCGGCGGGCCTGCCGCTCGTCGCCTTCCTGCAGCTGTGCCGGGTCTACGGCCAGGCGGTCGCGCAGATCGCGGACGCCGAGGTCCGCCTCTTCCACCTCTACGTGCACGAGCCGCTCATGCGCCAAGGGGTGCCCGGGGTGGAGATGGCGGAGGAGATGGAGGGGCTGGCGCGCGAGCTGGTGCCGCTCTCCTCACCGATCATGGACCACGTCCACCAGCGCTACCTGCACCACTTCGTCGAGCAGGACGTCATCGGGCACATGGAGATGGACCTCGACGGGGCGAGCCTGGACCTCGGCCGGATCCGGGTCGCCATCGCCTTCGCCGACCTCGCGGGCTACACGCGCCTGACCGAGGAGCAGGGCGAGGACGTGGCCGTCGAGGCCGTCGAGCGCTTCGTGGAGGACGTCGAGCACACGCTGCCCGACGACGCGCGGGTCATCAAGACGATCGGGGACGAGGTGATGGTCGTCGGGTCCGACGCCGCCGCGCTCACCGACTGGGCGGTGGGCTTCCAGCAGCTCCACGTCGCGCGGCCCTTGCCCCGGATCGGTGTGCACTGGGGCGAGACGCTGTATCGCGACGGCGACTACTACGGCCGCGAGGTGAACCTCGCCGCGCGGGTCGCCGCGCGTGCGGCGGGCGGCGAAGTCGTGGTCACCCGCCCGCTCGTCGACCTCTCGGGCGGCCACCTCGAGTTCGAGCGCATCGGCGAGGTGCGCCTGAAGGGCTTCACCGAGCCGACCGAGCTCTACCTCGCCCGCATGGCCGAGGACTAGGAAGCGAGCCCCGCCAGCAGGCCGGGGACGTCCGCCGGGGTCTCCGCGACCCCCGCGGCACCAGCGTCCACCAGCTCGTCGCGGGTGCCGTAGCCCCAGGCGGCGCCGAGCACCGCGAGACCGTTGGCCCGCCCGCCGTCGACGTCGTGGCGGCGATCGCCGACGAGCACCGCGTCGGCGCCGGGGGCCAGCTCCAGGGCGGACAGCGCGCGCGCCACGGTGCCCGCCTTCTCCTCCCGGGAGGGGGGCACGGGGCCCAGGATCGCCGCGAAGCGGCCCGCGAGGCCGAGGTGCTCGAGCAGCGCCGCCGCAAGGAGCTGGGACTTCGAGGTCGCGACCGCCAGCGGGTGGCCGGCGGCGGCCAGCCGCGCGAGCAGGTCCTCGACGCCTGGGTAGACCAGCGTCCCGCTGCGCATGAGCGTCGCGTAGCGGGCGCGGTAGCCCGCGACGACGTCGTCCAGCTCCTCCGCCGGGCGGCCGAGGAGCCGCGCGAGCGTGTCGTGCAGCGGGGGGCCGATGCCGGCCGAGAGCTCAGCTTCCGGGCGCTCCGGCACGCCGAGCTCGCGGAGGGTCGCGTTGGTCGCCGCGACGATGCCGGGGCGCGAGTCGACCAGCGTGCCGTCGAGGTCGAACAGGACCGCGGGAGCCGTCACTCCGTGCCGAAGATGCGGTCGCCCGCGTCGCCGAGGCCCGGGCGGATGTACCCCCGCTCGTCGAGGCCGCGATCCAGCGCCGCCACCACGATCGGCGGGAGGCCCGGGAGCGCCGAGCGCACGCGCTCGATCCCCTCCGGGGCGGCGACGAGGCAGACGAGACGCACGTCGCGGGCGCCCGCCTCGCGCAGGCGGGTGAGGGCCGCGACGGCCGATCCGCCCGTGGCGAGCATGGGGTCGACGACGAACGTGGTGGCCTCCCCGATGACGTCGGGGAGCGATTCGTAGTACGCCTCGGGTTGCAGCGTCTCCTCGTTGCGGCGCATGCCGAGGTGCCCGATCGCGGCCTCGGGCACCAGGCGCAGGAAGCCGTCGACCATGCCGAGCCCGGCGCGGAGGATCGCCACGACCGCGATCGGGTCGCGCGGGCGTTGCGCGGGGGAGGGCTCCAGCGGCGTGAGCACGTGGAAGTCCTCCGTCGCGAGGTCGCGCGTCGCCTCGTAGGCGAGGATCGCCGCGGCCTCGCCGAGCGCGTGGCGGAACTCCTCCCGGCTGGTGTCCGCGGTCCGCAGCACGGCGACGTGCCGGGCCAGCAGCGGGTGGTCGATGACGCGCACGCCGTCCATGAGCGGCGACCCTACCCGCGCGCCGCTAGCGTCCACGGCGTGCCGGCCTCCCACCGCAACGTCGAGCTGAAGGCACGCGACCCCGACCCCGCGGCGACGCTCGCGGCCGCGCTCGCGCTGGGTGCCGAGGACCGGGGCGAGCTCGTCCAGCGCGACACGTACTTCGCCGCGAGCACGGGACGGCTGAAGCTCCGCGAGGAGGACCGCCGCGGGGCGCAGCTCATCGCCTACGACCGTCAGGACGCCGCCGCCGCACGGACCAGCACCTACCGACGCGTCGACGTGGACGACCCCGTCGCGCTCGGCGCCGCCCTGGCCGCGACCGTGGGCGTGACCGTGGTCGTCGAGAAGCGCCGCCGCCTGCTGATCGCGGGTGCCACCCGCATCCACCTCGACGACGTGGACGGGCTCGGGCGCTTCGTCGAGCTCGAGGCCGTCGCGGCGGAGGGCTCGGACCTCACCGCGGAGCACGCCGAGGTCGCCGCCGTCCGCGCGGCGATCGGCGCCACCGACGACCGCGTCGTCGCCGCGGGCTACGCGCAGCTGCTGCTCGCGGCGGGGGGCGCCACCGGCCGGATGGTGACCCTCGCGGCCGGGGTCCGGCAGCGCGCGCACGTCCCGTACTCGCGCTTCGCGGTCGGGGCGGTCCTGCGCGACGAGGCCGGTGGCCTGCACGCCGCCGCCAACGTCGAGAACGCGGCCTATCCGCAGGGCCAGTGCGCGGAGGCGAGCGCGATCGGCGTGCTCGTGGCGGCGGGCGGCACCCGCATCGAGGAGGTCGTCGTCATGGCCGACGCCGAGCTGGTCACCCCCTGCGGCGGCTGTCGCCAGCGGCTGTCCGAGTTCGCCGGCCCGGACACGCCCGTGCACCTCTGCGGGCCGGAGGGCATCCGGCGCACGGTCGCGCTCGGCGAGCTGCTGCCGCTGGGCTTCGGCGCGGGGGACCTCCCGGGGTGACCGGCTCGCCCCCCGTCATCGCCGCCGACGCCGCCGCGGCGGTCGCGGCGGTCCGCGCGCGCACCGCGCTCGTGCCGCTGGTGGGCATCGTGCTCGGCTCGGGCCTCGGCGCGGTCGCCGACGCCGTGCAGGACGCGGTCACCCTCGCCTACTCCGAGCTGCCCGGGTTCCCGCAGGGCAGCGTCGCGGGACACGCCCGCACGCTGCACCTCGGCACGATCTCGGGCGTCCCCGTCGCGGTGTTCCAGGGCCGCGCCCACCTCTACGAGGGGGTCGAGCCGACAGAGCTGCGGGTGCCGATGCGGACCCTGCGCGGGCTGGGCGCCGAGGTCGTCCTGCTCACCAACGCGGCCGGCTCGCTGCAGGGGGGCGTCGGCCCCGGGCGGCTCATGGCCCTCACCGACCACGTGAACATGATGGGGGTCAACCCCCTGGTGGGGCCGAACGACGCGGTCGTCGGGGAGCGCTTCGTGTCGATGGGCGCCGCGTACGACCCCGGGCTGCGTGCGGGGCTCCACACCGCGGCCGCCGCGGAGGGCATCGCGCTCGCCGAGGGCGTCTACCTCGCGGTCACCGGCCCGACGTTCGAGACCCCGGCCGAGATCCGCGCGTTCAAGGCCCTGGGCGCCGACGCGGTCGGCATGTCCACGGTCCCCGAGGTGATCGTCGCCGTCCACTGCGGCCTCCGCGTCGCCGCCGTCAGCTGCATCACGAACCTCGCCGAGGGCATGGGCGACGAGGTGCTCTCGCACGAGGGCACCCTCGCCGCGGCCGCCGTCGGGGCCCAGGACCTCGCCCGCCTCATCCCCCGCTTCCTCGAAGGACTTCCCGCATGACCGCGATCGACGACGCACGCATCATCTCGATGATCGACCTGACGAGCCTGGACGAGGACGACACCGACGCCGTCGTCGCCGCGCTCTGCGACCGGGCCGTGACCCCGAAGGGCCGCGTGGCGGCGGTCTGCATCATGCCCGCGTTCGTCGCGCTCGCGGTGGAGCGGCTCGAGGGCACGGGCGTGAAGGTCGCGACGGTCGCGAACTTCCCGGCGGGCGAGGCGGACCCCGATGCGGCGGCTCGCGAGGTCGCCGCCGCCGTCGCCGAGGGCGCCGACGAGGTCGACGTCGTCGCGCCGTGGCGGGACGCGGTCGCCGGCGACTTCGGCGCCACGTCGGCCCTGGTCGCCGCCTGCGCCGCGGAGTGCGAGCACCTCAAGGTGATCCCCGAGACCGGGTCGCACCCGGACGCCGCGGTCACGCGGACGATGGCCGGCTGCGCGCTCGAGGCGGGCGCCGCGTTCCTGAAGAGCTCCACGGGCAAGCACGGCCCCGGGGCGTCGCTCGACGCGACGCGCATCCTGCTGGAGGTCGCGGGCCGCCGCGCGGGCGTGAAGGCGGCGGGCGGCATCCGCACGCGTCAGGACGCGACCGCCTACGTGGCCCTCGCCGACCAGGCCCGCGGCATCCCTGCGACTGCCGCGGACTTCCGCCTCGGCGCCTCCTCGCTGCTCGGCGAGCTGCTGCGCTAGCCCCGGGCCGTGGACACCACGCCGCAGGTCCCGAAGGCCGAGCTCCACGTCCACCTCGAGGGGACGGCACGCCCGGCGCTCGTGCGCGAGCTGGCCGGGCGAAACGGGGTCGCGCTCCCGGCGGAGCTCTTCACCGCGGCCGACGGGGACGAGTTCGCCTGGAGCGGCTTCCTCGGCTTCCTGGCCGCCTACGACATGGCGGCGGCGGCGATCCGCACCGCGGAGGACTACCGCGACGTCGTCTTCGCCTACCTCTCGGAGTGCGCCGCCGAGGGCGCGGTCTACGTCGAGCTGATCGCCTCGCCCGACCACGCCCGCGCCGTCGGCCTCACGGAGGCCGAGCACCGCGCGGGGCTCTTCGCGGGGATCGACGACGCGCGCGCCGCCCACGGCATCGAGGGCCGCATCCTGGTCTCCGTCGTGCGCAATTTCGGGGTGGAGGCCGCCGAGCGGGTCGCCACCCAGGCCGCGGCGATGCCGCACCCCTACGTCGTCGGCTTCAACATGGCCGGGGACGAGGCCGGCTTCCCGCCCGAGCCGTTCGCCCGGGCCTTCGCCACGGCGCACGCGGCCGGCCTCGGCTGCAGCGTCCACGCCGGGGAGCACGCGGGCCCCGCGTCGATCCGCGCGGCGCTCGCGCTGCCCGGCGTCACCCGCATCTCCCACGGGGTGCGGGCGGTCGAGGACCCCGCCCTGGTGCGCGAGCTCGCCGACCGGGGTGTCGTCCTCGAGGTCTGCCCGACCTCGAACGTGGTGCTCGACGTCGTCGCTGGCTACGACACCCACCCCTTCGGAGCGCTGCGCGACGCCGGGGTACCCGTCACGCTCGGCTCGGACGACCCGCCCTGGTTCGGGGCGAGCATCGGCGGCGAGTACGCCGTCGCCGCCCGGCACTTCGGCCTCGACGACGCGGCGCTCACCGGTATCACCCGGACCGCGGTGGAGGCGTCGTTCGCCGGGGCGGAGCTGAAGGCCCGGCTGCTCGACGGCCTCCGATCCGACGGTCCGGCCCGGTAGGCTCCGGCCGTCCGTCGGCCCAGGGTCAGCGCCGTCGGCCCACGCACCCACACCGAAAAGAGGTTCCTCCACGTGTTCAGCTCCTCCAAGCGCGTCGCCGCGCTCGGGCTCGCGCTCTCCGCACTCGTCGTCGCCGGCTGCGGCTCCAGCAGCAGCTCCAGCACCTCGTCGTCCGCGGCGTCGTCGAGCACCCCGGCCGCCGCACCCGCCGCCAAGAAGATCAAGGTCGGTCTCGTCACCGACATCGGGGGCTTGAACGACCGCTCGTTCAACGCGCTGGCCAACAAGGGCCTCGAGGACGCCAAGAGCAGCCTCGGCGTCGACGGCCGCGTCATCACCTCCAAGTCGAACTCGGACTACGTGCCGAACCTCTCGACCCTGGCCCAGCAGAAGTACGACCTCATCATCGGCGTGGGCTTCCTCATGGCCGACGCGGTCGGCACCGTGGCCAAGAAGTTCCCGAACGTGAAGTTCGCGATCATCGACAACCCGGGCACCGGGCTGAAGGGCAAGCCGACCAACGTCCGCGGTCTCCTGTTCAAGGAGAACGAGGCGGGCTACCTCGCCGGCTACCTGGCCGGCAAGTACGCCAAGGCCAAGGGCATCACGACGATCTCCTCGGTCGGCGGACAGAAGATCCCGCCGGTCGACGGCTACATCGCGGGCTACCAAGCCGGGGCCAAGGCCGCCTTCCCCGGTATCAAGACGCTGAACGCCTACTCCCAGGACTTCGTCGACCAGGCGAAGTGCAAGGAGATCGCGCTCAACCAGATCAGCCAGGGTTCCAAGGTCGTCTTCCAGGTCGCGGGCCAGTGCGGCCTCGGCGCCCTGAACGCGGCCAAGGAGAAGGGCGCCCAGGGGATCGGCGTCGACGCCGACCAGGGCTACCTCGGTCCGTACATCCTCACCTCGGCGCAGAAGAAGATCGACATCGCCGTGGTGCAGACGATCAAGTCCGTCCAGGACGACTCGTTCCAGCCGAACGCGGACGGGCTGTTCGACCTGAAGTCCGACGGCGTCGGGCTCGGCAAGATCAACGCGGCCGGCCAGCCGTACGCGGCGTCGATCGACGCGATCAAGGCGAAGATCATCGCGGGGTCCATCACGATCCCGAGCAAGGTGGGCTAGCCCCGCCGATGGCGGACGTCCGCCATCCCGGTGAGGCCGCGGGGCTCGCGCTCGAGCTCCGCGGCATCACCAAGCGCTACGGCGCGCTGACGGCCAACGACGCCATCGACTTCGAGCTGCGCCGCGGGGAGATCCACGCGCTGCTCGGGGAGAACGGCGCCGGGAAGTCGACCCTGATGAACGTCGTCTACGGGATGACGGAAGCCGACGAGGGTCAGATTTTCGTCGGCGGCGTCGAGGTGCGGCCGAAGACCCCGCGGGACGCGATGCGGGCCGGCATCGGCATGGTCTTCCAGCACTTCATGCTGGTGCCGGTCTTCACCGTCGCCGAGAACTTCGTGCTGGGCGCCGAGCCCAGCCGGGCGGGGGGCCTGCTCGACGAGAAGGCGGCGGTCGCCCGGGTCCGCGAGCTCTCCGAGCGCTACGGTCTGGCGGTCGATCCCCACGCGCGGGTCTCGGACATCACCGTGGGCCAGCAGCAGCGCGTCGAGATCCTCCGCGCGCTCGACCGCGGCGCGGAGGTGATCGTGCTCGACGAGCCGACCGCGGTGCTGACCGCCCAGGAGACGCGGGAGCTCTTCAAGGTCCTGCGGACGCTGCGCGAGCAGGGCACCTCCATCGTCTTCATCTCCCACAAGCTCAAGGATCTCCTCGAGATCTCCGACCGGGTCACGGTGCTGCGCCGCGGCAAGCGGGTCGGCACGGTAGTCACCTCCGAGGTCGACGAGGCGGGGCTGGCCACCTTGATGGTGGGACGGGAGGTGCTGCTCCGGGTCGACAAGCAGGCGCACGCCGCGTCGGCCGAGGGCGGCTTGGAGGTGCGCGACCTGGTGGTGGCCGACGACCGCGGCCTGACCGCCGTCGACGGCGCGTCGCTCACGGTGCGCGGCGGCGAGATCGTCGCCCTCGCGGGCATCGACGGCAACGGGCAGAGCGAGCTGATCGAGGCGATCACCGGGCTGCGGCGCGTGGTGAGCGGGACGATCTCGGTCGGCGGGAAGGACATCACGGGCCACGGCGCCCGCGAGGCGCTCGACGCCGGCGTGGCGCACATCGCCGAGGATCGTCAGCGGCGCGGCCTCGTGCTCGACTTCTCCCTGGCGGAGAACCTCGCCCTGCGCGAGTACCGCCGCGAGTCCCGCTTCGGGCTGCTGTCGCCCAAGCGCATCGCGGAGCGGGCGCGCAAGCTCCTGGGGGAGTACGACGTGCGCGGCGGCGCCCCGGAGACGCTGGCACGCTCGCTGAGCGGCGGCAACCAGCAGAAGGTGGTCATCGCACGCGAGATCGACGGCAACCCGGAGGTGCTCGTCGCGGCGCAGCCGACCCGCGGCCTCGACGTGGGCGCCATCGAGTTCGTGCACCGCCGGCTCGTCGCCGAGCGCGACGCGGGCCGCGCCGTCCTGCTCGTCTCGCTCGAGCTCGAGGAGGTGCTGTCCCTCGCCGACCGGATCCTCGTCATCTTCGAGGGCCGCATCGTCGGCGAGCTCCCGCCGACGGTCACCGAGGAGGAGATCGGGCTGCGGATGACGGGCGGGGGCACCCGCTCCGACGCGGCGGCCTGAACCGCTCCGGATTCCGCCGCGTCGGCGTGGACGCGGGGCGGGGTTCGTCCGGAACCCGGGCGAAGGTGCCCGGATCGGGGGAAGTGTTCCTCCGGACCCTTGACAAAGGGCACCCAAGAGGAAGAGGCTCGCCACCGGTCATGTCCACGCCGCGTCCCACGGGCTCCCTCGAGGCCCTGCGATCGAGCAACCGGATGCGCGTCATCGACGTCCTCCGGCAGCGCGGCGCCGTGTCTCGCGCGCAGATCTCCCGGGCCGCGGGCCTGTCGCGCACGACCGTGGGATCGCTCGTGTCCGACCTGATGGACGATGGCCTCGTCGTCGAGCGCGCGGTGGACGACGGCCCGCGCGGGCCCGGCAGCGGGCGCCCCGGCGTGCTCCTCGCCCTGGACCGCTCGGCCGGCGGGCTCATCGGCATCGACTTCGGACACCGCCACCTGCGCGTCGCCGTCGCGGATCTCGCCTACGAGGTGATCGCCGAGCGCTTCGTCGCGCTCGAAGTCGACCACGCCGGTCTGGACGGCCTCGACGCCGCGGCCGGCCTCGTCGCGGAGCTGCTCGAGGAGGCGGGCATGGACCCGGCCCGGGTCCTCGCCGGCGGCATGGGCCTCCCTGCCCCTGTCGAGCGGCCGAGCGGCCTGGTCCGCTCTCGCAAGATCCTCCCGTCGCTGGACGACGTCGACGCCGCCGCCGCGATGGAGCTGCGGCTGGGCTACCCGATCCACCTGGACAACGACGCGAACGTCGGCGCGCTGGGCGAGGCCATGTTCGGGGCCGGGGCCGGCGCGCAGGTCATGGTCTACGTCCGCATGTCGGCCGGCATCGGCTGCGGGCTGGTCATCGGCGGGCGGCCGTTCCGTGGCGCGTACGGCTTCGCGGGGGAGATCGGCCACGTGATGGTCGACCCGGACGGCCCGATCTGCCGCTGCGGCAACCGCGGCTGCCTCGAGACCCGCGTGGCGGCGCCGCGCATCGTCGAGCTGCTGGAGCGCTCGCACGGGCCGCTCAGCGTCGACGCCCTGCTCGAGCTCGCCGCAGGCGGCGACAGCGGCGCGCGCCGCGCCCTCAACGACGCCGGCCGCGTCGTCGGCGAGACCGCCGCGGCGATGTGCAACATCCTCAACCCGGACGTCCTCGTCGTCGGCGGTGAGCTCTCCCGTGCCGGCGAGCTGCTCGTCGAGCCCATGCGCGAGGCCATTCAGCGCTTCGCCATCCCCGCCGCCGCGCAGTCCGTGCGCGTCGTCAGCGGCGTGCTCGGCGAGCGCGCCGAAGTCCTCGGAGCCCTGGCACTCGCCGGGCACGAGGCACACGAACCCTTCGCCCGCATCACCTCAACTCGCATCACCAACCAGGAGGAGTAGCGATGTTCATCACGGGTCCAAGTCGTGCGCTTGCGGTCTCGGGGGCGATGGCCTGCCTGGCCTTCGGCGCCGCCGCCTGCGGCAGCGACAACAGCAGCAGCACCAGTTCCTCGAGCAGCAAGCCGGCGGCTGCGGCCACCAAGGCGCAGAAGGTCGCGGTGCTCTTGCCCGACACGAAGTCCTCCGTCCGCTGGGAGACGGCCGACCGGCCGCTGCTCACGGCCGCCTTCAAGGCCGCCGGCGTGCCCGCGGAGATCCAGAACGCCCAGGGCGACAAGCAGACCCAGCAGCAGCAGGCGGAGCAGGCCATCACCAACGGGGCCAAGATCCTCCTGCTCACGAACCTCGACTCGGGGTCCGGCGCCGCGATCGAGACCCTCGCCAAGAACCGCGGCGTGAAGGTCATCGACTACGACCGCCTCACGCTCAAGGGCACCGCCGACTACTACGTGTCCTTCGACAACGTGAAGGTCGGCATGCTGCAGGGCCAGGGCCTCGTCGACTGCCTGGCGAAGTCCGGCAACGGGACGCCCACGGTCGCCGAGCTCAACGGCTCGCCCGACGACAACAACGCGACCCTGTTCGCCCAGGGCTACGACTCGGTGCTCGACCCGCTCTACGCGTCGGGCAAGCTGAAGAAGGGCCCGAACCAGGCCGTGCCGGACTGGGACAACCAGAAGGCGCTGACCATCTTCGAGCAGATGCTGCAGAAGACGAACAACAAGATCGACGGCGTCCTCGCCGCCAACGACGGCCTCGGCAACTCGGTCGTCTCGGCGCTGAAGTCGCGCAAGCTCTCACAGCTCCCGGTCACCGGCCAGGACGCGACGCTCCAGGGCGTGCAGAACATCATCGCCGGCGACCAGTGCATGACGGTCTACAAGGCGATCAAGAAGGAGGCCGACGCGGCCGCCCAGCTGGCGATCGCGCTGTCGAAGGGCACCCAGCCCCCGGCCGGCCTGGTCAACGGGACGTCCGAGGACGGCTCCCGCAAGGTCCCGTCGGTCCTGCTGACCCCGGTGGCGGTCACCAAGGACAACATCAAGGACACCGTGCTGGCAGACGACTTCCTCAAGCGGGACGAGATCTGCGCCGGCAAGTTCGCAGCGGACTGCACGAAGGCCGGGATCTAGAGATGTCCAGCGAGTCGGGGCGCCCCACCGCGCCCCCCCCCCCCCCGCACGCGATGGGCCGGGGCTACAAACCATTAAACCCCGCCCAACCGGGATAACAACAACCATCACAG
>JBBQZE010000020.1:0-21270 GCA_038207985.1 Solirubrobacterales bacterium
GGGACGATCGCGAACGCGGTGGTGATCGGGGTGGCGATCGACGTCGTGCTGCCGCTGCTCGGTGGGGGCAGCGACGTCGTGGTGCTGCGGGTGCTCGAGCTCTTCGCGGGCATCGCCGCCATCAGCCTCGGCTCAGGGCTCTACCTCACCGCCCGCCTGGGCCCCGGGCCGCGTGACGGGCTGATGACCGGGCTGTCGCTGCGCACGGGGCGCTCGCTGCGCGTGACCCGTGCGGCCATCGAGATCACCGCGTGCGTCGTCGGCGTCCTGCTCGGCGGGACCTTCGGCGTGGGGACGCTCGCGTTCGCGCTGCTGATCGGCCCGGGCGTGCAGCTCGCGCTCTTCCGCCTCGGACACGCGGGCGCGGCGGGGCTGTGACGACGGCGCGTCCCGGCGCGTCCCAGCGTCGGTGCTCACGCGTGAGCGCATAGCCTCGAGCCGTGCGCACGCTCGTCATCTCCGACCTGCACCTCGGCTCGCGGCTGCACCGCGACGTGCTGCGCCACCCGGCGGCCCTCGACGCGCTGGCCGAGCGGCTCGCGGACGTCGACCGCCTGGTCCTCCTCGGCGACACCGTCGAGATGCTGGAGGGACGGCCGCGCGGCGCGATGGAGGACGCCGAGCCCGTCCTGCGCCGCATCGGCGACGCGCTCGGCACCGGGACGGAGGTCGTGCTGCTGCCGGGCAACCACGACCACGCTCTCGTGCGCCCGTGGCTGCGCGAGCACCGCACCAAGGGCTCGCAGCTCCGCCTCGCCGACCGCGTGCCGGTGCGGTCGTCGCCGGAGCTTGCCGCGATCGCGCGCTGGCTCAAGCCCGCGCGCGTGCAGGTGCGCTACCCGGGCGTCTGGCTCGACGAGGGCATCTGGGCCCACCACGGCCACTACCTCGATCGGCATCTCGTCCGCCAGCCCACGGTCCCGATCCGCGACGCCACCCCGGAGGACTACGAGAAGGCGCTCGGCACGTCGATCGCGGCCTTCGGCGCGCTCATGGCGGCGTCGCTGCCGCCGCTGATCGGGGAGCCCGTCGACCGCCTGGCGGGGCTCGTGCGCCTCGCGGGCCTCGCGGCGATCCCCCTGGCCGCCTCGCTGCCCGGCGCGCCGCTGCTCGCGCCGCTGTCGGCCGGGGCGCTCGGCTTCCAGTTCCGCCGCGTCGGGCTGCCCGCGATGGCGGCCGTGACGGCACGGCTCGGCGTGGAGGCGCGCCACGTCCTCTTCGGCCACGTCCATCGCTCCGGTCCGCGCGACGGCGACGACCCGGCGGGGTGGACCTACGACGGCACGCGCCTGTGGAACTCCGGCTGCTGGGTCTACGAGCCCTTGCTGCTCGCGGGCGCCGAGCCGCCGCACCCGTACTGGCCCGGCGGCGCGCTGCTCGTCGAGAACGGCGAGGTCACCCCGCTCGGCCTGCTCGACGACGTGGACCCCGGCAAGCTGCGGTAGGCCGCTGCTCCCTCACCGCCGGTGTGCACCCCCGGCTACGTTCGGGGCCATGCGCTCCCGCCGCTTCGTGCAAGTCGATGTCTTCTCCGTGGCGCCCCACCGCGGCAACCCGGTGGCGGTCGTCCTCGAGGGCGACGGGCTCGAGACAGAGGCGATGCAGCGCTTCGCGAGCTGGACGAACCTCTCCGAGACGACGTTCGTCCTCGAGCCCACCACCGACGCGGCCGACTACCGCGTGCGCATCTTCACGCCGACCCTGGAGCTGCCGTTCGCGGGCCATCCGACGCTCGGCACCTGCCACGGCTGGCTCGAGGACCGCGGCCTCACGCGGGACGCGGTCGTGCAGGAGTGCGCGGCCGGGCTGGTCGAGTTGCGGCGGACCCCGGACGGCCTCGCCTTCGCGGCACCGCCGCTCGTGCGGTCCGGGGCGGTGGACGACGAGCTCCTCGTCCGGCTGACCGACGCGCTCGGGCTCGCGCGCCAGGACGTGGTCGATGCGCAGTGGGTCGACAACGGGCCGGGCTGGGTCGCGCTGCTGCTCAGATCGGCGGAGCAGGTGCTCGCCCTCACGCCCACCTGGGTCGACGCCGATGTCGGGGTCGTCGGCCCGCTGCCGCCAGGCGCGGCGGAGGCCGTCGAGGTGCGCGCGTTCTTCCCGAAGGACGGCGTCCTGGTCGAGGACCCGGTCACCGGGAGCCTGAACGCCTCGCTGGCCGGGTGGCTGCTGGACACCGGGCGGGTGTCGTCGCCCTACACCGCGCGTCAGGGCACGGCGCTCGGGCGCGAGGGGCGCGTCCACGTGTCCCGGGACGACGCGGGGACGGACTGGATCGCGGGCGCGACCGCCACGCTGGTGGCCGGCACCGCGTGGCTGTGAGCAAGGCGTGCCCGATCTGCGGGCGTCGCATGCTGCGCTTCGCCCGCACGGAGCCCCGCCACCCGGACCGCGGCCTCTGCCCGGCCTGCGGCTTGCGCCAGCGCCACCGCTTGCTGTGGCTCTACCTCGAGCGGCGCCTGGCCCTCGGGTCACGGCCGCTGCGCGTGCTGCACTTCGCCCCGGAGGCGGGGATCGCCCAGCGCCTGCGCGCGATGCCGGGCGTCGACTACGTCTCGGGTGACCTCGAGCCGGGGCGCGCAGACCGTCAGCTCGACCTCACGGCGCTCGAGTTGCCCGACGCCGCGGCCGACCTCGTCCTCTGCTCCCACGTCCTCGAGCACGTGGGCGACGACGCCGCAGCGATCCGAGAGCTGCACCGCGTCTGCGCGCCGGGCGGCCGCGTCCTGGTCCAGTCGCCCGTCATGGGCCTGGTGACCCGTGAGGACGCTGCGGAGCGCGACCCCGCGCAGCGCAGGCGGCGCTTCGGCCAGGACGACCACGTGCGCATCTACGGGCGCGACCTGGCCGACCGCCTCGCGGCACCCGGCTTCGCGGTCGACGTCGTGGTCTTCCGCGACGAGATGGCGCCCGCAGAGCGCCGCCGCTTCGGGCTGGGCTACGACGTGAGGGCGCGCTTCGGCGTGGACTTCGACGCCATCGACGAGCCGTGGGAGATCTACGACTGCCGGCGGGTCAGTTGACCGACGGGTCCTCGGGCATGCGCGCGAGCAACGCGTAGGCGCCGCCCTTGCGCTGCAGCGCCTCGGCCCACAGCTCGTCCGGGTCGGGTGCGAAGACGTCGTCGACGCGCGCTGGCGCGACGATCCACGAGCCGTCGTCGAGCTCGGCGTCGAGCTGGCCGGCCGACCACCCGGAGTGACCGGCGAAGACGCGCGCGCGACGCAGCCCATCGGCGAGCGCCGCGGGGTCCTCGCGGGCGGGCAGGAACCCGACGTCGCCGAGCACGACCGCCGCCGCCTCGGCCGGCTCGTTGAACTCGGCGAGCACCATGACCGCCGAGGACTGCACGGGGCCGCCGGAGAAGACGACGTCGCCCGGCGCCACGATGAGGCCCAGCTCGCCGACCGCGCCCGAGACCGCGTCCTCCGACGGGCGGTTCAGCACGAGGCCCATCGCGCCGTCGTCGCCGTGCTCGGCGATCAGCACGACGGTCCGCGCGAAGCTCGGGTCGAGCAGGGCGGGGGAGGCGATGAGCAGCTTGCCGCGCAGGGACGTCATGCGGCGGCCATTGTCGCAGCGCGGCGCGCGCGCCTCAGCGGCGGCGGAAGTCGTGCCGTGCGGCGAGACGCGCGATGTCCTCGACGAGGTCGGGCTGCTCGGTCCAGGCGTCCGCCGGGCGCCGTCCACCGAAGCTGGGATGCGGGGTCCGCAGCCAGCCGGGGAGCATCGGATGCGTCAGCCCTCGGGCCGCGAGACCGAGGACGGCGGAGCTCAGGGTGTCGGTCGGCTCGGCGCCCACGCGAGGATCATGCCCGCGCCACCGGCGCCCTGCACGCCCGCTTGCAAGCCCGCCGGTTCAGCGCCACCCGCGGCCGGCGGCCTCGCGCTCGCGCTGCTCGTCCTCGAGCTCGCGCAGGCCGGCGAGGCGGCCCGGGTCCAGGCGGCCGTCCTCGATCGCCTCGCGGACCGCGCAGCCCGGCTCCGTCGTGTGCTTGCAGTCGCCGAAGCGGCAGCCCTCGGCGAGCGCGTCGAGGTCGGCGAAGGCGGCGGCCAGGCCGTCGTCGGCGGAGGTCCACAGCTGCGGCAGCCGCAGGCCGGGCGTGTCGAGCAGCAGGGCGCCGGAGGGAAGGACGACGATCTCGCGGCGCACGGTGGTGTGGCGGCCCTGGTCGTCGGAGCTGCGGATGGGCGCGGTCGCCTGGCGCTCCTCGCCGAGCAGGGCGTTGACCAGCGTCGACTTGCCGACGCCCGAGGCGCCGAGCAGGACCGCGGTCGAGCCCGGGACGAGCCACGGGTCGAGCTCGGCGAGCCCTTCCCCGCGGCGGGCGGAGACGACGACGAGCGGGACGCCGCGGGTGACGGGGCGCACCTGCGCGAGCGCGTGCGACGGGTCGGCGAGCAGGTCGGCCTTCGTGAGCACGACGACCGGCTGCGCGCCCCCGTCGGCGGCGACGGCCACGAAGCGCTCGAGGCGGCGCGGGTCGAGGTCGCGGTTGAGCGAGGAGACGACCAGCACCACGTCCACGTTGGCGGCCAGCACCTGCAGCCCGCCGGTGGGCGCAGCCCGGCGCAGGACGGTGCGGCGCTCGAGCACGGCCTGCACGGTCGCGGTGGCGGGCTCCACGGCGACCCAGTCGCCGACGACCGGCAGGTCGCCCTGCGCGGCGTCGTGGTGTAGGCGGCCGGCGACCTCGGCGGTCAGCCCGCCGTCGGCGCCCATGAGCTCCAGCCGACCACGGTCGGCGGCCGCGACACGGGCGGGGACGAGCGTCGCATCGCCGAGCGCCTCCAGGGCAGAGGCGAAGTGGGGGGCCCAGCCGAGAGCGGCGAGGGCGGGCGGCGAAGCCGTCAAGACCTCACAGGATAGACCGCACGTCCAGCGCTTTCGCAGAAATCAGCCCAGGAGCGCACCCAGGACGCCGGCGTCCGACCGCGGGTCGGCGCCGTGGGCGCGCTCAAATCGCTTGGCGTCCTTGGGGTCGGTGAGCGCGAGGACGTACTCCTCCCGGGTCGACCCGAAGCGGCAGGCACCGCGGTCGAGGAGCACGAGCGCCTGGTCCTGGAGGAAGCCCGCGACGCCCCCGCTGGCCGGCAGCGGCCGCTTGTCGCAGGGGTCCCGGAGCACTACGGGCGCAGGCGCGAAGCGCCCGCGCGCGAGGGCCGTGCCGCCGACCACGAGCACCGCGGCGGCGCTCGCGGCGATCACCAGCACCCTCGCCGACCCTGCGGCCCGCGCCGGGCCCGCGGCCCGTGACGCTGAGTGCCCATCGGGTTCGGGCGTCGCGAACTCCGTGGGCGCTCGGCGCCTGTCGGCGGGGATCGCGGCGCCGAGGGTGAGCGCGGCGGCGCCCGCGATGGCGAGGCCGCCCGCCAGGAGGAACGCCGCGAGGAAGGACTCGCCGACGGCGGCCACGAGCGTCTCGTCCGCGCGCGTGGTGAGCGCGTCGAAGACCGGGGCCTGCGGCGTCCCGTCGTAGCGTCCCGCCTCGCGCGCGAGCGCCTTGCGCAGGCCTTCGCGGGGCTGCTCCGCGTCGACCCCGGCGAGCAGGGACGGCGCGAGCGCGAGCTTGTCCTGCGGCGGGAGGCGGGCGTCGAGCACCAGCGCGACCCCGCGCTCCCGCGCGCGCTGCGTGGCGTCGTCGAGGCGCTGCGCGGTCACGGGCGCCAGGATCACGAGCGCCAGCGCGATCCCGGCGTGGCGCAGGGTGAGCAGCCACGCCGCATCCCGGGCGTCGCGCTCCGGCAGCAGCTCGCCGCCGAGCGCGGGCAGCGCGAGCCCCATGCCGACGCCGGCGAGCGCCTGCGGCGCGACGGTCCACCCGAGGTGCGCGTCGGGGAGGAACGCGAGCGCGATCGTCCCCGCACCGACGAGCCCGCATCCCGCCGCCGCACGTGCCCGCGCAGGGCCGCCCACCCGCGCGCCCGCGAGTGCCGCGATTGGCAGCACGGTCACCGTCAGCGCCGCCCGCAGCGGCGAGACGCCCCAGCCCGCGACGAGCAGGAGCACCAGCAGGAAGAGCACCGCGGTCAGCGCCGCGGACACGAGCGCGAGCGCCGCGCCCGCCGCCCACGACCGCTGCCGCGGGTCCCGCGCCCCCGCCGGGACCGGCTCGTGCGCGCCGAGGCACGCGACGGCGGCCAGCGCCGCGACGGGCGCCTGCGCGAAGAAGATCGCCTGCCAGGAGAACGCTTGGGTGAGCGCGCCGCCGAGCGCCGGCCCGATCGCGGTCGACAGCACCGCGACGCCGAGCCACAGCCGTCGCGCGGACGGCACTCCCGTGCCCAGGTCGCCCGGCGCCGTCCCGCCGGCGACCGTCGTGCCCGCGACGGTCCCGCTCGCCGGCACCAGGAGCGCGAAGACGGCCGCCAGCCCGGCGGCCCCGCCGAGCGCCTGCGCGCCGCGGCCGACCAGCAGCGCCGGCAGCGAGCCCGCCAGCCCGCACCCGACCGAGGCGACGGCGAGCAGGGCGAAGCCCGCGGCCCCCACGGCGCGCGGGCCGAGCTCCCGGCTCAGCCGCTCCGCCGGGAGCAGCGCCAGGGCGAGCACGACGGTGAAGACGCCGATGACCGCCGCCACGCCCTCGACCGACGTGCTCAGATCGCGCAGCAGCTGCGGCAGCGCGAGCGTGACGACGGAGGCGTCCGCCAGCGCGAGGCCGGCGGCGAGGGCGAGCGCGAGGCGGCGCGGCGTCACCCCGCCAGTGTGACCGACCGCCGCGGCAGCCGGTCCGACACGACCTCTAGCCGAGCACGACCTCGACGTCGTCGAGCGAATCGTCGAAGGCCAGGTGGCCCTGCGCGCGCAGCGCGTCCGGGAGCGGCGACTCGTAGCTCCACGCCGCGTCCTCGACGCCGCCGACGGTCCAGTAGACCGACTCGCCCTTGTACGGGCATGCCGCGCGCTGGTCGGAGCCCTCGGCGACGGCGCCCGGGCGGACGTCCGCGGGCGGGACGTACGCGCGCACGGGCAGCCCCGTCTCGAACACGAGCACGGGCCGCTGCGAGCGCGCGACCTCCTCGCCCCGGATCCGCACCACGACCTCGCGCGTGCTCGGGTGCGCGTCCACCCGGTGGTAGGGGTCCTTCAGGTGGGAGAAGACCCGATCCTCCTCGACGAACCAGGCGTCGTCCTTGTCCTCGTAGAGCGAGGCGAAGCCCTTCAAGAACGGCGCCTCGTCGGTCGGCTCGGCGTACCCCCAGACCCCGTCGGTGATCGTCTTGCCATCCGCCGCGATGGTCCAGTAGTTCGCGTCGCCCTTGAACGGGCAGTGCGTGCTCGTGTCCGTCGGGGTGAGCAGGTCCTGGCGGAAGTCCTCGAGCGGGGCGTAGATCCGGGGCGGGATGTTCGACTCGTGGAGCAGGTGGGCCCGGACCGTGTCCAGCACCACGGTGTCGCCGACGACCGCGCGCAGGCGCCGGGGATCGGGCTGGAAGACGATCTGGTGGGCGGGGGCTCCGGCGAGCGAGAAGTTCAGCTGGGCCGTGCCGGAGGCCGCGAAGGGCCCGCTTCCGAGGGTGAGGGACATCTTCTGGGTGTAGCAGGACCGGTCACGGGGGTAGGGTTCCCGCCGGCCGGCGCGAAACCGGCACGGAACGGCGCAAGCACTCAGCTTCCCCGTGCCGCGTGTCGAAACAGTCCTCATGACCACCGCCCCCGACCTCCGACCGCACGAGATCCGTGACCTGCGCCTGGGCGCGGGCCGGACGCTGCGGGTGCGGTCGTGGACCGGGCGCGGGCGCCCGCTGGTGCTCCTGCACGGCCTGATGGACGACTCGGAGGGGTGGGCGCAGCTCGCCCGGGACACCCATCGCCCCTGCCTCGCGGTCGACCTCCCCGGCTTCGGCGGCTCCGACCTCCCGAGCCGCGCGCGCGTCTCGGCCTACGCGGAGGCCGTCGTCGAGGGCATCGACCAGCTCGACCTGGGCGAGTTCACGCTCGTCGGCCACTCGCTGGGCGGCGCGGTCGCCACGAGCATGGCCGAGCGCTACGACGCCGTACGCGCGCTCGCCCTCCTGGCCCCCGCGGGGTACGGGCAGATCCGCCTCGCCGAGGCCATGAACCTCCCCGGGATCCGGCAGGCGGCCGAGCTCGCGATGCCGCTCGCGCTCGTCAACCCGCTCACCGTCACCGCGGCCTACACCACCTTCGTCGCCCACCATCGCCTGCCGAGCCGCGACCTGATGGGCCGCATCGTGCGGCGCTCCTTCCGCTCGGGCCCCGGCGTCAGCGCGGCCGTCCAGGCCATCGCCGCGGCCGGGCGCTCCCAGCGCGCGTTCGCGACCCGGGCCATCGACTTCGACGGCCCCGTCGCCGCGCTGTGGGGCGAGCACGACGCGCTCGTCCCCCGCGAGCACGTCGAGGCCCTCGAGCGCGCGCTGCCCCAGGCCCACGTGGAGGTCTGGAGCGGGATGGGCCACCACCCGCAGCGCGAACGCCCCGCGGCGCTCTCGCGTTACCTCGAGCGCCACGCCGCGCGCGCGCGCCGCGCGGAGCGCTCCACGCGCCGCTCCGGCCTGCGCGCAGCCTGAGCGTCAGGCCGCCGGCTTCCGGCGCGCGCGGGCGGGCGCCGTCCCGCGCGGCTTCGCCTTCGGCTTGGTCGCCGCGGTGACCAGCGCGTCGAGCTCGTCGAGCGCGCGGCGGGCGCCGTCGATGACCACCTCGGCGTCGGGCATCTGCTCGCGGTCGGCGACGACGCCGAAGTCCAGACGGTCGAGGTAGGACATCACCGTCACGTTCAGGCCCGCGCCGTTCGTGATCACCGACACGGGGTACTGCGCCTCCATCCGCGCCCCGGCGAGGTAGATCGGGATCGGCGGCCCCGGCACGTTGGAGATGACCATGTTGTAGAGCGGGCGCAGCGCCGCGTTGGCCGAGAGCTGCAGCGTCACCCGGGCGGCGCGCGCGTTGATCGCGGGCGGGATGAAGGTGGTGATGTCCTGCAGCGCGCTGACTGGCAGCCCGCGGTGGCGCTCCTTGGCCGCGCGCAGCGACTGGTGCGCCGCGTCGAGGCGCGCGGCGGGGTCCTCGACGTCGGTCGGGACGGGGACGATCATCACCGAGATCTTGTTGCCGAACGTCCCGCTCTCCTCGTCGGTGCGCACGGACACCGGGATCTGCGCGAGGAGCGGGCGGTCGGGCAGCGCGTCGTGCGCGACCAGCCAGTCGCGGACACCCGCGGCGGTGATCGCCACCACGACGTCGTTGACCTTCACCCCGAAGTGGCTCTTGACCCGCTTGACCTTGCCGAGGTCCAGCGAGGCGAAGGCGAACTTGCGGTGCGGCGACACCGCGCCGGAGAACGGCACCCGCGGCGCGCGCATCTTCGGCCGCTCGACGACCTCGCCGTCGCCGCCCGCCCCGGGGACGGCGTTGCGCGCGCGGGAGAGCAGCCGGCTCGCGGCCTCGGCGCCCGGCAGCCCGAGCACCGACGGCGCGACGTCGGCGTGCAGGAGCGTGCTCGGCGCGGCGCGCAGCAGGCGCAGCGGCGTGAGCGGCAGCGCCACGAGGCCGCGCCCGAGCATCTCGAGCGTGCTCGGAGCAGCGTCGGCCGGGGCCTTCTCGGGTGCGGGGGCGAGCTCCCGGCCCTCGGGGGAGAGGTCGTAGAGGATCCCCATGATCTCCGCGCCGGACATCCCGTCGACGAGCGCGTGATGGATCTTCGTCATGAACGCGCAGCGGCCACCTTCGAGCCCCTGGATGAGGTAGAGCTCCCACAACGGGCGCTCGCGGTCGAGCGGCCGCGAGAAGATCCGCGCGACCTGCTCGGCGAGCTGCGCGTCGCTTCCCGGTGCCGGAAGCGCCAGCTCCCGCACGTGGTAGGTGAGGTCGAAGTGCGGGTCGTCGATCCAGTACGGCCGGTCGAGGCCGAACGGGACGGTCTGCAGCCGGTTGCGCAGCACCGGCAGCAGGTGCAGGCGCTCGGAGACGACGCGCACCAGGTCGGCGAGGGTGAGCGTGCCGCCCGGCGCCGTGGACGGGTCCAGGACCGCGAGCCCCGAGACGTGGCCGTAGGTCGTCTCGCTCTCGATCGCCAGGAACTGCGTGTCGAGCCCGCTCAGCTGCCGCATGGCGCCATCCTTCCGCAAAGCCGACCGGCCGTGCGGTGCTCTCGCCGCCGCGTCAACCCCCGGCCCGGCGGGTAGGCGCCGACGATGCCCCCCGTCGAGCTGCCCGACTGGCCTGCGGGGACCGTGGCCGTGCTCGCCACGGGCGCCGGGGCGCCCCACGCGATCCCCGTGTCCGCCCTGCTGCGCGCCGGCCCCGCGCGCATCGTCCTCGCCCTCGCGCCGCGGCGCGAGTCGCTGCGCCGTCTGCGCGAGGACCCCCGCGTCGCGCTCACCGTGATGGCGGCCGGGAACGTCGCCTTGACCGCCGAGGGCGGCGCCCGCGTGATCGCCGAACCCCTGCCCGGGGCGGAGCGCGTCGTCGGCGTCGAGATGCTCGTGGAGCGCGTCCAGGACCACGGCACCCGGCACTTCGCGATCACCGACGGGGTGCAGTGGCACTGGGCCGAGGAGGAGGCCGAGCGACGTGACGCCCAGGTGCGGGCGGCACTCGCTGCGCTAGCTTCCGGCGCGTGAAGCTCGCGACGTTCCTCGTCCCCGGCAGCGCTAACCCGCGCGCGGGGGAGGTCCGCGGCACCGAGGTCCATGCCTTCACCGACGGCAGCACCGTCCTCGACCGCCTCGCCTCGGGGGACCGGACGGCGGCGACCGGCTCGTCGTTCGACATCGCCGCCGTGGAGCTGCTGGCCCCGGTCCCGCGGCCGCGCGCGATCTTCGGCATCGGCCTGAACTACCGCGCCCACGCCGCGGAGCAGGGCAAGGAGCCGCCGGAGCAGCCCATCGTCTTCCAGAAGCTGCCGTCGAGCGTCGTCGGCCCCTCCGGGCCGGTCGTGTGCCCGGCGGTCGTGCGCCGCCTCGACTACGAGGGCGAGCTCGGCGTGGTGATGGGCCCGCGCGGCACCGTCGCGGGCTACCTGGTCTGCGACGACGTCTCGGCCCGGGACCTGCAGAAGGCCGAGCCGCAGTGGACGCGCGCGAAGGGCTTCGACTCCGCCTGCCCGTGCGGCCCGTGGATCACGACGGCGGACGAGGTGCCAGCGCCCGAAGACCTGCGGCTGCAGACCTGGGTCAACGGCGAGCCGCGCCAGGACGCCCGGACCTCCGACCTGGTCTTCTCGATCGGCGAGCTGGTGGCGTACATCAGCGAGGTGATCACGCTCGAGCCCGGCGACCTCATCCTCACCGGCACCCCGAGCGGCGTCGGGATGTCGATGTCCCCACGCCGGTTCCTCGAGTCCGGCGACGTGGTGCGGATCGAGATCGAGACGCTGGGGGCGATCGAGCATGCTGTCGCCTGAGCTGCGCGCCCAGCTCGGGCAGCTCACCGACCTGGGTGCGACCACCGCGCTGCTGCACTGGGATCAGCAGACCGTCATGCCGTCCGGCGGCGCCGAGGGCCGCGCGAACATGATGGCGACGCTCGCGACCATCGCGCACGAGCGCCAGACGAGCGCGTCGCTCGGCGCGCTGCTCGCCGCGGCCGAGCCCGCCGACGACACCGAGGCGGCGATCCTGCGCGTCGCGCGACGCGACCACGAGAAGGCCCGGCGCGTCCCGACCTCGCTGCAGGCGGAGATCGAGCTCGCGGGCGCGCGGGCGCTCGAACCGTGGGCGCAGGCGCGCGCCACGGACGACTTCGCCCGCTTCCAGCCCTACCTCGAGCGCAACCTCGAGCTGCGCCGGCGCTACGCCGCGTGCTTCGACGACGTCGAGCACCCCTACGACGCGCTGCTGGACGACTTCGAGCCCGGGCTGACGACCGCCCGCGTGCGCGAGGTCTTCGAGCAGCTGCGCGTCGGCCTCGTCGCGCTCGTCGCCGAACTCGCCGCCGCGGCCCCCGCGCCGGTGCTCCCGGGGCCCTTCGGTGTGGAGGCCCAGCGTGCGCTGGCGATGGAGATCGCGCACTCGTTCGGGTGGGCGGAGGACCAGTGGCGCATGGACCTCGCCGTCCACCCGTTCGCCCTGGCGATGAACGCGCGCGACGTCCGCGTGACCACGCGCTACTCGCCCGACGACCTCCAGGGCGTCTTCGCGGTGATGCACGAGATGGGCCACGGGCTCTACGAGCACCAGGTCGCCCCGGAGCTCGCGCGCACCACGCTCGGGACGGGCGTGTCGCTCGGCGTGCACGAGTCGCAGTCGCGGCTGTGGGAGAACCTCGTCGGCCGCTCCGAGCCGTTCTGGCGCCACTGGCTGCCGCGCCTGCGGGAGGCCTTCGGCGACGGCATCGGGACGCTGTCCGACGCCGACGTGATCTGGGCGATCAACCGCGTCGAGCCCTCGCTGATCCGCGTCGACGCCGACGAGGTCACCTACTCGCTGCACGTCATCCTCCGCTTCGAGCTCGAGGTCGCGCTGGTCGAGGGGAGCCTGGCGGTGGCCGACCTCCCCGAGGCCTGGAACGCCCGCACCCGCGAGCTCCTCGGGATCGAGGTGCCGGACGACGCCCACGGCGTGCTGCAGGACATCCACTGGGCCTACGGCGATCTGGGCTACTTCCCCACCTACGCCATCGGGAACCTCGTCGCCGCGCAGCTCTGGCGGGCCATCGGCCGCGACCTGCCGGCCCTCGACGAGCAGCTGGCGGCCGGCGACCACGGGCCGCTGCGCGAGTGGCTGCGCGAGCACGTGCACCGCCACGGCCGGGCGCTCGAGCCCGTCGAGCTGCTGCGGCGCGCGACCGGCGAACAGCTGGACCCGCAGCCGCTGCTCGACCAGCTGACCTCGAAGTACCGCCGCCTCTACGGCCTGGCCTGACCGAGCCGCCGGACGGGCTGCGAGGCTCGGCGGCGTGTTCCTCGGCCTGCGCACCGTCATCTACCCCGCCCCGGACCTCGCCGCCTCGAAGGCCTGGTTCACCGAGCTGCTCGGCTTCGGCCCGTACTTCGACGAGCCGTTCTTCGTCGGCTTCCAGGTGGGGGGCTACGAGCTGGCGCTCGACCCGGACGGGGACCCGGCGCTCGGGCCGATCCACTACTGGGGCGTGGGCGACGCCGACGCGGCGCTGGCCCGTCTGCTGGCCGCCGGCGCCCGCGAGCACCAGCCCGTCACCGAGGTCGGCGAGGGCATCCGTGTCGCCGGGGTGCTCGAGCCCGGGGGAACCGTGCTCGGCATCATCGAGAACCCGCACTTCGCGCTGACCACCCCGCCCGCGCAGGACGGCCCCGGCCGCTGAGGGCCGGGGCGGCGCCGAGCCCGCTAGTGGTTGGTGAGCACCTGGTCGATGAGCCCGTACTCCTTGGCCTGGTCGGCCTTGAAGAAGCGGTCGCGCTCCATGTCGCGGTGGACCTCCTCTTCCGGGCGCCCGGTGTGCTTCGCGTAGATCTCGTCGATGCGCTTGCGCGTCTTGAGGATCTCCCGGGCGTGGATCTCGATGTCGGTCGACTGGCCCTCGAAGCCGGCGGACGGCTGGTGGATCAGGATCCGCGAGTTCGGCAGCGAGAAGCGCTTGCCCTTCGCGCCGCCCGCCAGCAGCAGCGAGCCCATCGACATGGCGATCCCGCAGCAGATCGTCGCCACGTCGGGCTTGATGAACTGCATCGTGTCGTAGACCGCGAGGCCGGCGTAGATCGAGCCGCCGGGCGAGTTGATGTAGATCGAGATGTCCTTCTCGGGATCGGACGACTCGAGGTGGAGCAGCTGCGCGACGACGAGGTTCGCGACCATGTCGTCGACGGGGTGCCCCAAGAAGATGATCCGCTCGTTGAGCAGGCGGGAGAAGATGTCGAACTCGCGCTCACCGCGTGCGGAGCGCTCGACGACCATGGGGACGAGAGGCATGCCCTGACCCTAGTGACCCGCGCCCCGCGGTCGGCCTAGCGGGGCGCTTCCCCGCGCCGGATCGGCGCGCGCCCGTCGGGCTGCTCCGGGCGTGGCAGCTCGTGAAGCGCCACGATGGCCCGGGACTGCGGCTTGCCCGCCTCGACGCGCACGTGCGTGTCGCAGTGCTCGAACTCGATGGCGTCGCCCACCTCGAGCTCGTAGTGCGCCTCCTGCTGGTCGATGCGGATCCGCAGGCGCGCGCCGTGGACCGTGACGGCGAACGACGCTCCCTGGATGTCCGCCGGCAGCCGCGGGCAGAAGCGCAGCCGGCCGGCGCTGTCGCGCATGCCGCCGAGTCCGTTGGTCACCGCGAGGACGGCGCCGGCCAGCGAGGCGACGTGCAGGCCGTCGCCGGTGTTGTGGTGCAGGTCGTGGAGGTCGACGAACGCGGCCTCGCGGAGGTAGTCGTAGGCGAGCTCCATGTGGCCCACCTCCGCAGCGACGATCGACTGGGTGCAGGCCGACAGCGACGAGTCGCGGACGGTGAGGGATTCGTAGTAGTCGAAGTTGCGCCGCTTCTCCTCGGGGGTGAAGGCATCGCCGTGCAGGTGGAGCGCGAGGACGAGGTCGGCCTGCTTGATGACCTGGCGGCGGTAGAGCTGGAAGTACGGGAAGTGCAGCAGCAGGGGGTACTTCTCCTGCGGCGTGCCCGCGAAGTCCCACGGGTCGTGCAGCAGGAAGCCCTGGTCCTGCGGGTGGACCCCGAGGCGCTCGTCGTAGGGGACCAGGACCGCGTCGGCGGCCTCCCCCCAGCGTGCGAACTCCTCGTCGGAGATCTCCATGCGCTCGCGCAGCTCGGGCAGCCGACCGGCGACCTCGCAGGCGGTCCGCAGGTTGGCCCGCGCGCCGAGGTTCGTGAAGACGTTGTTGTCCACCAGCGCGGAGTACTCGTCGGGCCCCGTCACGCCATCGATCCGGAAGTTCTTCGCGTGGTCGTAAGAGCCGGCGCTCATCCACAGCCGCGCCGTCTCCACGAGCAGCTCGCCGCCCTCGTTGGCGGCGAACTCGTCGTCACCGGTCGCGTCGAGGTAGCGGCGCACCGCATCGGCGACGTCGCCGTTGATGTGCAGGGCCGCGGAGCCCGCGGGCCAGTAGCCCGAGCACTCCTCGCCGTGGATGGTGCGCCAGGGCAGCGTCGCCCCGCCGAGGCCGAGCAGCTGCGCGCGCTCGCGGGCCAGGTCGAGCGTCGAGTGCCGCCACGTCAGCGCGTGGCGGACGACGTCGGGCAGGATGTAGGTGAGGACGGGCAGCACGAAGGTCTCGGTGTCCCAGAACGCATGGCCGTCGTAGCCCGGGCCGGTGAGCCCCTTGGCGGGGATCGCGCGGCCCTCGATGCGCGCGCCCGCCTGCAGCAGGTGGAAGAGCGAGAAGCGCAGCGCCTGCTGAACCTGCGGGTCGCCGTCGACGGTGACGTCGGCGCGCTCCCAGAAGCGGTCGAGGAACTTCTTCTGGTCGCGGCAGAGGCCGGAGAACCCCTCGGCCTGGGCGTTGGCCAGGCTGGCGGCCACCTGGTCGCGCAGGAACTCCGCCGACTGGCGCGAGCTCCAGTGGTAGGCCATGAGCTTGACGAAGCGCAGCGGCGTCCCGGGCGTCAGCTGCGCCGAGATCGTCACGCGGGCGACGTCGTCCTCCACGTAGACCGCCGTGTGGAGGTCCTCGGGCTCGCCCTCGATGAGGTGCTCCATCCCCGAGGCGCAGGTGAGCTGGCTGGCGCGGGTGGTGTGCACGAGCATCGCCCGCAGCTCGAAGCCGCGCGCGAGCTCCGGCTGGAGCACCGCCCCGAGGTCCTTGCCCTTGCGCGGGTCCGCGGTGCCCTCGCGCGCCGGCTGGTTGGCGACGAGGTTCGACTGCAGGGCGACCCGCATGGGCTGGTCGATCGCTTCGATCTCGTACTCGATCGCCGCGACGGAGCGCTGGACGAAGGACACGATGCGGCGCGTGCGGATCTTCACCTCGCGCCCGTACGTCGAGCGCCAGTGCATCTCGCGCTCGAGGATCCCGGTGCGGAAGTCGAGCCGGCGCTGGTGGTGCAGCACGGTGCCGCGCAGGACGTCCACCGGCTCGTCCTCGAGCATGAGGTGGATGATCTTGCCGTCCTGCACGTTGACCACGGTCTCGCCGTCCTCCGCGAAGCCGTAGCCCGACTCGCCGTACTGCAGCGCGTAGGACTCGTAGAAGCCGTTGACGTAGGTGCCGGAGATCCCGCGCGGCTCGCCCTCGTCGAGGTTGCCGCGCAGTCCGAGGTGGCCGTTGGACAGCGCGAAGACCGACTCGGTGCGCGCGAGCTCCTCGACGTCGAGCTCGGGCTCGGTGATCGACCACTCCTCGACGGGCCAGGGCGGGGGGGTCATGCCAGCAGCTCCGCGAGGTCGTCGACGACGACGTCCGCGCCGTGCTCCCGCAGGGCCGCGGCCTGGTCGGCCCGGTTGACCCCGACCACCAGCCCGAAGTCGCCGGCGCGGCCGGCCTGGACGCCGGCCAGCGCGTCCTCGAAGACCGCGCACGCGGAGGGCTCGCACCCGAGGCGCTCCGCGGCCAGCAGGAAGGTGTCGGGCGCCGGCTTGCCCTTGACCTCCGGGTGCTCGGCGAGCGTCGTCCCGTCGACGCGCTCGGAGAAGAGGTCGAGGATCCCGCCCGCGGTGAGCGCCGCCACGGTGTTCGCGCTCGAGGAGACGATCGCGGTCTGCAGGCCCGCGGCCCGCGCGGCGTGCACGAAGCGCAGCGAGCCGTCGAAGACCTCCACGCCGTCGCGCTCGAGCACCTCTCGGAACTTGGCGTTCTTGGCGTTGCCGACGCCGCTGACGGTCTCCGCGGTCGGGGGGTCGTCGGGCTCGCCCTCGGGCAGCGTGATCTGCCGGGAGGCCAGGAAGTCACGCACGCCGTCGGCCCGCGGCTTGCCGTCCACCCAGGCGGTGTAGTCCTTGTCGGCGTCGAAGGGCCGCGCCTCGGTCCCGTCCCCCTTCGCCCGCTTCTCGAGCAGTGCGTCGAACGCCTCCGCCCACGCCTTGGCGTGCACGGTGGCGGTTCGCGTCAGCACCCCGTCCATGTCGAACAGGCAGGCACGGATGCCCTCGGGAAGCTTGGGGCGCGGATCGGCCATCGGCGGATCCTGCCATGCACGGCCGACGCTGTCGTCAGCCGTTGATCGTCTGCATCCCGCTGGCGTCGTAGCGGTCGCCGGCGGGCTGCGGGAGCGCCTCGCCGATGCGGGTGAGGTCGGCGGGCGTGAGCTCGACGTCGACGGCCCCCGCGTTCTCCTCGAGGTAGGCCACGCGCTTGGTGCCCGGGATGGGGACGACCTGCTCGCCCTGGGCGAGCACCCAGGCGAGCGCGAGCTGCCCGGGGGTGGTGCCCTTCTCGTCGGCGAGCGCCTGCACGGCGTCGACGAGCTCGAGGTTCTTCTCGAAGTTGTCGCCCGTGAAGCGCGGGGACTTGCGCCGGTAGTCGTCGGCGTCGAGGTCGTCGAGCGAGCGGATCTGGCCCGACAGGAAGCCGCGGCCGAGCGGCGAGTAGGGGACCAGCGCGATGCCGAGCTCGCGCAGCACGGGGATGACCTCGTCCTCGATGTCGCGCGAGAAGAGCGAGTACTCCGACTGCACCGCGGTGATCGGGTGGACCGCGTGCGCGCGCCGGATCGTGTCGGCGCTCGCCTCACTCAGGCCGAGGTGGCGGACCTTGCCCGCCTGCACGAGCTCCGCCATGGCGCCCACGGTCTCCTCGATCGGGGTCGTGCGGTCCACGCGGTGCTGGTAGTAGAGGTCGATGTGGTCCGTGCCCAGGCGCCGCAGCGAGGCCTCGGCCGCGTCGCGCACGTAGTCGGGCTTCCCGGTGATGCCTCGCTTGGACGGGTCGTCCGGGTCGCGCTGGATGCCGAACTTCGTCGCGAGGAAGACCTGGTCGCGGCGGCCCTCGAGCGCCTTGCCGAGCAGCTCCTCGTTGGTGTACGGGCCGTACATGTCGGCCGTGTCCCAGAACGTGACGCCGAGCTCGAGCGCGCGGTCGAGCGTCCGCAGCGATTCGGGGTCGTCGCGGCCACCGTAGAAGTCCGACATGCCCATGCAGCCGAGGCCGAGGGCGGAGACGGTCGGGCCGTCGGGACCGAGGGTGCGTGTCTTCATCGTCCGCACGGTAGGGCCCGCGCGTCGCGGGCTTGCGAGCATGCGGCCGGTGAGCGAGCACCGCCCTCTCCCGACGGACCGGGTCCCGCCCGTCGCGCTCGTGCTCACCGGGATCGGGTCGGTCCAGTTCGGCGCGGCGCTGGCCACCACGCTCTTCGACTCCCTCGGCCCCAGCGGCACCACGCTCCTGCGCCTGGTCTTCGCCACGGTGCTCCTGCTCGCGCTGTGGCGCCCCGACCCGCGGGACTACACCGGCGCGGAGCTCCGGCTCGCGGCGCTGCTCGGGTTGGTGCTCGGGGCGATGAACCTGACCTTCTACCTCGCGCTGGACCGGCTGCCCCTCGGGGTGGCGGTGACCATCGAGTTCGTCGGGCCGCTGGGCGTGGCGGTGGCGACCTCTCGCCGGCGCGCCGACCTGGGCTGGGCCGCGCTCGCCGCGGCCGGCATCGTGCTGCTCGCGGATCCGGGCGGCGGCTCGATCGACCCGCTCGGGCTCGTGCTGATCCTGCTGGCGGGGGCCTGCTGGGCGGCCTACATCCTGCTCTCCCAGCGCGCCGGGCCGAGCTTCGAGGGCGGGCGGGGGCTCGCGCTGGCGATGGCCGTGGCGGTGCTCGTGCCGCTCGTCCCCGGCGTCGTCGGGGGTGGGTCAGCGCTCCTCGACCCGCGCTGGCTCGCGCTCGCGGCGGCCGTCGGCGTCCTGAGCTCGGTGATCCCGTACTCGCTGGAGTTCGAGGCCCTGCGGCGGATGCCCGCCCACGTCTTCGGCGTGCTGATGTCGCTCGAGCCCGGCGTGGCGGCGCTCGCGGGGCTCGTCGTCCTCGGTCAGGGGCTGGGCGCCCGGCAGGTCGTCGCGATCGCCCTGGTGGTCGCCGCGAGCGCGGGCGTGACGCTCGCGGCCGGGCGCGAGCACCGCGCTGCGGCGGTCCCCCGGCTCGACCCGTGACATCCTGGGGCGCGCCGTGTCGAGTCTGAACGCACCGAACGTGCTGACGGTGCTGCGGATCCTCCTGGTCCCCGTCCTCGTCGTCGCCCTGCTGACCGAGACCGCCAGCGGGGACCTGCTGGCCGCGGTCGTCTTCGCCGTCGCCTCGCTCACCGATGCCGTGGACGGCTGGCTGGCGCGCCGCAGCGGCGCGATCACCACCTTCGGCAAGCTGATGGACCCCGTCGCCGACAAGCTGCTGATCCTCGCGGCGCTCGTCGCGCTCGTCTCGCTGCAGCGCGTCGACGCCTGGGTCGCGATGGTGATCATCGCCCGGGAGTTCGCCGTCACCGCCACCCGCATGGCCGCCTCCCAGCAAGGGGTCGTGGTCGCGGCCGCCGGGTGGGGCAAGGCGAAGACCGTCGTGCAGGTCGCCTGTGTGTTCCTGCTGATCGCGGTGGACGGCTCGCCGTTCTGGCTCGACCTGCTCGTCGATGCGACGGTGGCGATCACGCTGATCTCCGGCGTCGACTACTTCGTCGGGCTGCGCCGCATGCTGCGCGAGCACGAGCGCGGCGCCGCCGGCCGCGACGCCGCCGCCGAGCCGGGAGCGGGCGGCGCGGCCGGGTGAAGTGGGCCCTTGCCCTCGCGCTGGCGGGCCTCGTCGCGGTGGTCGTCGCGTTCGTGCTCGCCGTCGGCTCGACGCGCGACCCGGTGCCCGACCGGCTGCGCGCCTGCGTCGTCGACGGCGAGGCCGCGATCATCCGCTCCGACGGCGACCTCGGCGCGCAGGTCCGCTCGGACATCGGCGCCGGCGCGGTCCGCGAGGTGCGACGCACCGTCCTCGGCGACGACACGGCGGTGCTGTTGCGCGGGACGCGGTACCGGCTGCTCGTCCTGGGCGGCCGCAAGAGCCCGCCGCTCGGTGCGGGGCTGCCGCTGCGCGTCTTCAGCCAGGCGTCCACCTACGCCTTGGTGGCCAAGGAGACCGATCCGAGCCAGGGGGTCCTGGCGGACTGCATCGCGCTCGTGGACGGGGGGTAGCCGCGGCCAGACAGGGTGTCAGCCGGAGGGCGGTGCTTCCGCGATCTTGTGCTATCAATCCGCGCAGCTGCCGAGGCCGAGGCCGAGGCTCCAGCTCATGCGACCACGTCGCAACCCACGCAGTGCAGGGATGTCGAGAGAGGAGGATCCGCCCGGCGAGGAGAGACGCCACCCGGATCCTCGAAGAACAAAAGGGGAGGGCCGTGGGTTGACCACCAAGACTGCAGTGCTGCTGGCCGACGAGGCACCCATCTTCGAGATGGACGAGCTCAAGCCGCTGATCGCGGAGGGCCAGGACAAGGGCGTCCTGACGTTCGAGCAGATCGCGACCGCGCTGGAGGAGGTGGACGTCTCCAAGGAGCAGCTGCAGGAGCTCCACGCGTACTTCGTCGAGCACGGCATCGACGTCGTCGGCGCCAACGGCCGGCCGGCCACGAGCGAGAACGAGAAGGTCGAGAACGCCGCGCAAGCGCGCCGTCAGCCGACCGAGGGCGGGCCGAAGAAGCCGGAGATCGATCTCACCGTCGAGCCGTCGCTGGACTCGCTGCGCCTGTACCTCCGCTCGATCGGCCGCGTCTCGCTGCTGACCGCGGAGCAGGAGGTGTCGCTGGCCAAGCGCATCGAGCGCGGCGACATGGCCGCCAAGCAGCAGATGGTCGAGGCCAATCTGCGCCTCGTCGTCTCGATCGCCAAGGGCTACCTCGGCCGCGGGCTCAC
The DNA here is from genome assembly GCA_038207985.1 of Solirubrobacterales bacterium. Lineage (GTDB taxonomy): Bacteria > Actinomycetota > Thermoleophilia > Solirubrobacterales > Solirubrobacteraceae > Paraconexibacter. Next base: position 20,692 of record JBBQZE010000020.1, read on the forward strand.
TTTCCTCGACCTCATCCAGGAGGGCTCGCTCGGGCTCATCCGCGCGGTCGAGAAGTTCGACTACCGGCGCGGCTACAAGTTCTCCACCTACGCGACGTGGTGGATCCGGCAGGCGGTCACCCGCGCCATCGCCGACAAGGGCCGCACCATCCGCATCCCGGTGCACATGGTCGAGAAGCTGAACAAGGTCGTGCACGTCGAGCGCCAGCTCGTGCAGTCCCTCGGCCGCGAGCCCTCCCCGGAGGAGATCGCCGCCGAGCTCGAGGTCACCGAGCGCGAGGTGCGCGACATCCTGCGCATGAGCCAGCAGCCGATCTCGCTCGAGAAGCCGATCGGCGAGGAGGAGGAGTCCGAGCTCGGCGACTTCGTCGAGGACCAGAACGCGATCTCGCCGTTCGACATGGCCTCGGACAACCTGCGCAAGGAGAACGTCCACCGCGCGCTGGCGGCCCTGCCGCAGCGCGAGCGCGAGGTCATCGAGATGCGCTTCGGCCTCACGGGCGGGCAGCCCCGCACGCTCGAGGAGGTCGGCCGTGCGTTCAACGTGACGCGCGAGCGGATCCGCCAGATCGAGAACCA
>JBBQZE010000021.1:0-20669 GCA_038207985.1 Solirubrobacterales bacterium
GAGCAGGCGCCGCACGAGGTAGGCCATGCCGGCGACGAGGTCGCCGACGGGGCAGTAGGTGCGCACCCGCAGGCCGCTGTCGGCGAGCGCCGTCTGCAGCGGGTCGCCCAGGCCGCGAAGCACCTGGACCTCCAGGTCGGAATCGGGGCGCCCCGACGCGCGGTTGGCCGCTACGGCGTGGGCGACAGACCGCAGGTTGTGGCTCGCGATCGCCACACGCACCCCGGCGCCCGTGTCGCGGGCGCCCAGCAGCACGCGCGTGAGCTCCTCGAAGTTGCGGTCCGAGTCGGACTTGCGCTCGAAGACCGGCGGCGCCCACCCGTTCTGGCGGGCGTCGACGACCTCGTGGTCCCAGTAGGCGCCCTTGACCAGCCGCACCACGAGCGGGTGGTCGCGGGGCGTCACGGCCACCCAGTCCACCAGGCGCCCGGCGAGCTCCGGTGAGTCGCGCAGGTAGGCCTGGAGGACGACGCCGGCCGAGGGGCCGTCGGCGAACTCCGGCTCGGAGAGCAGCTCCAGCACGAGGTCGGCGGTCGCCTCCCGTGAGTCGTAGCTCTCCATGTCGATGTGGAGGTGGGCGCCCTGCTCCTTGGCCTGCCGCAGCAGCGCCCGCAGCCGCGGCGCGGCGTCGAGGCGCCCGACCTCGGGGGCGTCGGCCCGCAGGAGCGGCGTCATGGCGGAGACCTTCCCCGAGAGGTTCGCCCGGGGCAGCGGCCCGGCGCTGTCGCGCTCGAGCGCCGGGCGCTCCGGCCACGAGCGCGCGGCGGCCGTCAGCGCCGTGAGCGCATCGGAGCAGCGGCGGGCGTACAGGTCCGCCTCGGCGGCCGTCACGGTCGCCTCGCCGAGCAGGTCGACCGAGCTCGCCACGCCGTCCTTCCACAGCCCGGCCAGCACGCCGGCGGCGGCCTCGGGCGACTCCCCGACGATGAAGCGGTGCGCCATGTGCTTGACCCCGGCGGCCGAGGCGGCGCCGAGCGCGGCGCGGCCGGCCCGCGAGGTGCCGAGGCGCATCGCCTGCTCCAGCGCCACGGGCTTCGTGTCGACCTCGCTGAGGAAGCCCGCGAGGTGCGACGCGAGGTCGTCGACCGAGCGGCAGGCCGGCACGACGTCGACGAAGCGGAACAGCGCCGCCCGCAGCTGGTCGTCCTGCGAGGCCAGGTCCATCGCCTTGTCGTCGAGCGCGGCCATCGGGCGGCGCAGGCTCGACGGCATCGCCGCGGCGAGGGTGCGGCCGACGGCGAGCACGTCGGCGTCGGGCGGGGGCGGGAGGTCCATGACCGCACGGTACGCCCGCGCGCGACACGCGTGGTGCGACGGGGGGTGCGTGCCGGAGGCGGCGGTGCGACAGCTGTCGCGACGGTCAGCGGAGGTCGTCGAGCAGCAGGGCTGCGTGCAGGTGGAGGCGCTGCAGCCCGTCCGCGAGGTCCGCCCCGGTGAGGGTCTCGATGCGCCGCAGGCGCCGGTAGAGGGTGGCGCGGTGGAGGTGCAGGCGGCGGGCGGTCAGGGTGACGTCACCCGCGGCGTCCAGCAGGGCGCGGAGGGTGAACAGCAGCTCCGGACCGTTCGGCTCGCCCTCCAGCGCGGTGAGCGCGGCCGGCCGCGGCACCGGGGCCGCGCCTCCGCCGGGGAGCACGAGCGGCGCGAGCAGGCCGTAGGGGCCCAGGGCGCCGAAGTGCGCCACTGGTCCCAGTGCCGGGACGGCCCGGGCGACGCGGTGCGCCACCACCGCCTCGCGATGGCTGGTGGCGACATCCGCCAGCGAGGCCACCGGCTCGCCGGCGCCGATCGTGCCCGTCGGGGCGAGGGCCGGTGGCAGGTCGCCGGCGATCAGCGCGACCGCGAGACCGTCGAACGTTCCTGCGACCACCTGCGCCGCACCGGAGCGGCGGCGGACCGTCAGGAGGTCGGACGGGTCGTCGGCGGCGAGGACGCGGACGCGGCCGGCCGCGGGGAAGGCGCCCGTGGCGATCGCCGCCGCGGCGGCCCCCTGACGACCCGCGGGCGTTCCCGGGCCGAGCAGGGCGTCCACCAGCGCCTGCTCGCGCTCCCCCCTGGCGTCGTCTCCGGCCTCGGCGGCGACGAGCGCGGCCGTGACGTCGGCGAGGCCGAGCGCCAGCTGATCGGCCTCCGTGTCGGCGAGCGGCGGGTCGTCGATGACCCAGGCGAACCCGAGGAGACCGTGGGGGCCGCGGAGCGGGAAGCACACCCGGGCGGCCATCCCGAGCTCGGGCGCGGCGGGGAGCCGGACCGGCTCGCGCGCGTTGCGCACGCCGAGGGCGTCGAGGCGGGCGGCCACCGCTGCGGGCGCCGCCCGCTGCAGGATCGTGTCCCGGCGGACGTCGTCTACGGGACCGGCGTGGGCCGAGTGCGCGAGGAGCCGCAGCCGCCGGTCCTCCACGTCTATCGCACGGCCGGTGCGCTCGGCCAGGACGTCGACGGTCTCCTGCAGGCCGGCCAGCGCGGCCTACGGCGTCGTCGGGTCGAAGACGCCCGGCGCGGAGGTGGGCGTGCTGCCCGTCTGCGGGAGCGCGGAGGTGCCCGATCCGGCCGGCTGCTGCTTGACCGTCGCCGGCGCCTTCTGGCTCTTGCGAGGGACCACCGGTGCCGGGGCGCTGGTCGCGGGGGTGCTGGTGGCCACCCTCGCGGGCGTGGTGGTCGTCGCGTTGCCTGCCGCGGCGGTGCTGGCCGCTGCGCGGCGCCGGGCCGCGGCGCGCCGGGTGCGTCGGGCCCTGGCCGCCGCCCGCGCCTTCGCGGCGGTGGCGCGGGCCGTCTCCGCGGCGCGGGCCTCGGCGGCGGCTGCCCGAGCGCTCGCGGCGGCCGCCACCGCCGCAGGGGTGGACGTCACGGGCGCGGCGTCGGCCGGGGGCGCCACCGCGGTCACGGCCACGGACGAGGCGGCGGGCTTCGGGGCGGGGCCGGAGGAGAAGACTCCGGCGATGGCCATCGCGGCCAGCAGGGCCGCGCACACCAGGAGCGCAGGCAGGACATAGCGCGGCAGGAACCCGTGCTTCACGCCGCCGGGAAGCTGCCGCCGAGGGGGCCGGGGGATGGCGGTCGTCGACCCGGAGGCGGGGTCGGGGACGACAGCCGTCACCGGGGCGACTGATCCGGCGGCGGTCTGCGTCGCGTCGACGTCGCCGTCCTGCCGGGAGACCTCGTCGGTGCCGCGCGGGTCGTCCGCCACGCCCGCGGCACCCACATCGGCGGCGGCCCCCACCGCGACGGCGTCGTCCGGCGTGGCGACGACGGCAAGGTCCTCGGTGCGAGGGTCCGGTGCCGCGCGCTCGTCCGGCCGCGCGACCACGACCACCGGCTCGCGGACCTCACCGAAGGTCAACCGCTCGCGGGGGGCGGCGGTGATCGGTGCGGCCGTGGCCAGTGCGGCCATGATCTCGCTCAGCGCACCGATCGGGACCGTGCGCTGCGGCGGCGCGGCGTACGCGGCCTCCGCGCGTTGCTGGTCGGCGGCCAGCCCTCGGCAGGCGTCGTGACGCTCGAGGTGCTGGGCCAGGCGCTCCTGGTCGGCGGGGCCGAGTGCCCGCTGCGCGCGGGCGGCGAGCAGGCCGGGGACGAGCGTGCACGTCTCGGAGGCTCCGCCCTGGGTGCCGCGCCGGCGCAGCCGCGCCCGGGTCGCCGCGGCGGGCGGCGGCTCGGTCAGGGAGGCCGCGGCGTGGCGCGTCGCGCCCAGCAGCAGAGTCTCGGGCACGAGCGTCCCGGGGTCCTCGGCGGCCGCGACGGCACCCCGGAACCGCGCGAAGGCCTCGGCTGCCGCCCTGGCCGCCAGGCCGGGCGGGCAGACCGCCTCGCAGTAGGCCAGCACCGCGTTGCCCCGGCGCTCCACGAGGGCCGCAAAAGCGCCGGCGTCGCCGTCGCGGATGCCGGTGGGGGTGACCAACGCCTGTGTCGTCGCCATTCACGGCCCAGGCTACCTCCGGGCTCGGCCAGACCCACTCGCGCGCCGGAACCCAAGCGGCGTGCGGCGACGTTCGGCCACCTCGCCGTCGACCAGCGTGAGGAGCATCGCCGTTCCGGCGGCGACCGACATCGTCTCCGCCACGTGCCGGCGACCTGCCGCGCCCATCTCGGCACGCTCGTCCGGCGGCAGCGCGAGCACCGCGGCGAGGGCGGCCGCCAGCGCGGGCACGTCACCGGCGGGGACGGTGACGCCCCAGGGCGGCCGCACGACCTCGGGCAGCCCGGCGACCTCGAAGGCGACCACCGGGACCTCCATCGCGAGCGCCTCCTTGGCCGACAACGGCATCGAGTCCGTGTCGCCGTCGGCGGCGACGACGCTCGGGACGGCTACGACCGCCGCGCCCTCCAGCAGCGCGCGCACCTCGGCGGGCGGCAGGGCCCCGCGGAGCTCGACGACCGCCCCGACCCCGAGCCGCGCGACGAGCGCCTCGAGCTCGAGGCGGCCGGGCCCGTCGCCGACGATCACGAGGCGCTCGAAGCCCGGCGCGTGCCGTAGCTGCTCGACGGCGGCGACCAGGTGGGCGAAGCCCTTCTTCTCGACGAGCCGGCCGACCGCGACCACCGTGCCGCGCGTGGGCGTGGGCTGCGTGCGCGTCCACGCGGCCGGGTCGACGCCCATGACCTGCAGGTGGATGCGATCCGCCGCCCGCGGGTGGGCGGCGCGCAGGTGGTCGACGGTGAAGCGGGAGCCGCTCGTGGCGAAGGCCGCCCGGTCCAGCTTCTCGCCCAGGTTCCGCGGGCTCTGGAAGATGTCGTAGCCGTGCAGCGCAAGGCTCGTGGGGAGGTCGAGCAGCCGCCCGAGCCGCAGCGCTGACAGCGCCGCCCCCGCGCCGAAGTGCGCGTGGAGGTGCTCGGCTCCCGCCCCGTCGAGCCGCCGCGCGGCCGGGGCGAGCACGCGCAGCGGCACGGGCCACTCCTCGCGGCGCCAGCGCCGCCGGCCGGCGAGGTCGCGCAGGCAGGCCGCCGGGGCGTGCCGCCACAGCCACCACAGCGCGCGCCGACGCGTTGCGGGGTCGTCGTCGGTGGCGAAGCGGAACGTCAGCCCGGCGCCGGCGGCGAGGTCGGGGGTCGGGGCGGGCGCCGCTGCCTCCACGTGCAGGTTCACGCCCCGGGCGAGCAGCTCGTGGAGCTCCGCGGTCACGAACGTCTCCGTCAGCTCGGGGACGTGGTCGAGCAGCACCCCGAGGCGCGGGCCACCCGTCCGCTCCGCCTCGCCGCGGCGGTGCGCCGCGAGGCGCGCGCGCGGCTCGAGGCCCGTGAGGTGCTGTGCGCGCCAGGCCCGCTGACGCGCGGCGCGGGCCGCCCAGGGCTCCGGTCGCAGCCGCGCGAGGGCGGCGTAGGCCGGCGCGCGGGCCGCCGGGCCGGCGAGGTGGGCGAGCGCAACCGCCCGCGCAACCGTCCGCCCACGGCGCGCGATCAGCCAGGCGTAGGCGGAGCGCTGGGCCCCGAGCGCGCGCTCCTGGGGGCTCCAGCGGGCCGCCATCGCTGCGGAGACGGCGTGGCCGACGCGGGCGCCGGGGACGTAGCGCGTCCGCCAGCCGGCCCGCCGCAGACGCCAGCTGAGGTCGAGGTCCTCTGCCCAGAGCCACTGGGCGGGGTCGAAGCCGCCGACCGCGTCCCACGCCGCGCGGCGCACGAGCAGGAACGCCCCGTGGGCCCAGTCCACCTCCCGCGCGACCTCCGCATCCCAGTGGCCTTCGAGCGGCAGCCGCCGCGCGACGGGACCCCACCCGGCCAGCCCGGAGGAGAGCAGCAGCCCCGTCGCCACGGTCGGGAACGGGTGGACGCTGTGCTGGGTCCCGCCGTCCGCGGTCACCAGGCGCGGCGCGAGCGCCCCGGCCTCCGGGTGCGCCTCGCCGGCGTCGAGCAGCGCCACGAGGGCCTCGGGCTCCAGCGCGACGTCGGCGTTGGCGGCCGCCACCCACGGCGTCGCGGTGCGCGCCGCCACCAGCGCCACGGCTCCGCCGAACCCCGCGTTGACGTCGAGCGCGAGCAGACGGGCCCACGGGTGCCGCTCGGCGACGAGGGCGGCCGAGCCGTCGGACGAGCCGTTGTCGACCACCCAGACCTCGGCGCGCCCGGCGTCATGGTCGGCGCGCAGGCTCGCCAGGCAGGCGTCGAGGTGCGCGGCGGTGTTCCACGAGACGACCGCGACCGCGACCGCTGGGGTCACGGCGAGCAGTGGTGCACGACGTGCGGCACCTTGAAGCGCCGGTCGCCCGTGCCCGCGGACAGGGTGAAGGTGCCGTGCTGCTCCACGTGGTCGAAGCCCGCCGCCCACATCAGCTTCCGCCACGTCCGCTTGGCCGGCAGGTAGTACACGACGGCCGCGTTCCGGTCCGCGCGGAAGCGCGAGACGGGGAAGGGCACGAGGCCGGCGAGGCGGTCGTGCTCCTCGGCGGAGATGAACGTCCCGCCCGGCGCGACGAGCCCGCGGATGCGCTCCAGCGCGAGGAACTGGTCGCGCAGGTGCAGGAGCACCGACCCGCAGAAGACGAGGTCGAAGCGCCCGAGCTCTTCGGGCGTGGCGTCGTAGATCGACTGCACGACCCGCTCCACCCGCGAGCCGAGCAGCTCCTTGGCGAGGTGGAAGCCCTGCCCCCGGGGACCGCCCACGTCGTACTCGGCGGGGCGGCGTCGCGGCGGCCAGTCGAGGTCGCGCTCGGAGTCCAGGTCGAGCGCGACGACCTCCGCACCGCGCCGCTCGAGCTCGAAGGCCCAGAACCCGTCCCAGGTGCCCACGTCGAGCACGCGCTTCCCCGTCAGGTCGTCGGGGATCCCGTACTCGGCGACGTAGGGGCGCAGGTCGAACCACCCCGGCGTCGTGTACTCCGGCGTCAGCTCGAGCACGTGGTAGAAGCGGGTCGCCTTGGCGCGCTCGAGCGTCGCGGCGTGGGCTTCGGCGGTCACGGCCGCAGCCTAGGCCAGGACGCTCGGCAGCCACGCGGCGACGGCGGCCGCGACCGCGTCGAGGTCCGTGGAGAGCGCATGGGTCCCGGACACCACCGCGACGTCGCGCCCCGGCGCCGCCTCCGGGATGCCGAACGGGTCGCGGGCGCCCTGGACGACCAGGACCGGGACGTCGACGGCGTCGAGCTCCGGCGTGCGGTCCTTCGCAGGGCCGGATGCGGCCTTGCGCGGGGGCGGTCGCAGGGGGAAGGCCAGGCAGAGCACGGCCGCTGCGCCCGTCGCGGCGCTGGTCCGGCAGGCCACCCGCGCCCCCGACGAGCGTCCGCCCACGACGAGCGGGAGACCGACGATGCGGGTGTTCTCGACCAGCGTCGTCCAGGCCTCGTCGAGGTGCTGCGCCGGGGCCGGCGGACCTCCGGCCGGCGACGCGGTAGGGCTGCTCCACCAGGCCGACGGACACCTCGAGCGCCAGGGCCGCCCGCGTCACCGCACCGAGGTCCGGCGCCGCGATCGAGCCGCCCGCCCCGTGCCCGAGCACGAGCAGGCCGGCCGGGGAGGCGGCGTGGTGCAGGTGCACCCGGCCGAGCCCGCGCGGCGTCTCCCACTCGAGCACCTCGGTCATCGCCGCGTGCCGGTCAGGACGTGCTGGAAGGTCAGCAGCGTTCGGCCCGGAAGGGGGTCGGGCCACGGTCGCCGCAGCGGTGCGTCACCCGGGCGCAGTCGGTAGCGCCGGTCGACGGCCTCGACGTCGCAGCCCGCCTGGTCCAGCAGGGCGTGCGCGTCGCGCAGGGTGAACCAGCGCAGGTGGGTGCGGTCGAAGATCCCGACGGAACGGCGCGGCCAGGTGCCGTGCACCCCGAGCTGCCAGAACGTCTCCCAGTAGCGGACGTTCGGCAGCGACACGACCACGGCGCCGCCGAGGCGCACCCGGCCGACCGCGGCGCGGAGCACGCGCCAAGGATCGACGAGGTGCTCGAGGACGTCGCCGCAGACCAGGCAGTCCACCTCGGGCAGGTGCGTGAAGTCGAGGGTCTCCAGGTCTGCGACCAGCACCTGGTCGAGGTGCTCCTGCGCCCGCGCGGCGTAGTCCGGGTCGCGCTCCACGCCGAGGACGTGGCAGTCCTGGCGGGTCTTGAGCGCCGCGCCGAGCGCCCCGGAGGAGCAGCCGAGGTCGAGGATGCGCCGCGCGTCGCCCGGCACGCGCGCCTGGAGCTCCGGCCGGGGGTTCTCATACGCGGCGGCCAGCGGGTCGATCACGGCGTGCGCCCGTCGTGCAGGAGCAGGTCGACGGCGCGGGCTGTGCGGTCCCAGGAGAAGCGCGCGGCGCGCTCGAGGCCGCGCGCGCGGAGCGCGTCCGGCGCCGCGAGCGCGGCGTCGAGCGCTTCCGCCCAGGCGCGCGGGTCGTCCGGCGGCGCCAGCAGCGCCGCACCGCCCGCGGTCTCCGGGAGGGCCGTGGCGTCCGCGGCGACGACCGGCGTCCCGCAGGCCATGGCCTCCAGGACGGGCAGGCCGAACCCCTCGTAACGCGACGGCAGCGCGAAGGCCAGCGCGCCCGCGTAGAGCCCCGGCAGCTCCGCGTCGGGGACGCGCCCGAGCTCGCGGATCCCCGCAGCACCCACTCCGGCGGAGAACTGCGGCCGGTCGCCACCCACCGCGACGAGCTCGATGCCGCGGGCGGCCAGGCGCCGGGCCGCCTCGGTGAGGATCGCGGTGTTCTTGCGGGCCGTCCGCGAGCCGACGGTGAGGACGTAGGGCGGCCGGGTGGCCACGGGGACGGCGGGGTGGAAGCGCGCGTGGTCGACGCCGCCGGGCACCACGACCGCCTCGACGCCCAGCAGCGCGCGCAGCTCCGCCGCGGAGAACGCGCTCACGGTCACCACGAGCTTGGCGCGGTGCGCGATCCGCGGCAGCAGCACCGCCTGCAGCCGCGCGTAGGCGGGGGAGTACCAGCCCGGCTCGCGCAGCGCCGCGGCATCGTGCAGCACCACGGCCACCCGCGGATGGGCGAGCGGTGCAAGGTTCGCCGGGCACAGCAGCCACGGTGCATGCCGGGCACGGAGCGGCAGCACGGCCTGCTCCCAGGCGTGCCCGGCGCGATGCGCGAGGGCCGTTGGAGGCGCGACCACCGCGTAGCCCGTGGGCCGTAGCGCCGGCAGGCGCTCCACGAGCTCCCGCGCCCACCGCTCGACGCCGCCGAGCTCGGGGCGGATCGCTGCGCGGGCGTCGATCGCGACGGGCGCGCCGCGCACGCCTCAGCCCGCCAAGCGGAAGTGGGTGACGCCGCCGTCGTCGCGGTCCTCGACCGCCACGCCGCGATCGAGCAGCAGGTCCACGTGGCCGAGCACCTCGCTCAGGGTGAGGTAGGCCTGGGTGACGGCGACGTTGCCCCACATGCGCTGGGCGATCTCGTGGGCGGTCCCGGGCTCGCCGGCCAGCAGCGTCGCGATCTTCGCCGCGCGCCGCTCGTGCAGGCGCAGCCGCTCGTCGATGAGCGCGCGGTGGCCGGTGACCGGGTCGCCGTGGCCCGCGAGCACGACGTCGAGCTCCATCGCCTGCGTCGCGCGCATCGACGCCATGTAGACGACGAGCGCCTCGGGCCGGTCGTCCGGGTCGCCGCCCTCGAGCGGGCGGGAGACCAGCGGGTTCGAGGAGATGTGGCCGATGAGGTGGTCGCCGCCGAGCAGCATCCCCGTCGCCGGGTCGTGGAAGACGGTGTCCGACGGCGAGTGCCCCGGGCGGTGGTGGACCTCCCATGTCCGGTCGCGGAACGCGAGCCGGCCGCCGTCGGGGAGCGGATGGGTCACGTCGGCGGGCCCGCCCCAGGCCCGGAACGAGGCGGTGACGGCCCGGAGCGCGAGCCCGACGTCCCGCGGGATGCCGTGGCGCAGCATCACCGCCTCCGCGAACGCGTCGTCACCCTCCATCCGCTCCTCGTAGTTCGCCAGCCAGGGCGCGAGGCGGTCGAGCGCGCAGACCTCGGCCCCGGAGCGCTCGGCCAGGATCTGCACGAGGCCGATGTGATCGATGTGCTGGTGGGTGACGACGATGCGCCCGAGGTCCTCGACGCGGTGTCCGCGGGCGGCGAGGCCGCGCTCCAGCTCGGTGAGCGAAGTGCCCGAGTCCGGCCCGGCGTCGACGAGCGTCAGCGGCTCGTCCTCGATCAGGTAGGTGTTGACCGTCCCGACCGCGAACGGGGTGCGCAGCGGGATGCGGTGCACGCCGGCCCCGGCGAGCCGCTCGAGGGTCGCCGCGGCGTCGGGGTCGTCCTCGCTCACGCCCGGATGACCCCGAGGACCTCGTCGCGCTTGGCCTCCATGTCCTGCGGTGAGACGAGCGACTCGAGGCAGAGGCGGACGAGCGGCTCGGTGTTCGACGAGCGGACGTTGAAGTGCCAGTCGTCCCAGTCGACGGAGACGCCGTCGACGTGGGTGACGACCGCGCCGGGCAGCGCGCCGTAGCGCTCCTCCAGCTCGGCGAGCTTCGCGGGGGCGTCGGCGACGGTCGAGTTGATCTCGCCGGAGATGAAGTAGCGCGAGCGGTAGGCGTCGACGAGCTCGGAGAGCTTGCGTCCCTCCACCGAGAGCTTCTCCAGCATGAGCAGCGCGGGAAGCGTCCCGGAGTCCGCGCAGTAGAAGTCGCGGAAGTAGTAGTGGCCCGAGACCTCGCCGCCGAACAGCGAGCCCTCGCGCTGCATGCGCGTCTTGAAGTAGGCGTGGCCGACGCGGTTGATCTCGGCCACGCCGCCCGCCGCCGTCACCGTGTCGGCGACCGCCCGCGAGGCCCGGCAGTCGTAGAGGATCGTCGCGGGTGGGTCGGACCGGCCGGCCTTCACCAGCAGGTGCTCGGCCAGGATGGCGGTGAGGAAGTCGCCGTCGACGAAGCGGCCCTGGTCGTCGATGAAGAAGCAGCGGTCCGCGTCGCCGTCCCAGGCGATCCCGAGGTCGGCGCCGGCGGCCAGGACGGCGTCGATGATGAACTGGCGGTTCTCGGGGAGCAGCGGGTTCGGCTCGTGGCCCGGGAAGTCGCCGTCGGGCGTCCAGTAGGTTTCCTGAACCTGCAGCCCGAGCCGGTCGAGTAGGGGACCCACCATGGGCCCGGCCATGCCGTTACCGCCGTCGACGACGATCCGCAGGCCCGCGTCGACGTGACCGGGGTCGATGAAGGAGAGCGCGCGCTCGCCGAACTCCGCCGCGACGTCGACGGGGGTGACTGTCCCCCCGCCCGGCGAGTCGGCGCCGAGGGTGCCGCCGAGCACGAGGTCGCGGATGTCGCCGATGCCCTCGTCGCCGCTCAGGGCGATCGCACCGCGCTTGACGAGCTTGGCCCCGGTGTAGGCCTTCGGGTTGTGCGACGCGGTGCACATCAATCCGCCGTCGAGCTCCCGGGAGCCCACGAGGAAGTAGAGCATCTCGGTGCCTACCTGCCCGGCGTCAAGCACGTGGGCGCCCTCGGCGACGATCCCGTCGCGGTAGCGGCCCGCCAGCTCCGGCGCGGTGAGCCGCATGTCCCGCCCGAGGCCGACCGTGACCTCGGCGGCGGGCTTGCCGGCGAGGTCGGCGATGACCCGGGCGAACGCGCGCCCGATCAGCTCGGCGGTGTCCCCGTCGATCTCCTCGCCGTAGAGGCCCCGGATGTCGTAGGCCTTGAAGATCTCGGGCGACGCTGGCATGGGGGCGGACCCTACCCAGCGCCCTGCCCGGGTAGCGTCCGCCGTCCGTGCGCGTGCTCACCGTCGGCAACCGCTTCCCGCCGCACGGCACCGGCGGCTACGAGCGCGTGTGGCAGGCGGCGGTGGCGGGCCTGCGCGCCGCCGGGCACGACGCGGTGGTGCTCACGACGGACCACCGCGACGACGCGGCCGGCACCCGCGTGGAGGCCGGCGTCCACCGCGAGCTGCGGTGGCACTGGACGCCCGACGGGTTCGCCCGCCCGGGCCCGCTGGCGACGCTGGCCCTCGAGCGCCACAACGCGGCCGTGCTCGCCCGCCACGCCCGGGGTGCCGGCGTCGTCGTCTGGTTCGGGCTCGGCGGCATGGGCCTGTCGATGGTCTCGCGCGTGGCGCTCCCGCAGCTCGCGGTCGCGCACGACCCGTGGCCGGCCTACGGTCCGGGGGCCGACCCGTGGACCGCGCGCTGGGGCCGCCGCTCGCGCCACCGCTACGACCCGGCGCGCATCGCCTGGTGGTCGTACAACTCGGCGTGGCTGCGCGACGGCCTCGTGGCCCGCGGGATCGACGCGGCGCGGACCTCCGTCGACCACCCGGGGGTCGACCCCGAGGCGTTCCCGGCTGGGGACCCGCCGCCGTGGCGCGGCGAGCTCCTCCTGCTCGGGCGGGTCGAGCCGCGCAAGGGCGTGGCCACCGCCGTCGCGGCCCTGCCGGCGGGCATGCGCCTCACCGTGGCCGGTCCGGCGGAGCCCGCCGTCCGCGACGAGCTCGGGCGGCTGGGAGCGGGCCGTGACGTCGTCTTCGGCGGGCGCGCCGACGACCCGTCCGCGGCGATCGCGGCCGCCGACGCGCTGCTGTTCCCGGTGACCTGGGAGGAGCCCTGGGGGCTCGTGCCGCTCGAGGCCATGGCCGTCGGGCGCCCCGTCGTCGCGACGGGCACCGGCGGCTCGGCGGAGTACCTGCGCGGCGGGGAGAACTGCCTGCTGGTCGCGCCCGGGGACGCCGGGGCGCTTCGCGTGGCGGTCGAGCGGCTGCGCGACGAGCCTGCGTTGCGCGCACGTCTCGTCGCGGGCGGCCGAACGACCGCCGCGCGCTTCACCCAGCGGGCCTGGGTGGACGCCGTGGTGGCGCGCACCGAGCGCGTCGCCGCTCAGGACGAGGCCACCGCCCGATAGCGCTCGATGGCCCGCCGGCGCTCCTGCGCGTGGTCGACGATCGGCGCGGGGTAGTCCTCGCCGATGCGGCAGCCCGCCGCCTGCTGCTCCTCCTCGCTCATCGTCCACGGCTTCGACAGCTTCTTCGGGGGCACGTCGGCCAGCTCGGGGCACCAGCGCCGGACGTACTCCCCGTCCGGGTCGAACTTCTCGTGCTGGGTGACCGGGTTGAAGAGGCGCTGGAAGTACGGCTTCGGGTCGGTTCCCGTCGACGCGATCCACTGCCAGCCGCCGTTGTTCGCGGCCATGTCGCCGTCGAGCAGCCGCTCCATGAAGACCCGCTCGCCCTCGCGCCAGTCCAGGTGCAGGTCCTTGGTCAGGAACGAGCCCACGACCATGCGGACGCGGTTGTGCATCCAGCCCTCGTGGGCGAGCTGGCGCATCCCGGCGTCGACCAGCGGGTACCCCGTCCGCCCCTCGGTCCAGGCCTCGAGATGCTCCGCCGGGTCGTCCCACTCGAGCTCGCGGTAGCGCTCGGAGAACTCGAGGCGGGTGACGTGCGGGAAGTGCAGGAGCACCGCGGCGTAGAAGTCCCGCCAGGCGAGCTCGGTGCGGTAGTCCACCGGACCGGAGCCCGGCATCGCCGCCACACGCGTGTCGAGCGACAGCGCCGACAGGCACCCCCAGCGCAGGTACGGCGACAGGCGCGACGAGCCGCCCTTCGGGGCGTCGCGCGCGTCGGAGTACTGCTCGAGGCCGGTGCGCAGGAAGCGTTCGAGCTGCTTCCGCGCCGCCACCTCGCCGGGCTCGAACGTCCCGGCGCTGGGGGGCTCGCCGAGACCGAGCTCCTCGAGCGACGGCAGCGACCCGCCCCGGACGCCCTTCGGGGTGGCCACCGCCCGCGGCGCCTGCAGGACGTCACGGCGAGGGACCGCGCGCCAGGTGCGCGCGAAGGGCGAGAACACCGTGTACGGCTTGTCCTGCTGCGTGCGGACGGCGCCGGGGTCGTCGACGACGCAGGCGCCGGGGAGCGGGTGGGCGCGGACCTCCTCGAGGGCGTCGACGACCCGCTGGTCGCGCTCGCGGGCCCAGGGCGCGACGTCCTCGGTGAAGTAGAGGTCGCCCGCGCCGACCTCGGCGCACAGCGCCGGCACCTCCTCCTCCGGGCGGCCGAAGCGGACCACCAGGCGCCCGCCGCGCTCGCGCAGCGCCCCGTCGAGCTCGGCCAGGCAGCCCAGCATGAACTTCGTGCGGATCGCGCTCGGGAAGCGTCCCGTGGTCAGCAGGCGGGGGTCGAAGACGAAGACGGGCACGCAGGCCTCGTGCGCCGCGGCCGCCACGAGCGCGGGGTGGTCGCGCACGCGCAGGTCCCGCCGGAACCACATCACGGACACGCCGGTCGCCATCGACGAGAGGCTACGACCGCGTGAAGGGGGCCGGCGCGCCACGCCGAGCGGCGGGAGGCCCGCCGGGGCGAGTAGGGTCGGCCGCGCATGGCCCAGGAGCTCATCCGGCGCTTCGTCGCCGACTTGCAGCGCGTCGAGGCGATGCCCGGACCCGTCGTGGAGTTCGGGGCCCTGCAGGTCGAGCCCGCATCCGCCGCGGGTCCCGCGCCGGGCGACCTGCGCCCCCTCTTCGCGGGCGCGCCCTTCACCGGCGTCGACATGCGCCCCGGCCCGGGCGTGGACGCGGTGATGGACCTCCGGGAGCTCGACCTCCCCGACGCGAGCGTCGGGACCGCGCTGTGCCTCGACACGCTCGAGCACTGCGAGGACCCGCCCCAGGCCTGCCGGGAGCTCGCCCGCGTCACGGCGCCCGGCGGGATCTGCGTCATCTCGAGCGTGATGCTCTTCGGCATCCACGCGCACCCGAGCGACTACTTCCGCTTCACCCCTGAGGCGTTCCGCTCCATGCTCAAGGGCTTCGACGCGGTCTGGGCCACCGGGATCGGGAACCCGGGCATGCCCGCGCAGGTCGTCGGCGTGGGGGTCAAGGACCGTGCGCTGGACCTGTCGATCGAACGGCTGCCGAGCCTCGCGGCCGCCCAGCGCACCTACGACGCGGGCCACGGGCGCGTGCGCGTGGGGATCTTCAACTACCCGCCGCGCGAGCTCGTCGGTGCGCTCGTGCGTCAGGCGCCGCGGGTGCTGCGGGAGCGCCTGCGGTGAAGAGCGTCTTCGTCACGGGCGCGCACGGCCTCGTCGGCTCGTGGCTCGTGAAGGCGCTGCTGGCGCGCTCGGTGCACGTCGTGGTGCTCAAGCGCGACGCGGTGCGGGCGAGCGCCCTGGCGCTCGAAGGGTCCGAGTCGCGCTGCACCGTCGTCCACGGCGACCTGGCGGACGCGGCGATCCTGCAGCGCGCGGTTGCCGAGTACGCCTGTGACACCGTCTTCCACCTCGCCTCCCAGCCGATCGTCGCAACGGCGAACCGCTCCCCGGTCGCCACCTTCGAGGCGAACATCCGCGGGACGTGGAACGTGATGGAGGCCTGCCGCCTGCACGACGTGGCGCGCGTCGTCGTCGCCGCCTCGGAGAAGGTCTACGGCCCGCACGAGGAGCTGCCCTACCGCGAGGACCACGAGCTCCGTGCCCAAGCGCCGTACGACGTGTCCAAGGCCTGCGCCGACCTGGTCGCGCGCTCGTACTTCCACACCTACGGCGTGCGGGTGGCGGTCACGCGCTTCGCGAACGTCTACGGCGGGGGCGACCTCAACGTCTCGCGCCTGGTCCCGGAGCTCGTCGCCAGTGTCGCGGCGGGGCGGCCGCCCGTGATCCGCTCCGACGGGTCGCCCGAGCGCGACTTCCTCTACGTCGAGGATGCGGCCGCGGCCTACCTGGCGATCGCCGACGCGCTCGACGCGGGAGCGGCGGCGGGGGAGGCGTTCAACGCCGGGGGCGCCCGCACCCACGCGGTCCGCGACGTCGTCACCACGCTGCTGGAGGTGTCCGGCAGCGGGCTGGAGCCCGACTACCGCGGCGCGCCGCCGGAGGTGGTCGACCGCCAGTGGGTGGACTCGGGGAAGCTGCGGCGCTGCACCGGGTGGGAGCCCGTGGTCGACCTCAGCGAGGGGCTGCGCCGCACGGTCGCGTGGTACCGCGAGCACCCCGGGACGCTGGGGGGCTGAGGTGCGCAGGACCGCCCTCCCGGCCCTCGCCGTCGTCGTGGCCAGCCACGAGCGGCCGCTGCGGCTGCGCTGGCTGCTGAACGCGCTCGCCGAGCAGGACCTGCCGCCGGGGTGGTGGGAGCTCGTGGTCTGCTTCGACGACGCGGGGGAGCAGACCGCCCGGCTGCTCGAGCACCACCCGCTGGCCCGCGCGGGGGTGCTGCGGACGGTGCGGCTCCCCGCGGGCACCCGCAACGCCGCGCGGCAGCGCAACGCCGGCTGGCGCGCGACCACCGCGCCCGCGGTCGCCTTCACCGACGACGACTGCCGCCCGCCGCCCGGCTGGCTGTCCGCCGCGCTCGCCGCCACGCGGCGGCATCCCGGGGCCATCGTGCAGGGCGCCACGCGCCCGGACCCCGCCGAGGCGCACCTCGGTGCCGCCCCGCACGCCCGGACGCAGCTCGTCGCGCCGCCGGTCCCGTGGGCCCAGACGTGCAACGTCCTCTACCCGCGGGCGATCCTCGAGGCGACGGGCGGATTCGACGAGGCCCTCACGGCGGGGGAGGACACGGAGCTCGCCCTGCGCGCCCGCGCGGCGCACGGCGCGCCGTACGTCGGTGCCCCCGAGGTCCTCACCTACCACTGCGTGGAGGCGGGCGGCCTGCGCGCGAAGCTCCGCACCGTCCCCCGGTGGGCAGCGCTCGCGGGCGTCGTGCACCGGCACCCGGCGCTCCGGCGCCGGCTGTGGCTCGGCCTCTTCTGGCGGCGCTCCCACGCGTTGCTCCCGCTCGCCGCCCTCGGGCTCGTCCGCGTCGCGCGCGGGCACGGGCGCGACGCGGTCCTCGTGCTGCCCTGGGCCCTCGACGCCGCACCGCGCTACGGCCGCGGTCCGCGTGCGGTGCTCCGCGGCGCCGCCGAGCTCCCCGGCCGTGCGGTCGTCGACGCCGCCGAGCTCGCGACCCTCGTCCGCGGCAGCATCCGCTGGCGGACGGTGGTCCTGTGAGCTGCCGTCCGAACGCCGAGGTGCCCGAGTTGTCCGTCGTCGTCGCCTCGCACGACCGGCCGCTACGGCTGCGGTGGCTGCTCAACGCGCTGGCGGAGCAGACGCTCGAGCGCGGGCTCTGGGAGGTGGTGGTCGCCCACGACGCGACGGGTCCGGAGACCGGCGCGCTGCTCGCCTCCCACCCGCTGGCGGCCGTCGGGGTGCTGCGGGCGATCGCGTTCGCCCCGGGGGCGGGACCGGCGGTGAAGCGCAACGCCGCCTGGCGGGCGGCCCGCGCCGCGACCGTCGTCTTCACCGACGACGACTGCCGCCCGCCGGCGGACTGGCTCGAGCGCACGCTGGCGGCGGTGCGGGCGCGGCCCGGGGCGATCGTCCAGGGCGCCACGCGCCCGGACCCCGACGAGCTCGCCCTGGTGGCGGTCGCGGGCTGGCGCTCGCAGCACGTCGACCCGCCGGTCCCGTGGGCGCAGACCTGCAACATCGCCTTCCCACGGACGGCGCTCGAAGCCGTCGGAGGCTTCGACGCGACGCTCCCCGAGGCCGCCGGTGAGGACACCGACCTCGCGCTGCGCGCACGGGCCGCGGGCGTGGCCTACGCCGGCGAGCCGGCGATGCTGACCTTCCACTGCATCGAGGTCCCCGGGCTCCGCGCCCGCGTGCGGGACACCCAGCGCTGGCGGCACCTCCCGGGCGTCGTGGCGCGCCACCCCCAGCTGCGCGCCCGCTTCCCGCTGCGGCTGTTCTGGAAGGAGCGCCACGCCTGGCTCGGCCCCGCACTGCTCGGCGCCGCGCTGGCCGCCTCCTCGCCGCGGCGCGCCTGGGCCCTCGGGCTCGCCGTCCCGTGGGCCCGCCTGGCCGCGCCCTCGTACGGGCCTGGTGCCCGGGGGTGCCTGCGGGCGCTGACCGAGCTGCCCGCCAACGCGCTCGTCGACACGGCCGAGGTGGTCGCCCTGGCCCGCGGCTCGATCCGCCACCGGACGCCGCTGCTGTGAGGGTCGCGCTGCTCAACCCGGTGTACTGGCCCGAGGTCCGGCGGGGTTCGGAGCGCATGCTCCGCGACCTCGCGACGGGGCTGCTGGCCGAGGGCGACGAGGTCCGCCTCGTCACCAGCCACCGAGGGCGCACGACCGTGCGCGTCGAGGACGGGCTGCGCGTCGAGCGCCTCTGGCGCCCGCCCGGCGGCCGGCGCCTCGAACGCCGCCTCTACGAGGACCACCTGCCGCACGTCCCCGGCTCGTATCTCGCGCTGCGCCGCGGCAGCGACGACGTCGCCGTGGCCTTCCACCCGTCCGACGCGGCCGCGGCCGGGCGCTGGAGCCGCGAGACCGGCAAACCCTTCGTCCTCGCGTTCATGGGCATCCCGCACCGCCAGGGGCTCGCGAACCGCCGCTGGCGCAAGGAGCTCGTGGTCCGCGCCTGCGCCGAGGCGGCGGCGGTGACCGCCCTGTCGCAAGAGGCCGCCGACGGCTTCGAGCGCTGGCTCGGCGTCGAGGCCCGCGCGATCGCCCCTGGGGTGGACCTGGAGGCGTTCACGCTCGCGGGCGACCCGCAGGCCGCGCGCGCAACGGACCCGACGATCCTCTGTGCGGCGGACCCCGCCGAGCCGCGCAAGCGCGTCGCGCTGCTCCTCGACGCGTTCTCCCGCGTGCGCGAGCGCCGGCCCGACGCCCGCCTGGTGCTCTCCCGGCGCCCGGGCGCCGCGGCTCCGTCGGCCCCCGGCGTCAGCCACCGCGACCTCGACGACCGCCGGGCGCTCGTGGCCGCCAACCGGGAGGCGTGGGTGCACGCCCTGCCGAGCTTCGGCGAGGCGTTCGGCCTCGTCCTCGCCGAAGCGCTCGCCTGCGGCACCACCGTCGTCGGCCCGACCGCCGAGGTCGTCGGTGACGTCGGGGAGCTGTTCACGGGCGACGACCCCGGGGCCCTCGCCGCCGCGCTGGACCGCGCGCTGGACCGCGCCGCCGACCCGGCGACCGCCGCGGCGTGCCGCCACCACGCCGAGCGCTTCTCCACGGCCGCAACGACCGCGGCCTACCGGACGCTGCTCGCCGAGCTCGTCGCGTGACGACGGGCGCGGCGCCCGAGGTCGTCCAGGCGGGGGAGCCGCGCCTTGCCCGCCTCGAGTCGCTGCGGGCGCTCGCCGCGCTCGGCGTGCTGCTCGGTCACTGCTTCCTGTTCGCCCGGGTGGCCGAGCGGGCGCCCGTCGACGCGACGTTCCCGCAGCGCCTGCTGATCGGCGGCGGCCTCGGCGTGTGGCTCTTCTTCGCCCTCACGGGCTACCTGCTCTACCGGCCGTGGGCCCGTCGCGACTTCGGCGCGGGCGGCGCGATCGACCTGCGCGCCTACGCGCGCAACCGCGCCTTCCGCATCCTCCCGCTCTACTGGGCCGTCCTCGTCGTGCTGCTCGTGATCCAGGAGGGCGGCGGCAGCGCGGCGCAGTGGGCCCGTTTCGCCGTGTTCGCGCAGAACTTCTCCTCGGGGACCGTCGAGACCGTCGACGGCCCGATGTGGTCGCTCGTGGTCGAGGTCGAGTTCTACCTCGCGCTTCCGGTGCTCGCGTGGGGGCTGGCGCGCGTGGCGCGCGGCCGCGCCCGCACGGCGGCGCTGGTGCTCGCCGCCACCGGCACCGCTGCGATGGCCTGGCACTGGGTCGCCGTCGAGGGTGCCGACGCCGTCGACCGCCGCTGGGCCTACTCGCTCCCGGTGACCTTCGGCTTCTTCGCCGCCGGGATGCTGGTCGCCCTGGCCACCGAGACCTGGGCCACCCGGCCGCCACGCGCGCTGGCCGGAGCGCTCGGCCGCGGGGAGCTCTGGCTGCTGGCGGCGGCCGCGCTGTGGGTGCTCGTCGCCGACGACCTCCGGCTGCTGGCGCTGGCGGCGCCGGCGAGCGCCCTGACCATCGGCGCCTGCGTCCTGGCGCCGCGCCCCGGCCGCGTGGTCCGCGCCCTCGACGCCCGGCCGCTGGCGGCGATCGGCATCGTCTCCTACTCGCTCTATCTGCTCCACTGGCCGCTGCTCGACGCGCTCGACGGCGACGTGCGCGGGCTCGCGGCGCTGACCGCCGTCGTCGTCCCGGCGTCCCTGGTGCTGGCGGCGACCGCGTACCACCTCGTCGAAGCGCCGTTCCTGCGTCTGCGGCGTCGCTGGGCGTAGGATCGAGGCCATGTCCGGACATTCCAAGTGGGCGTCGATCAAGCACAAGAAGGCGATCGTCGACTCCCGCCGTGGCAAGGCGTTCACGAAGCTGTCGCGCCACATCACCGTCGCGGCGAAGGCCGGGGGCGGCAGCCTCGAGGGGAACCCTGCCCTCGAGCTCGCGGTGCAGAAGGCCAAGGACGCCTCGATGCCGAAGGACAACATCCAGCGGGCGATCGACAAGGGCACGGGCGCCGGGGCGGACGCCGCCGACTTCCACGAGGTCATGTACGAGGGCTACGGGCCCGGTGGCGTCGCGCTGCTCATCACGACGCTGACCGACAACCGCAACCGCACGGGTGCCGACGTCCGCAGCGCGCTCACCAAGGCCGGCGGTGCCCTCGGCGAGCCGGGCTCGGTCGCCTACCTCTTCGACAAGACCGGGGTCCTCGTCGTCGACGCCGGACGCTACTCCGAGGACGACCTGCTGGTCGCCGTCGAGGCCGGCGCCGAGGACATCGAGGCCGACGAGGACCACCTGGAGGTCATCACGGCCCCGGCCGAGCTGCCGGCGGTGCGGTCGGCGCTCGAGGAGGCGGGGGTCGAGCTCGAGTCCGCGGAGGTCGTCTGGCGCCCGAAGACGCGCGTGGCCCTCGACGAGGAGACGCTGACCAAGCTCATGCGGCTCATCGACGTGCTGGACGACAACGACGACGTGGACGAGGT
>JBBQZE010000022.1:0-19997 GCA_038207985.1 Solirubrobacterales bacterium
TGGCCCTGGGCCATCAGGCCACGCGCCTCACGCTCCACGTTGACGTCGAGCAGCCCGGGACCCTCCAAACTGCCGAGCCGGGCCTCCGCGTCCACGTAGATCTTGGCGCCTGCCCGCGGCCCGTCGAGCAGCGTGGCGACCGCGCTCGGGCGCCCTTCGACGAGCGCTTCCAGGCCGCGCACGGTCGCCTCGCGGGAGGCCTCGGTGAGCTCGTGGACGAGGATGTGGACCGTGCCCCCGCACATCAGGCCGACCGTGCCGGCCAGGTCGTCGGAGATGCCGTAGGTCACGAGCTTGGCCTGCCCGTCGCCGGCGAGCAGCGCCGTCGCCTCCTGGGCCACCGCGCTCTCGACGCAGCCGCCGGTGATGCTGCCCTCGATCGTCGCGCCGGCGTCGACGTACATGCTCGCTCCCGCGTCCAGCGGGGCCGACCCGTCGATGCCGACGAGCAGGCCCGCGGCCACGCGACGCCCGTCGCGCAGCCAGCCCAGGACGGTCTCGGCACTCTGCTGCGCGGGTCTCATGCGGGCACGACTCCGACGGAGGGGACAGGGTTATCGATAGTCAGCCTACCCGACGGGGGTTCCAGGCGGTACCTTTTGCGGCCATGAAGGCACGGAGGCGTGCGCTGCGTCATGACGTGAGGGACGGGCTCGTGCGCTCGATCCTCTCGGCGCGCTACGGACCGGGTGACCGCCTCGTCGAGATGCACATCGCACGGGAGTACGGGACGAGCCAAGGGCCGGTCCGCGAGGCGCTCCGCGAGCTCGAGATGCTGGGCTACGTCAAGAGCGAGCCGCACCGCGGGACCTACGTGCGCGACTCGTGGCAGCGCGGCATGGCCGAGCTCTACGAGGTGCGCGGCGCCCTGGAGGAGCAGGCGACCCGCATGGCCACCGCGACGCTGAGCCAGGACGTCGGCGTGCTGCAGGCCGAGGTCGACGCCATGGCGGACGCGGCCGGCCGCGACGACGTCGGCGCCGCCGTGGAGCACTCCGAGCGCTTCCACCGCATCATCATCGAGGCCAGCGGCAACGAGCTGCTCGCCACGATGTGGGGCAACCTCGGCATCTCGGACCACACCGAGCTGACGATGGTCACGCTGGAGCTCGACCTCACGACCCTCGCCACCTCGCACCAGCCGATCGTCGACGCCGTCGCCGCCGGCGACGCCGAGCGCGCCGCGCGTGTCAGCCGCGAGCACCAGTCGTGGTTCGAGGAGCTCGTCGTCGCGCGCGCCGAGGAGGCGGCGCACGCCGCCGCCGAGGCCCACGAGGCCGAGGAAGCCGCAGCGGCCGCAGCGGCCGACGACGGTGCCGGGCGCGACGCCACGCCGGCCACCGCCTAGGTCAGACGGGACCGTCACCGAGGCGGCCGTCCACGCGGCGCCAGATCCCCGCGGGGTTCTCGTCGCGCAACGGCGCCGGCAGCACCGCTTGCGGCGCGCTCTGCCAGCAGACCGGCCGCATGAAGCGGCGCGTCGACGTCAGGCCCACCGACGTGTGGTCGGGCGTGGAGGTCGCGGGGTACGGCCCGCCGTGCTGCATCGCCCAGGTCACGGCCACCCCCGTCGGAAACGCGTCGTAGACCAGCCGGCCGACCCGCGCGGTCAGCGCGGCGTCGAGCCGCGCGACGAGCTCCGCCTCCTCGGCGGGCTCGGCGAAGATCGCCCCGGCGAGCTGGCCGTCGAAGGCCTCGACGGCCGCGAGCAGCTCGTCGTCCCCGGCGTAGCGCGCCAGCACGACGGCGGGGCCGAAGCACTCCCCGCGCAGCTCGGCGTGCTCGGCCAGGTCGCCGGCGCCGACCGACAGCGCGGCCGGGGCGTGGCGGAAGCCCGGCTCCTGCCCGCGGGCCCGCGTCAGCAGCTCCACCTCTGGGCGCCCGGCGAGCTCTTCGAGCTCCTCGGCCAGGCCGTCGCGGAGCCGCTCGTTGAGCAGCACGCCGGCGTCCGCGCCGTCGAGCGCCGTCACCAGCCCTGCGGCGAAGGCGTCGCCCGCGTCGCCGGCGGGGACGAGCACGACGCCGGGCTTCGTGCAGAGCTGACCGGCGGCCCCGGTGACGGCCACCACGAGCGCCTCGCGGACCTCGTCGCCGCGCGCGCGCAGCGCCGCCTCGGTCACCACCGCGGGGTTCGTGCTGCCCATCTCGGCGTACACGGGGATGGGCCGCGGACGGGCCGCCGCACGGTCGTAGAGCGCGCGGCCCGCGCGCTGGGAGCCGGTGAACGAGACCGCGCGGACGCCGTCGGAGTCGACCAGCGCCTCCCCCAGCTCGACGGCCGCACCCTGCACCGCGGCGAAGGTCCCTTCGGGCAACCCGGCCTCGGCCACGGCCCGGGCCACGCAGCCCGCGACGAGGTCGTTGACCCCGGGCTGCGACGGGTGCCCCTTGACGATGACCGGGCAACCCGCGGCCAGCGCGGCGGCCGTGTCGCCGCCGGCCACGCCGAAGGCGAACGGGAAGTTGCTCGCGCCGAAGACGACCACCGGACCGACCGGCACGAGCATGCGTCGCAGGTCGGGGCGGGGGACCGGCTTCGCGTCGGCGTCCGCCGGGTCGATCACGACCTCGAGGTGCTCGCCCGCCTCGACGACGCCCGCGAAGAGCTCGAGCTGGACGCAGGTGCGCTCGAGCTCGCCGGCCGCACGGGCGACCGGCAGCCCGCTCTCGGCCAGGAACAGGGCGCGCAGCTCGTCGCCGGCCTCGCGCAGGGCGGCGGCCGCGCCGCGCAGCGCCGCCGCGCGGCGCTGCGGGTCGGCGAGCTCGGTGGACGCCGCCGCCACGACCGCCGCGTCGACGATCGCCGTCACCTCCGACGCGGATGTCACCCGGTAGGAGCCGAGATCGTCCCCCGTGCTGGGGTCGACAGCGGTCAGCGTGGTGTCGGCGGTGATCATCGAGCAGTCCTTCCGGGGAGCGGGGCAGGGCCCGGACAGCATGGCAGCGCCCGGACCCTCCCCTGGGCGTCAGGCCGGGGCGGCGGCCCGGTGGTCGTGGGTCATCTTCCCCGGGAACTCGTCGTTGGCGATGAGCGGCCCGGGCACGCTGTCGAAGGTGCGGCCGACCACCTGCCCGTGCTCGAGCACCGCCGGCCGGTCATGGGCCGGCAGGATGAACCGCGCCCCGTTGAGCGCCTTGCGGATCGCGGCCTTCTCCGACCGCTTGCTCCCGCCGTGGTTGCCCGTCACCGCGGGGTCCAGGTACATGCGCTGGAGGTGCGGGTCGATGAGCTGGTGCTCGACGTCGTAGACGACGTCCCCGCAGATGCAGGCGAGCCCTTCGTCGGTGTCGACGAGCACGTTCATCGAGCCCTCGGTGTGGCCGCCGGCGACCTGGCAGCGGACCCCCGGGATGATCTCCTCGTACTCGACGACCTCGAGGTCGAGCAGCCGCAGCGCGCCCGGGTGGTGGAGACGGTCGATCAGGTGCTTGATGTACTCCGCGGGGTACTGCTCTCCCATCAGCCCGGAGGCCGAGTACTCGAGCTCCTTGCGGTTGATCACCGTGGTGGTCTCCATGGGGAACTTCGCGTTGTAGCCCGCGTGGTCGATGTGGAGATGCGTGTGCAGGATGAAGCGGACGTCGGCCATCTCGAGGCCGTGCTTGGCGAGCTGCCCCTCCATCCCCTGCCCGTCGCGCCACCACCCCTTCATGCCGAGGTTGCCCATGATCTCCGGGTCGCTGAAGCCCGTGTCGACGACGATCGGCGCCTCGCCGCCCGTGATGAGGAAGCCGAGCGTCGGCACCTGCTGCGCGCGGCCGGGGTCTTGGGCGAGCACGAGGAAGCTCGTGTCCAGCTCGATGTCGCCCAGGTCCAGCACCTTGATCTCGAGACCCATCGTGGTCCTCCTGTCCGCAGTTGAGCCCACGAGCTTGCGCGCTTCGCCCGGGCGAGGCCATCGCACGTTCGGATGAGGCGCGGCGGCTCGGGGGCCGGCTCAGGCGAGCAGGCCGAGGGCCCGCGCGGCGTGCACGGCCTCGGAGCGCGAGGTCACGCCGAGCTTGCGGAAGAGGTTGCGACCGTGGGTCTTGGCGGTCGCCTCGGAGATCCCCAGCGCGCGGGCGACCTGCTTGAAGCGCAGCCCCTCCTCGAGGGCTTGCAGCAGCTCGCCCTCGCGGCGGGTCAGGTGCATCCCCTCAGCGGCGGCCGGCTCGGGCAGGCGGGCGTTCCCGCGGTGCACGGCCACCAACAGCGCCGGCAGCCGCGCGACCGCGTCCGCGCGCGCGACGTGGGCCGTGGCGCCGGCCCGCCGTGAGGCCCGCAGGTTCTCGGGAGCGTCACGCGACGACACGACGAGCAGCGGGACGTCGACCCCGGCCGCCCGCAATGCGGCGGCCACCTCGTCGACGCGCCGGCCGTCGACCCAGTCGTCGCAGACGACGAGGTCCGGCGGCTCGCTCGCCGCGGCGGCGATCGCGTCCTCGACGGACGCCGCGACGCTCGCGCGTGCGCCGCCGCAGCGCTCCACCAGCCGGGCGATCCCGCGGCCGGCCAGCGCGTCGCCGTGGCAGACCAGCACGCGGGACGCACGGGTCGGCGCGTCCGGCTCGATGGCCGGCGCGAGGACCGGGGCGATCTCCGCCAGGCACGCGACGAGGCGGGCCATGTCGCCCCTCGGGCTCGCGGCGGAGAGCGACACGGCGCCGATGGTCCGGCCGCCGCGCCGCACGGGCGCCGAGCACCCCGCGTGGAACCCCGTCGCCCGGATGACCCCGTCGAGCGGGAGGCCGAAGGTCGCCGACGTGTCGAAGTCGTCCTCGTGAAAGCCGCGACCCTCTGCCGCGTGCTCGAAGTAGGAGCACGTCCCGGCGGGCAGCGCGGTCCCGGGCGCGAGGAGCTCCGCACCCGCGTCGGCGACGATCTCGAAGCGCCGCCCGTCGCGGTCGATCCGCGCGAACGACGCGCGATCGATCGAGAAGGCGGCGCAGAGCGCCGCCGCCGCTTCCTCCAGCGGCTCCTCGGCCGTCGCGAGGAGCTCCGAGAGGTCGGCGCTCAGCGCAGCGAGGCCCAGGGCTCCTCCTCGAAGACGTCTACGACCTCGTAGCCACCGTCGCCCGCGGTGGGGCTGAGGATGACCGCGATCTTCGCCGGGCTGTCGCCCAGGGTGTAGGACGCGTGGACGACGCCCTTCGGGATGTAGACGGCCTCACCGGCCCCGAGCTCGCGCTTCTCGTCCTCGAGCCACTGCTCGACGCGGCCCTCGCGCACCCAGATGAGCTCCTCCTGGTCGGGGTGCTTGTGGAACGCGTGCCCGCCGCCCGGGTTGATCGTCACGTCCATGACGCAGATCGCCGTCGAGCCGGTGAGCTCGGGCCGGGCCATCCACCCGGATGTCCCCCAGTCGAACGTGTCGCGCACGATGTCCTGCTGCTGGATGAACCTTCCGTCGCTCATGCGACCTCCTAGATGGGGATGGACTTGAAGCGCTGCATGTTCTGGGTCATCGCGACCTCCGTCGGCAGCCGCTCCATGCTCGAGGCGCCGAAGAAGCCGACCACGCCGGTGGTGGAGGCGATGACGTGCTGCGCGTCGTCCGGCTCGGCGATCGGGCCGCCGTGGCACAGCACCAGGATGTCGGGGTTGACCGCCTTCGCGGCGTCGCACAGCGCCTGCACGCGGACCACGGCCTCCTCGAGCGTCGGCGCCGTCGAGGCCCCGATCGCCCCGCCCGTGGTCAGCCCCATGTGCGGGACCAGCACGTCGGCCCCGGCCTCGGCCATGGCGCGCGCGTCGTCCTCGGTGAAGACGTACGGGGCGGTCAGCAGGTCGAGCGCGTGGGCTTCACGGATCATGTCGACCTCGAGGCCGTACCCCATGCCCGTCTCTTCCAGGCCGACGCGCATCGTGCCGTCGATCAGGCCGACGGTCGGGAAGTTCTGCACGCCGCTGAACCCCGCGCGCTTGACCTCCTCGAGGAAGTTCGGCATCAGGCGAAACGGATCCGTGCCGCAGACGCCCGCCAGGACGGGCGTCTCACGGGCTACGGGAAGGACCTCGCGGGCCATGTCCATCACGATCGCGTTGGCGTCGCCGTAGGGCATCATCCCCGCCAGCGAGCCGCGGCCCGCCATGCGGTAGCGCCCGGAGTTGTAGATGATGATCAGGTCGGCGCCGCCGTCCTGGGCGCACTTCGCCGAGAGCCCCGTCCCGGCCCCCGCGCCGATGATCGGCCGGCCCTGGCGCACCTGCTCGCGCAGCCGCAGCAGCGCTTCGTCGCGGGTCATCCCGCCTCCTGGATCAGCCCGTGCAGGCGGTCGGCCATCGCGATCGCGAAGGCGGGGTCGTTGACGTCGGTGTCCACCTCGTGGACTTCCACCCGGGCGGAGTCGACACCGTCACGCAGCGCGCCGAACAGCGCCTCGTCGGCCTCCGCGTCGCGGAAGGGCTGGCCGTCGACGTCGATCGCCGAAACGCCCCTCAGCGGCACGAACAGGACCGTCGGCCCGTCGGCGCCGTTGAGCTTTGCGGCGATGCGCCGCCCGAGCTCGGCGTTCTCCTCCGCGGTGGTGCGCATGAGGGTGATCGTGGGGTTGTGGACGTACAGAAGCCGGTCCTCGAAGCGCGGCGGCACGGTGTCCCGTGGCCCGAAGTTGACCATGTCGAGGGCACCGAGCGAGACGACTTGCGGCAGCCCCGCGCGTCCCGCGGCCTCGAGCCGGTCCGGCCCGGCGCTCAGCACCCCGCCCACGAGCTCGTCGGCCATCTCGGTCGTGGTGGCGTCCAGCGCGCCGACCAGGAAGCCGGCGGTGGCCAGCGCCTCGAAGGACTGGCCGCCGGTGCCCGTCGCGTGGAAGACGAGCACCTCGTAGCCCAGCTCCTCGAGCCGCTCACGCGCCGTGGTGACGCACGCCGTGGTGACGCCGAACATCGTGGCCCCGATCAGGGGACGGTCCGCGCCGCGGTCGGGGACCTCGGCCTTGGCCATCCCGGCGATCGCCGCGCCCGCGTTGGTGAGGATCTGCGCCGACACCCGGTTGATACCCGCGATGTCGACGACGGAGTACATCATCGTGATGTCCACCGCGCCGACGTAGGGGCGGGTGTCGCCCGACGCGACGGTCGACACGATCAGCTTCGGCACGCCGACCGGGAGCCCGCGCATCGCCTGGGCGGCGATCGAGGAGTTGCCGGAGCCCCCGACGGCGGCTGCGCCCTGCAGCTTGCCCTCGGCGTGCAGCCGTGAGAGCACCGCCGCCGCGCCGCGCCCCATGGCGTCGACCGCCGCTCCGCGGTCGGCGTCGCGGGCCAGCGCGGCGTGGTCGGCGCCGGCCGCACGTGCGACCTCTTCGCGTGGCACGTCTGCCGCCACCTGCGGCGCCCCGAGAATCCCGGCGTCGACGAGCAGCACCTCGGCGCCGGCGTCGCGGATCCGGTCGGCCAGGTAGGCGTATTCGTGACCCTTGGTGTCGAGGGTGCCGACGAGGACGACGGTGGCCGTCATGCGCGCTCCACCCCGAGCCAGCGGCGTTGCGCGTCAGGGTCGTTGGCCAGCTCGTGCGCGGTCGTCTCGGCGGCGATCCGCCCGGCCACCATGATGAGCTGGCGGTCGGCCATCGCGGTCGCCATCGCGAGGTTCTGCTCGACCACGAGGACCGCGAGGCCGTCGGCGGCCAAGCCGCGGAAGGTCTCGATGAGCGTCTCGATGATCGTCGGCGCCAGCCCCTCGGACGGCTCGTCCATGATGAGCAGCTTGGGGTTGCCGAGCAGCGCCCGCCCGATCGCGAGCATCTGCTGCTCGCCGCCCGAGAGCTGCATCCCGCCGTTCTGCCGGCGCTCGGCGAGGCGCGGGAAGAGGTCGTACACCGCGTCGGGCGTCCAGCGGTGGTCGCGGCCGCGGCGCGGCGCGGCCATCCGCAGGTGCTCGTCGACCGTGAGCGACTCGAACAGCCGCCGCCCCTGCGGCACGTACCCGATCCCGGTGGCCGCGACCTTGTAGGACGCGCGACCGACGAGCTCGGTCCCCTCGAAGACGATCGAGCCCTTCGTCCGGGCCGGCCGGATCTGCATGATCGCGTTGCACAGCGTCGTCTTGCCCATGCCGTTTCGGCCGACGAGCGACACGGGTTCGCGGCCCATCTCGAACGACACGCCCTGCAGCACGTGCGCGCGCCCGTAGAAGACGTCGAGGTCCTTGACCGCGAGCATCGGCGGCGCCGAGGTCCCCCCCGGGGCGCCGCCGGCGTCGGTGCCCATGTGGGTGCTCAAGTCGCCACCTCGATGCCGTCGTCGGTGACGCGCCCGCCGAGGTACAGCTCGTGGACGAGGTCGTTGCGGCGGATCTCGTCCGGCGTGCCTTCCACGACCTTGCGGCCGTCGTGCATCATCGTGACGCTGTCGGCCACGCGGAGCGCGACGTCCATGTCGTGCTCGATGAGGATGAGCGTGATCGACTTGTCGAGCTGCAGCAGCAGGTCGGTCAGCGCGACGCGCTCGCCGCGCGACAGCCCTGACGCGGGCTCGTCGAGCAGCATCAGCGTCGGGTCGGTCGCGCGCGCCATGCCCACCTCGAGCTGGCGCTGCTCCCCGTGGGAGATCGCTCCGACGAGCTCGCCGAGCTTCGCCTTGAGGCCGACGGACTCGGCGACCTCGCGAGCCCGCTCGCGCATCTCCTCGTCGATGGCCTTGCGGCGCAGGCGGCGGTACCCGCCGCGCGCACCGAGCACCGAGAGGTAGAGGTTGTCCTCCACGCTGAGGCCGAGGAACAGACGCGACTTCTGGTACGTGCGCCCCATGCCGCGCTTCGTGCGGCCGGCCGCTGGAAGCGCGCCGACGTCCTCCCCGAGGAACTCGATGGTCCCGGAGCTCGGGGGCATGTCACCGGAGATGACGTTGAAGAGGGTGGTCTTCCCGGCGCCGTTGGGCCCCAGGATCGCCCGGCGCTCACCGTGAGCGACGTCGAGGTCGACGTCGCTCACGGCGGCCAGGCCGCCGAACCGCCGGCCGACCCCCCGCAAGCGGAGGATCGGCACGGCGGGATCGGTGACTGCGTCGGCCATCAGGCCCCTAGCCGGTGACCTTGACCGGCTGGGCGTTGCCGACCCACGGCAGGCTGCCGCCCGACTTGCACTCGGGCGACTTGCGCCCGGGGGCCGGGGTGTCGGCGCTGAACGTGCCGCCGAAGGTCTGGTCGACCGCGGGGATCTTCGCGATCGTCTTGACCGCCAGCTTGCCGCCCTTCATGTACAGCTGCTGGGTGAACACGTCGAGCTTGCCCTGGCGGTTCTCGTCCAGGGTGATCTCGCCGTACGGCGCCGGGAGCACCGTCTTGGCCAACGCGGCCTGCAGCTTCTTCTGACCGCCGGAAATGTCGCCCTTGACCTCCTCCAGCGCCTTGATCAGGCCCCACGTGTTGATGTAGTAGCCGTAGGTGAACGTGCTGGACGCCTGCGGAGCGGCGTCACCACCGGGTGCGATCGTCGTGAACCACTTGCCGATGATGTTCGCTGCGTAGTCCGTCGCCGCCGGGGTGTCGAGGTCGCCGGCCGTGCCTGCGCCGCCGATGTAGGCGCCCGCGACCCGCGGGCCCAGCTGCTCGAACTGCCCCGGGGTGCCCCAGAACAGGTTGCCCATGAACTTCTTGGCGTCGATCGGGCCCTTGGACTGCTCGTAGGCCTTCAGGAACGGGATGAGACCCGCGCCGCCGACCGCGACGAACGTGCCGTCGACGTCGGAGGGCAGCTGCTGCGCGAAGGACGAGTAGTCCGTCGTGTTCAGCGGCGGGAAGACCCGCTTGGTGACCTGACCGCCGGCCGCGCAGAACTCGGCGATGAAGCCGGCCCCGGACGTCCAGCCGAACGAGTAGTCGTCGGTGATGACCGCGGCCTTCTTCCAGCCCAGCTTGTTGAAGGCGATGTCCCCGAGGCCGGCGTTCCACATGGCCCCGTCACCGTTGAAGCGGTAGAAGTTCGGCGCCTGGACCTTGAGCGTCGTGTCCTGCGCGCCCGCGGAGCCGTCGACGAACGTCTTGTCCGGGTGATCCTTGGCGTAGTTGGCCACCGCGATGGACTCGTCACCGGACAGCGGCCCGATCATCACGTCCGCGCCCAGCGACTCCATCAGGCGCCGCGTCTCCTTGATCACGGTGTCCGCGGTGTCGTCGCCGCAGCCCACCCCGACCAGCTTGAGCGGATGGTCGCCGATGGCGCCGCCCGTGAAACCGTCCTTGGGCTTCTTGGGATCCTTCGGCTTTGCCCCGGCGAACTGCGAGATCGCCGAGACCGCGCCGGCCATGTTCTGGTTGTCGAACGAGCCGAACGCGCCCTTGCACTCCGACATGATCGCGATCTTGATCGGCGTGCCCGAGCCGCCGCTACGCGGCGCGACCGCGGGCTGGGGCTCCGGGTCAGGCTTTGCCGCCGCCGCCGGCTTGGCGGCGGGGGTCGAAGCGGCCGGGGTCGATGCCGCGGTGCTGGTGCTGCTCGAGCTGTTGCTCGACCCGCAGCCGGCGATCCCCGCTGCCACGACTCCGGCAAGTGCGATGGACCACCATGCCCGCTGCTTCGGGCTCCTGGGTGACTGCATGTCTCCTCCTCCTCCTGAGCCGTCGCGGGTGCGACAGCGCTTGGTCTGCGTTTCCCTACGACCTCTCAGGCTGCGGGTGTCAGCTCGGCTGACCCCCTCTCCTCAGCGACGTCGCCTGTGGCTCGCGGTCCCGCAGCCGGGACGACGCGCTCCCAGAGGCCGATGAGGCCGTTCGGGGAGACGAGCACGATGACGAGGAAGATCACGCCGATCAGCGTCGGGAAGCGGTCACCGACGAACGAGACGTCCTGGGCGTAGTTGTTGAGCAGCACGAAGACCAGCGCGCCGAGTCACGCCCCCTCGAGCCGGTACAGCCCGCCGATGACCGCGATCACGAGGATGTTGATCGTGGCGTTGAGGCCGATGGTCGACGGGGCGATCTGCCCGTTCCACCACACGTAGAGGATGCCGCCCACGGCCGCGACCAGCCCCGAGAACACGAACGCGAGCGTGCGGTGGAGCGTCACGTTGTAGCCCAGCGAGCTCATCCGGATCGGGTCGTCCCGGATGCCCTGGAGCGTCAGCCCGAACGGCGTGCGCGACACGTAGCGCAGCCCCACGTAGACCAGCAGGGCGACCACGAGCGTCACGAAGTAGAGCCGGTCGGGGTGAGCGGTGCGGCTCAGGAAGGACGGGATCGGGATGCCGCTGATGCCGCCGAAGCCGGACACGCTGGTGACCTGACCGAAGAACAGGTTGGCGATCACCGAGAAGACCAGGGTGATCATCAGGAAGTAGATGCCGAAGCTGCGGCTGGCCACCGCGCCGAACAGGAACGCGATCGCCACCGCGACGATGATCGCGACGACGAGGCCGGGCACCGGCGCCCAGCCCAGGTTCAGTCCCTTGGTGTTCCCGTTCGTGGTCAGGTTGCCGAGCGCGAAGCCGGCGACGCCGTAGATCGACAGCTGGGCGAGCGAGACCATGCCGCCGTAGGCCGAGAGGAAGATCAGGCTGGCGGCGACGACCCCCAAGAAGAGCGCCTGGGTCAGGAGCGTCGCGATCCAGTACTCGTTGAAGATCAACGGCGCGGCGAGCGCGAGGACGAGGAAGATCACGCCGACGGCCCGGTCGGGCGTGGCCTTTGCCGAGCGCGCGCTCACGCCGGTCGCCCGTAGAGACCGAGGGGCCGCACGGCGAGCACGAGGGCCAGCAGCACGAAGGTGAAGATGATCGAGTAGAAGGTGTAGTCCGACGGGAGGTAGGCGGCGGCGAAGTTCGTCGTCAGCCCCAGCAGGAGCGCGCCGATGGCAGCGCCGCCGAGCGAGCCGAGCCCGCCGATGATCACGACGATCAGCGAGTTGAGCAGCCAGTTGGAGTCGACGCCCGGGGCGAGGCTCGCGAACGAGCCGCCGACGGCGCCGCCCATGCCGGCCAGCGCCGAGCCGACGACGAAGGCGACCGCGAACGTCAGCTGGATGTTGATCCCCATCGCCGAGACCATGTCGCGGTCGTCGACCCCCGCCCGGATCACCATCCCCGTGCGGGTCTTCTTCAGCCAGAACCACAGCGCGGCGCCCACGGCGATCCCGATGCCCAGGATCACGAGGCGGGTCAGCGTGTACTGCACCCCGGCGACGTGCAGGTTGACGAACTTGTCGAACGTGCCGGGCCACGAGATGTCCTGCGCGACGCCCCCGTACTTCCCGAGCATCTGGTCGGCCAGGATGATCGACACGGCGATGGTGATCAGCGCCTGGCGCAGGTCCTGGCCCTGGTTCCAGCGCAGGAAGAGCTGCTGCATCAGCAGCCCGACGCCCGCGACGACGGCGACCCCCGCCAGCAACGGGACGAACCACTGCACGAAGGAGACCTGCGCGCTGGAGAGGCCGACGCCGGCGTCGCCGCCGACCATGCTGCGCTGGAGGCGCAGGGCGATGTACCCACCGAGCAGGAAGAAGGCCCCGTGGGCCATGTTGACCACGCGCATGAGCCCGAAGATCAGGGTGAAGCCGCTGGCGACCACGAAGTAGAGCGCCGCCGCCGTGAGACCGTTCAGCAGCGTGATCAGGAAGTCCTTCGGGTTGTCGACCGCCGGCCCGAAGCTCGTGTTGGTGGCGATGAACAGCACCCAGATCACCGGGAGTGCCACGACCGTCCCGAGCAGCACCCGTGCGGCGATCTTGGCGGTCCTCGAATGGGCGAACTCGACCACGGCGCGAACCTAACCCATGCATCTATGCCAACGCAAGCGGCCACTATCGACAATCGTTTCTGGCGTTGGGCGTCAGCCTACGACGGCGGTTCCGCGCTCGACGGCGAGCGCCGCGCCGACCACCGTCGCGACGTCGCGACCCGCGAGCTGGAGCTCCCCCACCGCGATCGCCGGCCAGCCGAGGTAGCTGAACGCACGCGTCCACTCCGAGAACGGGAGCCGGATGGCGAGCTCGTCCACGCCTGCCTCCGGAAGCTCGGCGAGCCCGAGCACCGGCGAGGCGACGAGGTCGACCGCGGGCTCACGCTCCGCCGCCGCCCGCCACCGCCGCAGCGCGTCCGTGGCCCGTCGGACGGCCTCTGGTGCGACCTCCGCGGCGGCCTCGAGCTTGGCCCGCACGGTGGGCCCGTAGTCGACCGCGCGCGACGGGAACGTCGCGGCGTGGGCGCGGGCGGCGTCGGCGTAGAAGACCGGCCAGGTGTCGTGCTCGAGCGGCGGGAGCTCCACCTCCACCACTTCGGCGCCGAGCGCCCGCAGCCGCTCGGCGATCGCGTCCACGCGAGCGTCGCGGGCGGTGTCGCCGCCCGTGCCGGTGACGTCCGGCGGATGGGTGAGCACCCCCACGCGCAGGCCCGCCAGGCGCGGCGCGGGGACCGCCGTCCCGGTCAGCACCGCATGGGCCAGGGCGCAGTCGGCGACGGTCCGCGCCATGGGGCCGACGGTGTCGAAGCTCGCGGCCAGCGGGTGCACGCCCGCCGTGGAGATCGCCCCGAGCGCGGGCTTCAGGCCGACCACGCCGCACGCTGCGGCGGGCAGGCGCACCGAGCCGCCCGTGTCGGTGCCGAGCGCCAGCGGCACGAGGCCCGCCGCCAGCGCCGCGGCGTTGCCGCCGCTGGAGCCCGCGGTGATGCGGCCGGGGTGCAGCGGGTTGACCACGTTGCCGTAGTGGGCGTTCTGACCGGCCACGCCCCAGGCGAACTCGTCGGCGTTCGCCTTGGCCACCACCACGGCGCCCTCGGCCTCCAGCGCGGCGACGCACGGCGCCGTGCGCTCGGGCACGTGGTCGGCCCAGATCAGCGACGCGTAGGTCGTGCGCACCCCCGCGGTGTCGATGAGGTCCTTGACCAGGAGGGGCACGCCGGCCAGGCGCCCCGCGACGCCGGCGCGGGCGCGGGCGATCGCGGCGTCGGCGCAGACGGTGATGAAGGCGTTGAGTTCCGGCCGGTCGGCGATCCGGTCCAGGGCGTCGCGGACGACGGCCTCCGCGCGCAGCTCGCCCGAGGCGACGGCGGCAGCGATGGCCTGCGCGGACATCCGGGTCACGGGCCGAGGTGGGCGACGGCCTCGACTTCGAGCAGCGCGCCCGGGACCGCCAGCCGGCTGACCTCCACCAGGGTGCTCGCCGGCCGGGCGTCGCCGAAGAACTCCTGACGGATCGGGTTGATCGCGGCGCGGTCGTCGACGTCGAGCAGGTAGACGGTCACCTTGACGACGTCGGCCGGCCTCGCGCCCGCCGCCTCGAGCACCTGCCGCATGATCGCGAAGACCTGCCGGGCCTGGGCGACGACGTCGTCGCCCCCCACCACCGCCCCGGCGGCGTCGACGGGCACGATGCCCGACAGGTAGAGCGTGTCGCCCGCGACGACCGCGTCGGTGAAGTGGCTGATCGGCTCGGCGAGTCCGTCGACCCGCAGCTCGCGGCGCCCGCTCATCCGCCCGCCGCCGCACGGATCTCGCCGAGCGTCTGGCGCGGCGTCAGGGCCTCCGGGTCGACGCGGAGGTGCAACAGCGCGGGGCCGCCCGCGGCGAGCGCATCGTCGAACGCGGCCGCGAAGTCCTCCGTGCGCTCCACCAGCGCCCCGTGGGCGCCGAACGCCCGGGCGTAGGCGACGAAGTCCGGGTTGACCAGGTCCGTGCCCACCACCCGGCCGGGGAAGTGGCGCTCCTGGTGCATGCGGATCGTGCCGTACATCCCGTTGTCGACCACGAGCACGACGACGGCCAGGTCGTGCTGCACCGCGGTCGCGAGCTCCTGGCCCGTCATCAGGAAGTCGCCGTCACCGGCGATGCAGACCACCGGCCGGTCGGGATGCAGGGCCTTCGCCGCGAGCGCCGCCGGGTAGCCGTAGCCCATCGCGCCGCTGCGCGGGGCGAGCTGGGTCGGGTACCGGCGGAAGGCGTAGTAGCGGTGCGCCCACACGGTGAAGTTGCCCGCCCCGCAGGTGAGGATCGCGTCGGGCCCGAGGCGCGCGCGGAGCACCTTCATCACCCCCGTTATCTGCAGCGCTCCGGGCAGCTCGCGGTGCTCGGCGAGGTTCGCCTCGTACGCCGCGCGGGCCTCGGCGACGAGCGCGGCACGTCCCGGTGCGCCCCCGGGCGGCTCGAGCGCGCGCAGCGCCGCAGCGAACTCCGGCAGCCCGGAGACGATGCCCAGCGTCGGCTGGTAGACCGCCCCGAGCTCGTCGGGGTCGGGGTGGACGTGCACGAGGCGCTGGCGCGGCACCGGGATGTCGAGCAGGGTCCATCCCGAGGACGGGATCTCGCCGAGCCGGCCGCCCACCGCGAGCAGGAGGTCAGCCTCCGCGATGCGCCCGGCGAGCGCGGGCGGCATCCCGATCGCGGCGTGGCCGGCGTACACGGGGGCGTCGTTGTCGACGTAGTCCTGGCAGCGGAACGACGTCGCGACGGGCACCCCCGCCGCCTGCGCGAACGCGACCACGTCCGCGCCGGCCTGCGCGGTCCAGCCTCCCTCGCCCACCACCAGCAGGGGCCGCTCCGCTTCCCCGACGAGTTCGCGCAGCGTCTCGAGCTCGGCGGCGCCGGGCGACGCGGCAGCCGCCGCGACCGGAGCGGCGTCCGCGACGTCGGTCTCCTCGGCGAGCACGTCCTCCGGCAGCGCGACGACCACGGGCCCGGGGCGCCCGGAGCACGCGACGGCGTAGGCCCGCGCGATGACCTCGGGCAGCCGGGAGGCCTCGTCGACCTGGGTGGCCCATTTCGCCATCGAGCCGAAGACCTGGCGGTAGTCGAGCTCCTGGAAGCCCTCGCGCCCGATCGTCCCGCGGGCGACCTGCCCCACGAGCAGCAGCATCGGCGTGGAGTCCTGAAAGGCCGTGTGGACGCCGACGCTCGCGTGGGTGGCCCCTGGCCCCCGCGTGACGAGGCAGACGCCGGGGCGCCCCGTGAGCTTCCCGCAGGCCTCGGCCATGGTCGCCGCCCCGGCCTCGTGTCGGGTGGCGATGAACCGCAGCGGCGCGTCGTGCAGCGCATCGAGCACCGCGAGGTAGCTCTCCCCCGGGACCCCGAACGCGAGCTCGGTGCCGTGGGCGACGAGCTGGTCGACGAGCACCTGCCCGCCCGAGCGGCTCACCGGACCACCGGCCGCTCGGAGAGGATCGTCGCCTTCTGGGTCTTCGGCTTGTCTGCGTCGGCGGGGTCGACGTACGTGATCGTCCGCTGCCCGGCGTAGGCGACCGGGAGCAGCAGCACGCGGATGAACGCGGTCGGCTCGGTCGCCGACGTCGTCGCGAGCACGGGGTCTGGCCCGCGCTCGAACCACGGTTCCCCGGGGCCGTACGTCGTCGTCTCGCCCTCGCTGTCGATCGTGATCTCGCCGTGCAGCAGGACCCGGATGCCGGGCCCCGGATGGACGTGGCGATGGGCAACCCCACCGGGCTGGAAGTCGACGCGGTCGTGGCGCATCAGCCAGTCCGCCGCGGCCTCCAGCTCGACCTCGCGCGCGAGCAGCGCGTCCGCGGGCGCCTCGTCGGCGAGCGTCCAGCGCAGCCCGGCGTCCGGGTCGACGACGGTGTTCGGGGCGCCGGCGGCGCCGGCGGCGGTGTGGCGCAGCAGGGCGAGGATCAATGGAAGTACTGGCCGCCGTCGATGACCATGGTCTGACCGGTGATGAACGACGCGCCCGGGCCGCAGAGGAACACGACGGCGCCCACCACGTCCTCGGGCTGCTGATCGCGCTTGAGCGTGCGGGCGGACACCGAGGCGCCCTGCAGCGCCTCCAGGACCGCGGGCTGGTCGCGCACCCCGTCGCTGATCGTGAAGCCGGGGGCCACGCAGTTGACGAGGATCTCCGCGGCGCCGAGCTCCTTGGCCAGGACGCGGGTGAGCGTGAGGATCGCGCCCTTGCTCGTGACGTAGTGCGCGAGGAACGGCACGCCGCGAAACGGCGTCCCGGAGGAGATGTTCACGATGCGCCCGCCGCCGCGCTCGCGCAGGTGCGGCACGACCGCGCGGCAGGTGAGGAACATGCTCAGGACGTTGACGTCCATGACCTGCCGCCACTCCGCGACCGGGATCTCCTCGAACGGCCGCATCTCCAGCGACGCGTAGAGGCCGGCGTTGTTGACGAGGATGTCGATGCCGCCGCACTGCTCGACGGTCTCGGCGGCCATGCGCGCGGTGTCCTCTTCCGAGGAGACGTCGACGGTGAGGCCGACGCCGTCCGGGAACGCCTGCGCCGCCTCCTGCGCGCCCTTCAGGTCGGCGATCACGATGCGGGCACCCTGGGCGGCGAGGCCCTCGGCGATCGCGCGCCCGATGCCCTGCGCGCCGCCCGTGACGATCGCGACCTTGCCGTCGAGGTCGCTCATCGGATCGGGGAGAAGGCCGTCGGAACCAGGATGCGGTTGCGCTGCGTGTGGATCATCGGCGT
Source organism: Solirubrobacterales bacterium (assembly GCA_038207985.1). Lineage (GTDB taxonomy): Bacteria > Actinomycetota > Thermoleophilia > Solirubrobacterales > Solirubrobacteraceae > Paraconexibacter. Next base: position 17,347 of record JBBQZE010000022.1, read on the forward strand.
GAGGCGCTTCAGGAAGTCCTTCCAGGCGCGCTCGGCCTGGAGGGCGGCGCGGCGCTCGTCGCGCTCGGCCAGCGAGGCGTAGCCCCAGAGCTGCACGATCGAGCTCAGGTCCCCGATGTCGACGGTGAACGCCCCGATCAGGTTCCCGAGGATGCGCTGCTGCAGCTCGGTGCCCTCCTCGGCGTAGAGCCGCACGACCTCTCCCAGCTTGCCCGTGTGGACGTGGTACGTCCGTTCCTCGACGATCATTGGATTCCTCCGATGCACAGGTACTTGGTCTCGAGCCACTCGTCGAGGCCGTACTTCGACCCCTCGCGCCCGATGCCCGACTCCTTCACGCCGCCGAACGGCGCCACCTCGGTGGAGATGAGGCCGGTGTTGATCCCCAAGATGCCGTACTCCAGCCCCTCGGAGACCCGCCATATCCGAGCCATGTCGCGGCTGTAGAAGTAGCTCGACAGCCCGTAGGGCGTGTCGTTCGCGTTGCGGACGGCTTCCTCCTCGGTGGCGAAGGAGCTGATGCCCGCCACGGGCCCGAAGGTCTCCTCGTTGCTCATCGCCATCGCGTCCGTCACCCCCGTGAGCACCGTGGGGCTGAAGAACTGCGGTCCCAGCGGGTGCCGCGCACCGCCCAGCAGCAGCTCGGCGCCGCGCTCGCGCGCGTCGGCCACGTGGCGCTCGGCTTTCTCCACGCCGGGGACGTCGATCAGCGGCCCGACGTTGACCCCGTCGGTGAAGCCGTCGGCCACGACGAGCGACGCGGCGCGCGCGACGAAGCGCTCCACGAACGCGTCGTGGACGGCCTCGTGGACGAGGATCCGGTTGGCCGAGATGCACGTCTGGCCCGAGTTGCGGAACTTGCAGGTGATCGCCCCGTCGATCGCGGCGTCCAGGTCTGCGTCGTCGAAGACGATGAAGGGGGCGTTGCCACCCAGCTCGAGCGAGACCTTCTTGACCTGCCCGGCGCACTGCGCCATCAGCACCTTGCCCACCTCGGTCGAGCCCGTGAAGCCGAGCTTGCGCACGAGCGGGTTGGACGTCATCTCGCCGCCGATCTTCGGCGCGTCCTCCGCGTCGCCCGTCACGATCGACAGGACCCCGGGCGGCAGGCCCGCCTCGACGCCGAGGGCCATCACCGCGAGCGCGGTCAGCGGCGTCTGCTCGGCCGGCTTGAGCACCATCGTGCAGCCCGCCGCCAGCGCCGGGGCGGCCTTGCGCGTCGGCATCGCCGCGGGGAAGTTCCACGGCGTGATGCCGGCCGTGACCCCCACGGCCTCCTTGGTGACCACGATGCGGCGGTCGGCCATGTAGGTCGGGATCGTGTCGCCGTAGACGCGCTTGGCCTCCTCCCCGAACCACTCGAAGAAGCTCGCCGCGTAGGCCACCTCGACGCGGGACTCGGCGATGGGCTTGCCCTGCTCGGTGGTCAGCAGGGTCGCGAGCTCCTCGGCGTGGTCGGCCATCAGGTCCGCCCAGCGCCGCAGGATGCGTGCCCGCTCCTTGGCCAGCAGTCCGCGCCAGCCCGGCAGGGCGCGCTGCGCGGCCTCGATCGCGCGCCGGGTCTCCGCGGCGCCCATCCGGGGCACCGCGGCGATCACCTCCCCCGTCGCCGGGTCGGTGACGTCGAAGGTGGCGCCGTCGTCGGCGTCCGTCCAGCGTCCGTCGACGAAGGCCTGCGTGATCACCCGCCGAGCCCGGCTGCGAGCTCGGCGCAGGTGGCGACCGTCGCGACGTTCGTCATGGCGTACTCGAGCGCCGCCTTCTGCCACTCCTCGTTCAGCGTCGAGGTGCCGTCCGACGGGACCCAGACCTCGTAGCCCGCGTCGGCGCCGTGGCGGGCGGTGTGCTCGATCGACATGTTCGTCCACGCGCCGGAGACGATCAGCTGGTCGACGCCGAGGCCGCGCAGCAGGATGTCCAGGCGGGTCTCGTAGAAGCCGTTCATGCGCATCTTCTCGACGACGTGGTCGCCCTCCTGCGGCTCCAGACCGTCGACGGGCGCCGCGCCCCAGGTGCCGCGCACGAGCGCGTTGTCGCCGCGGACGCCCTTGAAGAGCGGCGCGTTCTGCTTGAGGCCGACCGCGCCGGGATCGACGACGTAGTGGACGTGGATGACCGGGGCGCCCGCCTTCCGGCACGCCGCCGCGAGGCCCGCGACGTTCGCGACGACACCCTGCGACGTCGCGTGCGCGGGCGCGCCGGACTCCGCGAACGCGCCGCCCTCGATGATCACGTCGTTCTGGAGGTCCTGGATGATCAGCGCCGACCGGGTCGGGTCGATCTTCGGTGCGTCGTCGTCGCTCATGCGGTCACCTCATGTAGGGGAGTCGGTTGCCGGACACCTTGCACTGCAAGCGGTACATCGAGGTGGAGGCCGGGATGAAGAGCCACGACCAGTCGGGGCCACCCCAGTTCAAGTTCCCGACGTTCTCGGGGACCTCGATCACTCCGAGGTGGGTGCCGTCCGGCGCGAAGACCCACACGCCGCCGGGACCGGTCACCCAGACGTTGCCGCGTTCGTCGAGCTTCATGCCGTCCACGAGCTCGCCGCTGGCCAGGTCGCCGGTGCCGATGCCTTCCGCGAACACGCGCGAGTTGGCGATCGTGCCGTCGGGCTGGACGTCGAACACGCGGATGTGCGCGTGGTCGGT